>DASYRW010000230.1:0-12804 GCA_036003985.1 Thermoplasmatota archaeon
GCGTGGGACCACGGCGAGCGCGTCTACTCTGTCCCCGATGCGCTGGCCAAGGCGCTGCAGCGCCAGATGAGCGGCGAGCTGCACAAGAGCATCCAGGCCAGGGTCGATGCGTTCGCGCAGGGCAAGGTCGAGCCCGCGAAGCCTGTCTCCGTGGTGCAGGTCGACGAGGAGCTCGACAACGAGTCCGGGCCCGACGCGACGCGGCAGCTGGTCAAGTCCGGCCACAGCCCCGAGTGCCCCGAGTGCGAGGGCATGCTCTCCTTCGAGGAGGGCTGCGTGAAGTGCATGCGGTGCGGGTACAGCGAGTGCTAGCTCATGTGGCGCGCGACGGCTGCACGCCGGCCGAGGCGGCGCGCGCGCTCGGGGTCGCGCGGTCGTCGGTGAAGCACCACGCAGACAGGCTCCGCGCCTGGGGGCTGCTCGAGGTGCGGCCGGAGGGCGGGCGCTTGCGCCTGCACGCAGCGCCCGCGGCGCTCAGGCCCCTGCAGGCTGCGCTGCTGGCCCCGCCTGCGGCAAGCCTCTTGCCCCCGGACGTGCTTGCGTCTCCGCGTGGATGAGCGCGCGCTCGCGGCTGCGGAGCAGGACCTCGTGGGCTGGGGTCTCCTCGAGCGGACCGAGAAGGGCCCCGCGTGGACCCGCCGCTTCCGCGGCGCCGTCATGCGCGAGGCCGCGCGGCTGGCGGAGGAGGAGAAAGCGGGCCGCAAGCCTCCCGGTCCAGCGCTGGCCAACGCGGTGCGCGGCGCGCTGAAAGGGAGCGAGCTGCCCGCGGGCGCGTCGGCGACGGAGGCCCACGAGCAGCTGCTGGTCGCGGTGGAGCTCGCGGCGCTGCCCGAGAGCCTGCGCGAGCTGTGGATGCGCTAGCTCAGTGCTTCACGCCGCCCGCGGCCGCCTGCTTCTTGATGTACGCGACGATGTCCTTCAGTTCCTTGTCGAAGGTGTTCTGGTCGACCTGGGCGCCGTTCAGGATGGTCGAGCCCATGCGGGTCAGGCCGGCCATGAAGATGGCCTCTTGGATCTCGTGCTCGCTGGCGCCGTTGAGACGCGCGGCCTCGGTGTGGAAGATCACGCAGTAGTGGCACGGGATCGTGCTCGCGACGCCCAGCCCGATCAGCTCCTTGGTCTTGCCGTTGAGCAGCGTCTTGTCGCTGAGCTGGAAGTCGCGCAGCGCGGTCCAGAAGATGCGCATCTGCGCGGGCGGCAGCGTGTTGAACATCGACGGCACGAAGCCGAAGGCGTTGGTGATTTCGGTCCGGATGTCCGCGGGCACGTCCTTGGGGTTGTTGATGGTTGGCATGGTGTCCACCTCGATTCCCCGAGAGGCTGCACGGGCATGAGGGTGCGGTCGGTGCGGAATGCCGCGGACCCTGGATGGGTCCAGGCACGCCCTCCCGGGGTTTCGCGCCGGCAGCCGGGGCGGGTGACAAGTAACTTTGCCCAGATGGTTCCCCTGGTCGCTTCCTCGGAGTCCCGAACTTCGCCAGGTCCCGCCGGGGGGGGCGAGACGCTTTGGGCTGCGCCGGGCCTGCCGGCCGCGTGCGCCCCAAGCCGCGCGACGCGTCGCGGGCCGCGGGCGCGGTGACCGCATGGCGCTCGTGGTGTTCCTGCGCGGCGTGAACTTGGGCCGCAAGCGGTTCCAGCCCAGCGTGCTCGCGAAGGACTTGGCCGACCTCGAGGTGGCCAGCCTCGGCGCCGCCGGCACGTTCATCGTCCGCGGCAGCAGCGACGCGCGCAAGGTGCGCGCAGCCTTCGGTGCGGCGCTGCCGTTCGAGGCCGAGGTCATGGCCGTGAAGGCCGCGGACGTGCGCGAGCTCGTCGAGGCGCGGCCGTTCGGCCGCGTGCCCACGGGCGCGCGGCCCTTCGTGAGCGTCCTCGGCGCGGTGCCGCGCACCCTGCCAACGTTCCCCGTCGAGCGGCCCGCCAGCGGCGCGTGGGAGGTGCGGCTCGTCGGCGTGCGCGGGCCCTTCGCGCTGAGCGTGCGCCGCAACCAGCAAGGCCGCTTCTACCCTAACGAGCTGGTCGAGGCGACGCTGGGCGTGCCGGCGACGACGCGGGGCTGGGCGACCATCGAGGCCCTGGCGAAGAAGCTGGGATGACGGGGCGCGTCAGCCGCGCAAGCAAGGCTGGGCCGACGCATTTCACCAGCTTCTTGGGCGGCAGCGCCCTTCGCGCCGCGTGCAGGACGGGGACGAGGCCAACCTGAACGTGCGCTTGGAGGCGCTGAGCGACGGCGTCATCGCCATCACCATCACGCTGCTCGTGCTGGACCTACACATCCCACCGGCCGAGTCGGTCGCGGACGCGGGCGCGCTGCTCGACGCGCTCGCCGACGAGTGGCCGGCCTTCTTGGCCTACGTGACCAGCTTCGTGGTCATCCTCATCATGTGGGTGAACCACCGCAACGTGCTGCGCATCCTCGACGGCCCCGACGTCCCGTTCCACCTGCTCAACGGCCTGCTGCTGCTCATGATCACGGTCGTGCCCTTCTCGACGGCGCTCTTCGCCGAGCACCTGGGCCACGGGGGCGAGCGCACGGCGGGGGCGGTCTACGCTGGGACGTGGGTGATCATCGCCCTCGTGTTCCAGGCGTGGTGGCATTACGCGGCGCGCCACCGCAGGCTCATCGCCAAGCACGTCCCGGACGAGCACCTGCGCGCGATCACGCGCGCGTACCGCGTCGCGCCGCCGGCGTACGGCCTCGCGTTCGCGCTGGCCTTCGTGAGCGTGCCGGCGAGCTTCGCGCTCATCGCATTGCTGGCGGCGTTCTACGCGATCACGGCCTCGACGAGCCGCGGCCGCCGCGTGCGGCCCCACGCTGGCGTCTAGCGCAGGGCCTTCTCGAGCCGCTCGAACTCCAGCGGGCCCTGCAGGAGCGTGATGCCCGGCCGCGGCGCGAAGGGCACGCGCTGGCCGGTGCGGCGGTAGCCGCGGCGCTCGTACCACGCCACCAGCTCGGTCCGCGTCGCGACGACGTGCATGGCCATCACGCGGGCGCCCAAGCGCTCGCGCGCGTACCCCTCGGCGTGCGCGAGCAGCGCGCGGCCGAGGCCCGAGGCCTGCTCCGCGACGCGCACGGAGAGCATGCCGAGGAAACATTCCGTGCCCCCGGCCTCGAGGTGCACGCAAGCGACCACGCGACCTGCGCGCTCCGCGACGAGCACGACGCTGCCGGGGCGCGCGAGCATCTCGAGGAATCCCTGCTCGCTGATGCGTGGGCCCGCGACGAGGCCCATCTCATGGGTCCAGCCGGCCTTGCCGAGCTCGCCCCGGTAGGCGCCGTTGACGACCGCGACGACATCGGCGGCGTCGCGCGGCTGCGCGGGCCGGAACCCGACCGCCTCCATGCTCAGGGCGCGTAGAAGTCGCGGCAGTCGCGGCACATCACCACGCGCGCCGGCTCCTTCTTGGGGTCCCACGGCACCTGCGCCTGCTTGCCGCACTTGGAGCACTTCGCTCCGAAAAGCTCCCGCCGCTCGTGGTCGCGCGCGCGCAGGCCCATGGACCCACCTGCAGGGGCAAGCACGAGGTCCTACTTGAGTTGTGCTGGCCCAGGCAGCGCGCGCGGGACCAGCCCCGGTCGCCCGTGGTCTTTATGCCCTGCGCGGGGGTGCGGACCGCGTGGCCACCGGCATCCAGGCGACCGGCCTGCGCAAATCCTTCGGCAAGGTCGAGGCGCTGCGCGGCGTGGACCTCCAGGTCGAGCGCGGCACCATCCTGGGCCTGCTGGGGCCGAACGGCGCGGGCAAGACCACCCTCGTGCGCGTGCTCGCCACGCTGCTCCGCGCCGACGCGGGCACCGCCTCGGTCGCCGGCCACGACGTCGCGCGCGAGCCGGGCAAGGTGCGCGCGGCCATGGGCCTGTGCAACCAGATGCCGGCCGTGGACGACAACCTCACGGGCCGCGAGAACCTTGTGCTGACGGCGCGCTTCTACCACCTGCCGCGCGCCGAGGCGGAGCGCCGCGCGCAGGATTTGCTGGCGCGCTTCGACCTGCTCGACGCTGCCGACCGCACCGCGGGGACGTACTCCGGCGGCATGCGGCGGCGGCTCGACGTCGCGGCCAGCCTCATCGGCGACCCCGAGGTGCTGTTCCTCGACGAGCCCACCACGGGCCTGGACCCGCGCTCGCGGCTCGCGGTGTGGGACGTCATCGAGGGCCTGCGCCAGGAGGGCAAGACGATCTTGCTCACCACGCAATACCTGGAAGAGGTCGACCGCCTCGCGGACGCGATCGCGGTGGTGGACCACGGCACGATCATCGCCCAGGGCACGGCGAACGCCCTCAAGGCGCGCGTCGGCGGCGAGGTCGTCGAGGTCACCGTCGCCGATCCAGCGAGGCTGGCGGCCGCGGCCAAGGCGCTGGCCGACCTCGGCGCGAAGACCGACGCGGCGCGGCTCCACGTGCTGGTCCCCGCGAAAGCCGGCGCGCAGAGCCTGACGGACGTCGTGCGCCGCCTCGACGCCGCGAAGATCGAGGCGAGCGACATCGCGCTGCGCCGGCCGACGCTCGACGACGTCTTCCTCGCGATCACGGGCAAGACCGCCCAGGAAGGGGAGGCGAACGCGTGACCGGGGCGACGTTCGCGGCGCGGCTGGCCTGGCCCGTGGAGGACGCGGTGGCGATGACGCGCCGCAACCTGCTGCACTACGTCCGCGTGCCGCAGCTCATCGTGTACACGGTCATCCAGCCGATCATGTTCACGCTGCTCTTCGCCTTCGTCTTCGGCGGCGCCATCGCGACGCCGAACGGCAACTACGTGAACTTCCTGATCCCCGGCATCATCGTGCAGACCGTGGTGTTCGGCGCCATGGGCACCGGCATCAAGCTCGCCGAGGACATGCAGAAGGGCATCATGGACCGCTTCCGCTCCCTTCCGATCTCGCGCAGCACCGTGCTCGCGGGGCGCGTGATGACCGACACGATCTGGAACACCCTCGCGATCCTGATCATGGCTGGGGTGGGCTACGCCATCGGCTTCCGCTTCCAAGGCAGCCTGCTCGACGCCTTCATGGCGGTCGGCTTGGGCGCGCTGTTCGCCTTCGCGTTCTCGTGGATCGCGGCCAGCATCGGCATGTTCGCCAAGACGGTCCAGAGCGCGGAGATGCTCGGCTTCACGTGGGTCTTCCCCCTCGTGTTCGTGAGCAGCGTGTTCGTGCCCGTGCAGACCATGCCCGATTGGCTCGAGGGCTTCGCGGCCAACAACCCGATCACGCTCGCGGCCAACGCCGTGCGCGCGCTCGCGCTCGGGACGCCGATCGGGAACGACGGGCTGCTGACGGTGGCTTGGTGCTTGGGCATCATCGCGGTCTTCGCGCCGCTCGCGGTGCTGAAGTTCCGGCGGCTCGGGTGAGTCGATCTGGGAAAACCGCTAAGCCCCCTCCTCGCGGTGCAGGGCCATGGACGACGCCAAGGCGCGCGCGGTCAAGGAGGAGGTCCGGGACGGCTGGACCCGCGAAGCCAAGGGCTGGGTCAAGCATGCCGACGTCATCGCGGCGTGGCTGCGCGAGACGACCGACGTCGTCGTCGCCGCCTCGGGCGCGCGGCCGGGCGCGCGGGTCCTCGACGTGGCGTGCGGTCCCGGGCACATCGCCTTCGCGCTTGCCAAGGTCGTGGGCCCGAGTGGGCGCGTGACCGCGAGCGACCTGGTGCCCGCGATGGTCGAGGGCGCGCAGCGCCTCGCGCGGGCGCGCGGCGTGGCGAACGTGGACTTCCGCGAGGCCGACGCCGACGCGCTGCCCTTCGCGGACGCGAGCTTCGACGTGGTCACGTGCAGCCACGGCGTCATGTTCTTCCCGCAGCCCGAGAAGGCCCTGCGCGAGATGCGCCGCGTCCTTCGCCCGGGCGGCCGCGCGACGCTGCTCGCGTGGGGGCCGCCCGAGGGGAACCCCTTCCTGACGAGCGTGAGCGGGCCGTTCTTCCAGCGCATGGCGCCCCGCGCGCCGGACCCCGACGAGCCTGGGCCCTTCCGCTTCGCCGCGCCGGGCAGCCTGGCCAACGTCATGGAGGCCGCCGGCTTCGACAGCGTGGAGGAGCGCGCGGTCGAGGTGGCATGGGACTTCCCCGGCACGCCCGAGGCCTTCTGGGGCGCGGTGCAGGAGATCTCGTCCTCGCTCTTCGACTGGTTCCGCGCCGAGCTCGAGCCCAAGGCCTTCGAGCAGGCTGCGGCCGAGGTGCAGGCCGAGGCGCGCCGCCGGTTCGCGGACGGCAAGGTGCGGTTCCAGGCCACGATGGTCCTCGCCACAGGCGCGCGCCGCGCGTGATGCGGCTCATTTCGGTGCAGAAGCGCACGTCGCGCAGGCTTCCGTTTCGAGGCCCAAGCCGGGGGCCCAAACTATATGTTGTAGCAAAAGCTACAAACCTTCGTGGCGACGAGCCCGGTCCGCATCCGCGACGAGGACAAGGCCCAGTTGGAGCGCCTCCGCCAGGCGATGCTCGCTGCGACCGGAGAGAAGCCGACGCAGCAGGAGGCCATGGGGAAGGCCCTGGAGTTCGCGCTGCGCCACCGCGACCGGTTCGTCGCCGAGGCCACATGGACACCACTCACGCGGCAGCAGTTCCGCAAGTGGGTCGCGCTCGTCGAGGAGGATGAGGGGTTCGAAGCCGTGCCCGCGGAGCAGATCGACGACGTCGTCTACGGTGCCTGATGTCGGTTGTGCTCGACACCTCGGTGCTGGTCGGCTTCGTCAACCCGCGGGACCCTCTGCACGCGGACTCGCGGGCGATCCTCGCGCGATGCGCCGCCGGAGATCTCGGCAAGCCGGTGACGAGCGAGCACGTCCTCGTCGAAGGACTGACGCTCCTCCAGCGCCGCGCGGGGCGCGTCGAGGTCTCCCGGCGCTATGCGTCGCTGTTCACGGGGCGCAAAGGTGTGCCGCCGCTGGTCCACCCGCTCCGGACGGGGCGCGAAGAACTGGGCCGCGCGGTCGACGCGCACTTCCGCCATTATGCGAAGCGGCTGAGCGTGACCGACTGCATCCTGCTCGTGATGGCCGAGGACATGCGCGCGCCCATCGCGTCGTTCGACGCAGGCTTCGACGGGCTGGTGGAGCGGGTCCGCGCGTGATCCGGATGGCGCGCGGTCAAGTGTCGTGCAGCTTCGCGACGTCCTCCACGGTCCGCCGCGCCGGGTCCTCCGCGAACCCGCGCGCCGTGAGCATCGCGAGTGCCGCGCGGGCCTTGGGTGCGGCGAAGCGGGGCCGGTACGCCGTGTCGATGGGATGCTCGAAAAAGAGGTCGCGGACGGCATTCGCTTCCGTCATCGTCACGCCAAGCGCTGCGAGCGCGCCCACAAGGGTGCCGTGTTTCTTCACGAGCCGCACCGCCTTCACCGGGCCGATCCCCGGGATGCCCTCGTTGTAGTCCGTGCCGATGAGGATCGCCGCGTCGACCAGCTCCTCGCGCGAGAGGCCCGCCATCGCCAGCGCGGCTGGAAGGTCGAGGATCTCCGGTGCGCGTGTCGTGCTGCCCGTGAGGTTGCGCAGGGCGCGCGGCGCGCCGAAGAGCGCGATGTCCCAGTCCTGCGTCACGGCCGCCCACGCCTTCCCGCTCGCGACGAGCTGCGCGCACTGGGCCTCGGCTTCGCCTGGCGCTTCGAGGAAAGGAACGCCGAGCAGCCCGAGCAGCGCGCGGCACTCGGCGAGGTCGTCCTCCGTCACCTCGGTCCCGCCCAGCTGGTTCCCTGCGGCCCGCGCGGTGTCGATTCGCTCGGCGCGCGCGAGGAGCGTCGCTTCCTTCAGGGAGGGCTGCGCGCCGTCGAACACCCAGATGCTGCGCGCGCCCCACCGGGCGTAGAGGCGCAGCCGCCCGGCGAGGCCGAGGAGGTGGGCGTTGGTCGGCGCGTCGCCGGTCGCAGCCATCGCGGTCACGAACGACCAGATGAGGTTGTCCGCGTCCACCGCGACCGTGCGGCCGCGCAGCTGCGCCGGGTCGAAGGGCTGCAGCGCGAGGATCTTGCGCAGGGCGGAGAGGCCCACGGTCCGGCCATGGACCACGCGAGGATGGAGTTTGCGGGTCTCACGCGCCGACGTGCCGGAGGAGACCGTACACGAGGAAGCCGGGCCAGAGCAGCGCCTTGATCACGCCGAGCAGGCCGTCCCCGAAACTGGTCGCGGTCTGGATGTAGTAGACCAGGGCGCCGAAGAAGCCGAGGCCGTAGATGGCGCCCACCCCGCCTGCCGCCGCGCGGCGTTCCATCCACATGATGGCGCATCGCTGCCGGAGCCTAAAGGCTTGGGCATCCGCTAGGTCGCCCGCGCGAAACGGAAGCGCCATGACGTGGCGCAAGGATCCGGCGGCCCATGGTCGAGTGGAGCAGCCCCCTGGGCCTGGCCGCGGTCCTGTTCGCGCTGGCCGGCCTGTTCCACGTGTTCATCGGCGTGGCGACACCGCTCTCCATCCGGCAAGGGTGGGTGCCGAGCATCCTCATCTACAACGAGGAGGCGGACCGCGTCATCTTCGGCAAGCCGCCGCAGGAGCTGCGGCAGCACGCGGACGTGATGAAGCTGCGCGAGATCACGCTCGGCATGGTCTCGGGACTGCTCGTCGGCGTCGGCTCGCTCGAGGTCGCCCTCGTTTGGTACGGGGTCCGCGCGGGAGCGGCCTGGAGCGTCGGGGCGCTCGCCGGCGCCGAGGTGCTCATGGTCGTGTTCTGGGGCTTCGGCCACCGGCTGTGGATCGAGGCGGGGTTGCCCGGCGGCCTCGGAGCGCTGCAGCCCTTCCAGTGGGTTCCGCTGGCGCTCAGCCTGCCTGCGACGGCGCTGGCGTGGCTCGGGCTGCGGGGATAGCGGCGCGTCGCGCTTCACAGGATGATGTCGATGTCGAGCTTCTCCGCCAGCTCCTTGTAGCGGTTGCGGATCGTCACTTCCGTGACGCCGGCGACGTCGGCCACCTCGCGCTGCGTGCGGCGCTCGCCGCAGAGGATGGAGCTGATGTACAGCGCGGCAGCGGCCACGCCGGTCGGGCCGCGCCCGCTCGTCAGCTCCTTGTCCGCGGCCTGCTTCAGGATCTCCACGGCCTTCGCCTGGATCTCGCCGCTCAGCTTCAGCTCGGAGCAGAAGCGCGGGATGTAGTCGATGGGGCTCGTGGGCATCAGCTTGAGCTTCAGCTCGCGCGCGATGAACCTGTACGTGCGGCCGATCTCCTTGCGGCTGACGCGGCTCGCGTCCGCGATCTCGTCCAGCGTGCGCGGGACGTTGCACTGCCGGCAGGCAGCGTAGAGCGACGCAGCGGCGACGCCTTCGATGCTCCTGCCGCGGATGAGGTTCTTCTGCACCGCGCGGCGGTAGATCATGGCCGCGGTCTCGCGCACGTTGCGCGGTAGACCCATCCTCGAGGCCATGCGGTCCAGCTCGCTGAGCGCGAAGGCCAGGTTGCGCTCCGTCGCGTTGCTCACGCGGATGCGGCGCTGCCACTTGCGGAGCCTGTAGAGCTGGGCGCGGGACTTGGTGGGGATGTTCTTGCCGTAGCTGTCCTTGTTGCGCCAGCCGATCTCGGTGCTGAGACCCTTGTCGTGGATCGTGTACGTCATGGGCGCACCGACACGCGCGCGCTTCTCGCGCTGCTCGTGGTCGAAGGCGCGCCACTCGGGGCCCTGGTCGATGAAGGCCTCATCGAGCACCAGTCCGCACTGTTGGCAGACCAGCTCGCCGCGCTCGTAGTCGCGCACCAGGTTCTTGGAGGCGCACTCGGGGCACTGGCTGACCTCCTCGATCTGCTCCGCATCGACATCTTCCTTGGCCATAGGATCACCTGGTGAAGAGCTCCTGGCCCAGCAGCCGGCGGGCGTCGGCGCCGCGGGCGGGGGCGATGAGGACGTAGGGCTCGCGGACGGGACCGATGAGGTCCGCGATGCGCCCGACAGGCCGGCCGCGCGCATCGGAGACCGGCGCGCCCAAGCGAGGCTTGCCGGCGCCGCGGACCAGGACGTGTCCGTGGCGGGTGACGTTGACCACCTTGCCGAGCGGGACCATGCGCGGGGGCCGTCCTTCCGGCGCTAGGAAGGTGGCATCCATATTAATAAATTGTGGCTGCCTTTAAGTGCGGAAGGTCAGCTTATTCATAAGCCTGGCTTTTATCGCTCGCCAGACATGGCGTGTTCTTTTTGATCCGCGTTGCGAAGCTGCTATCAGCGCGCAGACAAAGGACTTCTGGACCCGCCGGCGCGAGCGTGCACGCTGGCAGAGACCCACTTTCGTGAGACCGCCGTCGCGCCGGACGGCGCGCGCTTGCCGCGCCGCGCGCCTAGGCGCCCGCGCCGTCCCGGCGCAGGCGCTCGTGGATGGCGTACGCCTGCATGAGGTGGGTGCGGACCTCTTCCAGCGGCGGGCCCTCGAGCCGGCCGTGCGCGTCGGCGCGCCGCGCGGTCTCCTCGATGGCGCCGAGGGCGCGTGCGAGGTCGTCCAGCTGCACCGCGACCGCGCCGCCGCGCAGCCGGTGGGCCCAGTGCGCGACCTGCTTGATGGCGGCATGGTCGTTGGGCCGCCGCTGCACCTGCTCGAGCCCCGCGACGATGGCCTCCAGGCCCTCGCTCAGCTCGTGGTCGAGCGTGGCCAGCAGGTTCGCCGGCACGGCAGCCTCGGGCTTGCGTCCGAGCAACTGGTCGAGGAGCAGGGGCAGCGCGCGCGTGTCGATCGGCTTGGTCACGTACGCGTCGCAGCCGGCCTCGCGCACGCGGCGCTCGTCGCCCTCCATGGCCAGCGCGGTGAGCGCGACGACGGGGATGCCCTTCGTCGCGGGGTCTGCCTTCAAGCGCTGCGCGGCCTCGAACCCGTCCATGACGGGCATCATCATGTCGAGGAGGATCAGGTCGGGCTTGTGGGCCTTCGCGGCTTCCACTGCCTCCTTGCCGTTCCTGGCCTCGAGCACCTCGTGGCCCGCGATCTCGAGGATGTCGGCCAGCAGGGCCATGTTCACGGGGCTGTCTTCGGCGACCAGGATGCGGGTCATGGCAGGGCCTCCTCGGACGGGCGGCTCGGGGCGTCGTCGAGCCGGATGCGCGGCTGGGCTGGCATGGGCGAGGGCGCGTCGTCGGTGAGCCCGAGGCGGCGCAGCTCGGCTGCGACGGCTTCCCGCACCTGGCTCGACTTGGGGATCCACGCGCCCTGGTAGGTGGAGCGCGCCATGCGCTGCGCCTCGCTCAGCTGCACGGCCGTGACGAACAGGATCGGCAGGCTCGCCCCCGTTGGATGGGCGCGGATCTTGCCCGCGAGCTCCAAGCCCGTGATGCCGGGCAGGTTGATGTCGAGCAGCACCGCGCTCGGCTTCGAGCCGCTCAGGTACGCGAGGGCGCTCTCGGCGGTGCCGGCCTCGACGGGCTCGAGGCCCAGCTCGCGCAGCCAGCCCGCGCAGGCCTGGCGGAACACGGGGTCGTCGTCCACCACGAGCACCTCGCGGCCGCGCGGCCGCGCTTGCGGGGAGGGGAGCGTGAAGTGGAACGCGCTGCCCTTGCCCACCTCGCTCTCGACCCAGATGCGGCCCTTGTGCAGCTCCACGAGCCGCTTCGTCAGCGCCAGGCCAAGCCCGGTGCCGCCGTGCTCGCGGCGCGTCACGTCCTGCAGCTGCACGAACTCCTTGAACAGCCGCTTCTGGTCCTCGGCGCTGATGCCGGGGCCCGTGTCCGCGACGCTGAACTGGACCCCTTCAGGGTGGGGCACGGCCGCGAGCAGCACGCGGCCGCCGGGCGGGGTGAACTTGACCGCATTGCTGGCGAGGTTGAGCAAGCACTGCTCGAGGCGGCGCGCGTCGCCGTACGCGACCTCCGCCTGGGGCGCGATCTCGAGCTGGACTTGGAGACCCTTGGGCTCCGCTTGGGAAGCGACCATGGAGCGCACCTTCTCCATGATGCCGCGCGTGGCCAGCATGCCGGGGTTGATCTCCATCTTGCCTGCGCTGACCTTGCTCAGGTCGAGCAGGTCGTTGATCAGGCTCAGCAGGTGCCGCGCCGCGTCCAGCACGCTCCCCAAGGCCCGCTGGTGGCGCTTGCTGAGCCGGTCCTGGGCGTGGTCCTGCAGCAGCTCGCTGTAGCCGATGATGGCGTTGAGCGGCGTGCGCAGCTCGTGGCTCATCGCCGCGAGGAAGTCGGACTTGTACTTGTCCTGGCTCATGAGCTCCGCGTTGGCGGCCTCGAGCTCGCGCGTGCGCGTCTCCAGCTCGATGGCCTTCCACTCCAGCTCGCGCGTGCGGGCGTGGACGCGCTCCTCGAGCGCGCGGTTGAACTTGTCGAGGCTGTCCTTCTCGCGCCGCAGCGCCTCGTTGGCGGCCTGGTTCTCGCGCAGCACGCCGCGCAGGTCGTCGAGCACGAGGGAGATGCCCACCTCGAGCTCGGTGAACTCGTCCTCCTCGAAGAACTCCGCCGGCTGCTCGAAGTCGCTGACGGCCGCGTTCTCCACCAGCTCCTGCAGCTGCGCGAGCCGGCGGCGGACGCGTTGGCGATACTCCTCGGGGGTCTCGCCTTCGCGGGGCGTGGCCTGGGCAGGACGCGACCCCGGGCTGGCGCTGCGCCGCTCCATGACCACCCGACAGCCTGCGTCGGCTCCGCGGGCAGCATGAGCGTGGCGGAAGGGGCCGCGCACCGCTCGGGCCCCTGGGGGCGAAATGGCCCCCGCCCGGCCGGCCACGACCGAGCCTCGTGAAGACGTGGGCGCGTCGCGGCAGCGGACCGAAGCGTTCAAGGTGGCAGCCACAACGGTTAAGAGCCGGTCGGCCGGGTGCACGCTCGATGCCCCGCGCTGCCTTGGGCGCTCCGCTCGCGGCCCTCCTGCTCCTCGTCGCCGCCCTCGCAGGATGCGCGTCGCCGCCCGCGACCCCGC
>DASYRW010000231.1:0-2799 GCA_036003985.1 Thermoplasmatota archaeon
CGGCCGCTGCATCAGGTCGCTGACGTGAAAGTGGCCGGGGACGATGGCGCGCGGCGCGCCCTCGAGCGCGAGGCTGCGCTCCACGACCGGCATCTACGCTCCCTCCGGCAGCCCGATCGTGACCTCGCCGAACTGGCTGAGACGCTCCTTCTCCTTCGTCGCCTGCGCGCTCGGCATCTTCGCGACCCAGAGGCCGCCAGGGCCCTCCTCGAAGCCGCGCTCGCGCAGGCTGCTCTTCTGCGCCACGCTGGGCGCCTCGGTCGGCTTGAAGCTGACCGTGTGGAGGGCGACGCCGCGGCCTTCGCGGCCCGTCGCGCGCGCCTCCGCGGGTTCGCGGTCGGTCTCAGCGTCGGCTTCGCTCTCGGCGCCGCCGGGCACCATGAGGAGCGTGCGGAAGAAGTCCTTCCGCGCTCCCGTGGCCGCCTTGCTCACGCCCTTGTCGCCGTTGTCCATGGCCTCGCTTGTCCACGGGATCTCGCGCTGGCCGCTCTCGTCGCTGACGCCCGCGGCGATGAGGGTGAACTTCCACGAGGCGCGCGTGTGGACCGTGACGCCGCGCTCCTTCGGGAGGTTGGTCTGCTCCAGCTTCTCCAAGGACTGAATGACCAGCAGCCCATTGTCGAGGAGCGCGCGGCGGGCGGCAGCGGTGATCTCCTTGTCCTCCAGGTACGCGTAGGCGAAGTGGGGGTTGCGGCCGGTCTTCTCGACGTCGGGCATGGCGCGAGCGGCGCGGAGGAGGCGCTCGGCGAGCGTGGGGGCGAAGTCGTCGCTCTTCTTGCCGTCGGCCTTGGTGGCTTTGGGCTCGGTCACGCGCGCACCCCCGCGGCGCGCAGGGCAGCCGCCCACGCCTCGCCGCCGAGGCTGAGGTCGAGCGGGAGGGTGAGCTCGGTGTCCTCGTCCGCGAAGCTCTTGCGGACCTCGTCCACGCGGAGCGTCATTGGCTCACCCCGACGGCGAGGTCCAGGAGTTCGACGCGCGGGTCTTCCGACCACCACATGAAGCCGTTGGCCCAGAGCGCGAGGTTCCGGACGTGGTGCGCGGCGGTCTCGAACGCGTTCGCGTTGCCCGTGTAGAGGCCCTGCGCGAACTCTGAGCGGGTGTCGCCGGCGGAGGTTCGTGCGGCGGTCGCCATCGCTTCGAAGAAGTCGATGATCCTCCGCGCGTCCAGCGGTACTTCGCTGGGAAGGGGGTGGCCGCGCCCGGTGTTGCAGTCCGGGCGCGGCTCGAGGGAAGCCCGCGGGAGGCTGTCGGTGCGGGCCGTCAGCGCGTCGCGCGCCCGAGGGGAAGTAGGCGCGCGCTGCGATCGGGGTGAGGAAAGGGATGCCCCGCCCGCAGCAGGAGCGGGCGGGGTGGGGGGCTGCCCGCGGGGAACGGGCAGGTCAGCGGAGCCCACCCGCGAGGGTGGGGCGTCCAGACCAAGCGCGGACCGGCAAAAGTCACGCCCAGCCTGAAGGGAAGGGGCGTCCGGTTGGTGTTCAGCGGCTTGCAGGGGCGTGTTTGCGCCGTGTCCGTGGTGCATGGTCTGGCCGGTCCTGCCAGGCTACGCAGAGGAGTATTCAAGCGGCCGGATGCTCCTCCCGCGGTTGGGAGGACCGGCTGCTCGAACCGACGCGCGACGCTGCGCTCACCGAAAAGGCATCTAAGGACTCCGGACGGAGACCTTGATGCCCAACCGGTGGACGCGAGCAACCTCGCGCCTCCGCGTTCTGGCACTGCGACGTATGCCATGAGGGGGCATAAAGCTGACGAAAGACGCCGGTTCGCGGTTCGGCCCCGACCTGAACGCGTCACCATCCAGCGGATGCACACGCGAGGCGCGGCACGCGCGCGCACAACCAGCAACCCTGCGCTCTTTCACGCATTGAACCAAAAAGCGCCTCCTGCGTCGAACTCGTAGCGCGCGCGGGAGGCTTGCCGAGATGAAGCATGACCACCGGAGGCTGGGCCCTTGATCGCACGCCCCCGCGGCCGCGCACGAGCGCGCCCGCACCTCCACAGCCCGCGCCGCGCGCGCCGCGCCCACGCAGTCGCCGTAGCCTACCTGCGCGCCAGCAGCCCCGGCCAAGTCCACCTCGGCAGCAGCACCAGGGACCAAGCCACGCGCGCCAGGAAGCACGCCCGCGCCAGCGGCTACGACCTCGCGCGCCTCTTCGAGGACACCGCCAGCGGCACCCGGACCGACCGCCTGGCCTTCCTCGACCTCCTCCAGCTCATCGAAGGGGGAACGGTGGACGTGCTGCTCGTCTGGGACGCCTATAGGCTGGGCAGCAACGACCTCGACGCCGCCCGGCTCAGCATGGCGTGCGTCGAGAACGGCGTGCGGATCGAGGTCGTCAGCACCGGTGGCACCTTCGACATGAGCAAGCCCGACGACAAGCTGCACCTGAGGAACCAGTTCAGCTATGCCGACCACCGGCGCGAGGTCTTCCTCCTGACCGCCGACCGGGGCAAGGTCGAGGGCGTGAAGCGCGGCTACTGGGTCGGCGGCACGCCGCCGATCGGGTACAGCCTCACTGGTCCCAGGAGCCGGCGGACGTTGCGGCCGACGCGGCAAGCCGCGCTCGTGCGCGAGGCTTTCCAGCGGTACGCCCGCGGCGAGAGCATGGCGAAGGTCGCCACGTGGCTCAACCTGCGCGTGCGCAGGCGCCGATACAAGCGCGCGCCCTTCTCCGGCGTCGGCGTCTCGTACCTCCTGACGAACCCGGTGTACCTCGGCTACGTCGTCTGGAACGGAAGGAAGTACAAGGGCAAGCACTCCGGCATCGTGCCGCGCGAGTTGTTCGACCTGGTGCAGCGGAG
>DASYRW010000232.1:0-11385 GCA_036003985.1 Thermoplasmatota archaeon
TCACGTCGAACATCTCGCGCGGGCCGCTGGGGCGACCGAAGCCGCCACCGCCGCCACGCCCACCATACTGTCCCATTGTCTTACCTCTCGGTGGTCGAATCGCAGGTTCCGCAAAACACGGACGCACGCACGATGCTGACCAAGCGAGGGTGAGCCTTCCTTGGTATAAAAGGGTTATGCTGCGTTCCAAGCGGAAGGTGCCCCCACCAGCAGCCGTTCAACGCACTTTGGCCCCGGCGCCGATGCCGCCGGCGGTGGTCAGCGGCACCACCTTGCCGTCCAGCTCCGCGGCCAGCAGCATCCCCTGGCTCTCGACCCCGCGCAGCACCGCGGGCTCGAGGTTCGCCACCACGATCACCGGCTTCCCGAGCAGCTCCTCCGGCTTGACGTAGGCCCGCAGGCCCGCGACGAGCTGGCGCTCCTCGCCGCCGCCGAGCTCGACCTTGATCACGTAGAGCTTGTCCGCTTTGGGGTGCGGCTGCACGTCGCGCACGACCGCGACGCGCAGCTCGAGGCGTTGGAAGTCGGCGAGGCTGACCTTGCCGCTCGCGGCAGCGGCGGGCGCCGTGGCGGGCTGGGCGGGCGCGGGCTCGGGCATGGGCTCACCGGTCAGGTCCTTGAGGGTCGCGGGATCGATCTTGGGGAAGAGCACGCGCGGCTCGCGCAGCGCTTGGCCGGCTGCGATGCTCGCGAGCTCCTTCGGCCAGGCCTGCTCGTGCACGTGGCCCGGCTCGCCCAGCTGCTCCCACAGGGCTTGGGCCGCGCGCGGCGTGAACGGCGCCATGGCGAGGGCGAGGGTCTTGGCCACCCGCAGGCAGCGGTGGAGGTCGCGGCCGCACCGGGCCTTGTCGGTCTTGATGGTCTCCCAGGGCCGCAGCTCGTTGAACAACTGGTTGCCCTTCGCGGCGATGGCCATCACGTCGCGCAGGCCGTCCTTGAACCAGCAAGCCTCGAGGTGCTGGGTCAAGGAAGCGAGGTCCTGCGCCATGGGCTTCCCGTACGCGGCCTCGAAGCGCTCCTCCTCGCCTGCGGGGGCAGGGTGCGCGCGCGGGTCGGGCACGGCGCCCCAGTGCTTGTGCGCGAAGGTCAGCGTGCGGTGGCAGAAGTTGCCGAGCGCCGCGACGAGCTCGTCGTTGACCTTGCGCACGAACTCGTCCCAGGTGAAGTCGGCGTCGCGCGCGTCGGGCATGTTGGCCGTCAAGTAGTAGCGCACCGCGTCGCCCTGGAAGCGCGGCACGATGTCCTGGACGAGGATGACGTTGCCCCGCGACTTGCTGAACTTCGAGCCCGCGAAGTTCATGAACTCGTTCGCGGGCACGTCCCACGGCAATTGGTAAGCGAGGCCCTTGCCGTTGGCGTACCCCAGCAGCATGGCGGGCCAGATGATGGTGTGGAACGGGATGTTGTCCTTGCCGAGGAAGTAGTAGTGCCGGCTGACCCGCGAAGGCTGCAGCCACCAGTCCTTCCACGCTTCTGGGGTGCCCTGGCGCTGCGCCCACTCCTGGCTCGCGCTGAGGTAGCCGATGACCGCCTCGAACCACACGTAGATGCGCTTGTCCTGGAAGGCCGCGTCCTGCGCCTCGACCTCGGGCGGCAGCGTCACGCCGTAGGGCAGGTCGCGCGTGATGGCGCGGTCCTTGAGCCCCTCCTGCAGCCAGTTCCGCGTGAAGTTGATCGTGTTGGGGCGCCAGTGCGCGTCCTGGGCTTGCTGGTCGCTCCACTTCCTCAGCGGGATCTCGAACTTGCTGAGCAGGAGGAAGAAGTGCTCCGTGTCCCTGTACTCGGGCGCAGCCCCGCTCAGCTTCGAGCGCGGGTTCTTCAGCTCCTGCGGGTCGAGGGTCCTGCCACAATGGTCGCACTGGTCGCCGCGGGCATCGGGGAAGTCGCAGTGGGGGCACGTGCCCTCGACGTAGCGGTCGGGCAGGAAGCGCTTCGCCTTGGGATCGAAGGGCGCGCGCATGCTCCGGCGCGCGATGTCCCCTCTGGCCAGCAGGGTGCGGAAGATGTCGTGGACCACCGCGCGGTGGTTGGGCGTCGCCGTGGACGTGAACACGCCCTGGGGGCCGAAGTCCCCGTGGCCGGCGCCGCCGAACTCGATGCCCAGCGCGGCCAGATCCGCCTTGTGCTGCGCGTGGTAGCGCGCGGCCAGGGCTTCCGGGGTCACGCCCTCCTGCTCGGCCTTGACCGTGATCGGCGTGCCGTGCATGTCGCTGCCGCTGACCATCAGCACCTTGCGCCCGGCCATGGCGTGGTAGCGCCCGAAGATGTCCGGCGGGAGCAGCGAGCCGGCGATGTGCCCGAGGTGCAGCGGGCCGTTGGCGTAGGGCCAGGCCACGGCCACGAGCACGTGCGAGGGGCCCGCCATCGGCGTGGCATGAGGCGCCGCGGCTTAAGCGTTGACCCCACCGCCGGCCGCCCGCCCAGCGGGGACCCCCGCGGCGCGAAGCAACGCGCGGCGCAGCCCCAACGCCCACGGAGGGAAGCCCACGACGGCGAGCGCGCCCGCCATGGCAGCAGCAACCATGCCCGACCCGGAGGGATCGCCGGCGGCCGCGCCGGCCACGAAGCCGACCCCCGCGAGCAGGCCGAGCCCGGCCGTCGCGCGCGGGAGCGCGCCGCGCGCCCACGCGAGGCCGTTCCACGCGATCAGCCAGAGCCCCGCGGCGCTGAAGGCGATCCCCGTGCCCTGGATGGCGACCCGGCCCGCGCCCGCGATGCTCGCCGCGCTGAGGGCCGCGGCCGCGAGGGCCGCGCAGGCACCGAGCGTCGCGAGGGCGCTGGTCAGGCGCGGCGCGGCCTCGAAGGTCAACTCGGCGGAGCCCGCGGCCAGCGCCAGCAGCGCGAGCGCGAGCACCATCGCGGCCGCGTCGCCGAGGCCTCCATAGGCTGGAGCCAGCGGCAGCAGCACGACATAGCCCAGCAGGCTCGCCACGAGGGCCCCCACCCCGACGGGCGCAGCGCGCGCGGCGAGCAGGAGCCGGGCGCGGGCGCCCGTGGGGTCGAGGGTCAGCAGGTCTTGCACTACGCCACCACCAGGCTGCCGACCATCCCAGTCCTCGCGCCGGCCGCGCCGCCGCTGTGCGGCTGGCACCAATACTGGACGGTGCCGGGCTGGTCGATCTTCACCAGGAACTTGCCCGTGGCGCCGCCGGGGAGGTCGTGGCTGTAGGTGGCGCCGCCGACGCTGTAGGTGAAAGTGTGGAACGCGCTGTCCTGGTTCTCGACCACCAGCTCCGTGACCACGCCCGCGGCGAGCCGCACCTCGCCCGCGTAGGAGAAGCCCTTGGCCACGGCGTGCACGGTCGCGTCGGGCGCGAAGTCGTAGCCGCCGGCGCTGCTGGTGGCCACCTTCGCGCTCGCGAGCACGCCCGCGGTCCCCGCGCCGAGCAGGGCCGCCGCGGCCAGGACCGCGAACAGGCCCGCGCCGGCCCGCGCGCCGGCCCGCGCCCGGGGCAGCGCCGCGCCGCGCCGGCCGCGCCGCCATCCTTGGATGCCCACGGGGGCGGCGACGACGAGCGCGAAGAGCAGCAGCATGAGCCCCAGGTAGGTGGTGCCGGCGGCGGGGTTCGCCAGCTCGGGCAGCGCGCCGAAGGCGAACAGCACCAGCAACGGCATCACCATCAGTGCCAGCGCCGCGGCGAGGAGGCGACGCGGGGTCTCGCGCTGCACGAGGAGCGCCGTCGCCACGATCGACGGCACGAAGGGGATGGCCTCGGGGCTCGCGAGGGCGCCCGGGTCGTGGAGCATCGCGGCCGTGAGCACGCCGAGGAAGCCCGCGACCAGCAGCGCGCGGGGCAAGCTCCACCCGCGTGCGGGCGCGGCGGGTGCGGTCGCGGTGCGGGGCACGGCGGTGAAGGTCGCGGGTTGCGCAGGCATGGTCGAGCCTCGGGCCGCGAAGGCGCTCCCGGGCAAAGCCGATCGCGGGGTTCTGCGCGGCAGACCGCGTTTGCCCCGCAGATCACCGCTCCGGGGGCCGCTCCGGGGGCCGCTCCGGGGGCCGCTCCGGCTGCGGCGCGGGGGCGGGCGCCTCGGCCTCGCGCAGCAGCTCCTGGAGGGTTCCCAGATACGCCCGGAACGCCGCGACGCCCTCGTCGGTGATGCGGTAGTGGACTTCGAAGGTGAGGTCCACGAGGACGCGGCCGATCTTGACGTAGCCGGCCTCCTCGAGCTTTGAAGCGTGGCTCGCGAGGTTGCCCGGTGTGAGCTGGAGGCGGTCGCGGAGGTCGGTGAAGCTGGCCTGGCGGTTCCGGTAGAGTAGCGCGAGCATCTCCAGCCGCGTGGCTTGGTGGATGACCGGGTCCAGCCTCGAGGCCATGCTCAGCCCCGCAGCGTCTGCCAGAAGCCAGCGGCGATGGGAAGCCCCGCAGCGAGGGCGCCGCCGACCCAGGTTGCCTCCTTCCAGCCCTCGTTCGGGAGCCCCGCGGCCAGCGGGAGCCAGACCGCCCCTGCCACGAACATCGCGGCTCCGATGAAGGCCATGACCTTGCGGCCGAGCCCTGTGCCGCGATGCAGGTTGGCGATGCCCAGCGCGAGCCACGGCGCCCCCAGCCCGAAGAACATCGCCGCGGACTCGGGAGCCCCCGGGAGCCGGTGGACGACGCCGAACGGCAGACCGCTCACGACCAGCAGCATGACCAGCGCGAGCGCGATGCGCTGGAGGTGGCCCGGCCCCGCCTTGGGGAGCGAGAGCGCCGCGATGTGCCACACCGCCTTGGTCGCGGCGATGGCCGCCACGAGCCACGGCACCCACACGTAGTCGATCCAGGGCTGGCACGCTTCGAAGGCCGCCTCGGAGTACGGGTCGAGGCCCGGAGGGCCGCAGATCGTGCCGAAGGCGACGCCCATGAAGATGACCGCCGCGGTGGCGAAGCCCCACACCATCCACGTGACGCCCTCGGTGCGGCGGCGCAGGGGTTCCTCGTACGCCGTCGCGCGCTGGATGACCTGTGCGGCCTGCCGCGCGGTCAGCGGCTCGGTGTCGCCCATGGACGCGCATCGGCGCGCGGGGGCTTCAGACTTCGGAGCTTTTGCGGGGCAGAGCGTCGCCCGCCGGCCCCTCGGCGAGCCCCGCCCCCCGCACGATCTCCTGCAGGGCGGCCATGTACCCGCGGAAGGCCTCGAGGCCGCGCTCGGTGATGCGGTAGTGCACCTCGAAGCTCAGGTCCACCAGCACGCGGCCGCTCTTGAGGTAGCCCGCTTCCTCGAGCTTCGCTGTATGGCTTGCGAGGTTGCCCGGCGTGAGCGCGAGGCCGTCGCGCAGGTCGGTGAAGGACACCTGCCTGTTGCGGTACAGCGCAGTCATGATCTGGAGCCGCGTCGGCTGGTGGAGGAGGGGGTCGAGGGCGAGGGCCATGCTACCCCCGCAGCACTTGCCAGAAGCCTGCGAGGAACGGGATGGCGCCGCCCGTGAGGGCCGCGTACAGCACCGTCAGCGAGAAGCCCGTCTCGTGGGGCAGCGCGATGGCAACGGGCGCCCACGCCACCGAAGCCAGGCCCATCAGCACGCCGATCACCACCATGACGCGCCGCCCCACCGAGGTGCCGCGATGCGGGTTCGCGATGGCCAGGGCGACCCAGGGCACACCGAGGGTCGCGGGCACGAGGGCAGCCTGGGCTTGGCCCGAGAGGAGGCCGAAGCCGCTGGCAGGGATCCAGATGAGGGCGATGAGGCCCACCACCAGCGCGATGGCCCCCAGCGCGGCACGGCGGCCGGGGTGCACCTCGGGCCTTGCCAGGGCGGCGATGCGCCAGACCGCGGTGGTGGCGGCGATGCCGGCGAGGAGCCACAGCCACTCCATGTACCGCGTCCATTCCGGGCCGGGGAAGCCATACACCAGCTCCAGGGCGTTCCCCGTGAGGAGGACACCGGCCGTGGCGAAGCCCCACACCATCCACGTCACGCCCTCCACGCGCCGGCGCAGCGGCTGCTCGAAGGCGGCCGTGCGCGCGATGGTGGCGAGGGCCTCGTTGGTGGTGAGCGCGGTCGCTGCCTTCTCGGCCATGCGCCTGGAGGGCGCGAGCCTGCGATAAGGCATGCTCTGGTTTGCGTCGCAGACGACGCCGACGGGCAAGCGTTAAGTACGACTCATAACCTCCGAGCATGCGCCATGCCCCTCGATATTCCGGCCCCGGAGGATCTCAAGCGCTGGCGCCTGGCCTTGGGCCTGACGCAGGCCGAGGTCGCGCGCCGGGCCGGCGTGTCCCAACCCCTGATCGCGCGCATCGAGCGCGGCAGCGTGGATCCGAGGCTCAGCACGCTGCGCGCCGTCGTGCGCGCCATGCAGAGCGCCGAGCGCGATGCGGTGCGGCTCAAGGACCTGATGACCGCGCCCGTCGTGACCGTGCGGGCCACCGATCCCGTGGGCAAGGCCGTGGAGACGATGCGCCACCACAGCTTCAGCCAGGTGCCCGTGGTGCACAAGGGCCTGCCGGTGGGGAGCGTGAGCGAGCGCAGCATCGTGCGCTGGCTGCACGAGGCGCGCGACCCCCAAGCCTTGAGCAGCATGGAGGTGCGCACCATCATGGGCCCCAGCTTCCCCATGGTGGACCCCGACACCCCCGTGGACACGGTCTACGGCATGCTCGAGGAGCACCCCGCGGTGCTGGTGCTGGAGCGGGGCCGGCTGATCGGCCTCGTGGCGCGCAGCAACCTGCTCGGGCTCGCGCGGCGCGCCTAGCCGCAACGGCCGAACCCGCACGCCATGCACGTGGAGCAGCCCTCGCGCCGGGCGAGCGGGGCCCCGCACTCGGGACAGGTCATGGCACTCCCGCGAGGCGAGGTGCACTGCGAGGCCATGGCGTTGCGGGGGGGAGTGCGCCGAAAACGCCGAAAGTGCTCGCGGGCCGGTGAGCCCTGGCTCCGCAAGGTTCTTGTCGCACCGCCGATGGGCCGCGGGCGCGGAGACCCACATCCGACAAACCTGAAATAGCACCGCGTGGCGAAACGAGGATCCGATGGTGGCACCGGCGCCCGCGGGGGACCCGCCCGGCTTCCCGGTCGAGACCCTGCGCTACGTGTACCTCACGCCCTTCGGCGGCTTCAGCCCCGACCTGCAGCCGGGCGAGATCGGCATCAACGCCCAGGCCTTGGAGGCCAACACCGAGCTCCAGCCGTGGCGCGACGTCGTCACCATCAGCTGCCCCGACTCGGCGCGGCGCATCCCGTTCATCCTCAAGGCCCTGTTCCGCGTGGTGCCCATCGACGCGGGCATGCGCGACGCGTGGCGCAAGAGCCTCGAGGGGGAAGCCGTGCTGCCCCACGAGCTCCCGGGCCAAGCGAGCGAGAGCGCGCGCCTCGACCTCGCGCGGGGCGACGAATTGCTGATCAACGGCGTCCTCGCGCGGCGGTTCGGCGGGCGCGCGGCGTGATCAGAGCCGGAGCCAGCCGGCGTAGTGCAGCAGGAACAGCGCGACCCCCGCGCCGAAGCTCGCCACCGCGACCAACAAGCTAAGGGCGAAGCGCCGCAGGTCGTCCCAGCGGCGCAGGCCGAGGTACGCGACGAGCTCCACGACGGTGAACGGCCACAGCCACACGTACAGCTTCCAAGGGACGATGTAGTCCAGCAGCGCCGCGACGAGGAACACGGCGTTGCCCGCGACCGCGAAGGCGAAGCCCACCCAGAAGGCGCGCTCCGGGCCGAGGCGGACGGCGATCGTCTGGTAGCCGAAAGCCTTGTCCGTGGGGTAGTCCACGAGCGTCGTCGGGACGTAGGTGCTCGCGAGGTGCAGCACGGGCAGCACCATGAACGGCCACGGGAAATCGCGCAGCGGCGCGGCGAGGCTCCAGCCCGCGAACGTGCAGAGCACGCCGAGCCCGAGCACGTTGACCGCGACGTCCAAGCCGGCGACGCCCTTGGCGCGCAGCGGCGGCGCGCTGTACGCCCACGCGAGGGCCCAGCAAGCCGCCATGAAACCGAGGAACAGCGGCCCCACCCACGCCGCGACCGCCAAGCCCAGGGCCGCGAGGAGCCGCGCGCCCCACCGCGCCTGGCGCTCGCTCACGAGCCCGAGGACGAGCGGGTCCTGCTGGCGGCGCGGGTTCGCGCGGTCGGCCTGCAGGTCCCAGGCGTTGTTGTGCAGCAGCGTCGCGCCGCCGAGGAGCGGACCGATGGCGACCATGGCGCCCAGCCACGGCCCCGCCGCCACGCCCCAGGCTCCCAGCGCGGCCCCGAACTCGCCCGCCGTCGCGCCGCCGGCGCCCGCGCGGGCCCAGAAGTCTAGCCAGATCGCGAGGCCTGGGAAGATCTGCCGGCTCGCAAGCACCCACCCCATGTGGAGCGGGAAGATCGACACCACCCAGAAGGCCGGCCGCAGCGCGCGCCAGAAGGCGCGGGCCCACGCCCAGCCCCCCGGGTCGGCGTCCACGCGCCGCGAGCCGCCAGCGCGCATTTCAAGCAAGCGATTCCCTCCGCGCCTTACCACATCGGTTTTATACGTCGTGGGCCTTTTCGGCCGCGTCCGAGGCGGTCTGCATGCGGCTCGGTGTGCTCGTTGTGGCCTTGCTTGCGCTCGCAGCCGTGGCCCCGCCGGCGGTCGCGCAGGTTCCGGCGGGCACGATCACCGTCGCCATCGTCGACCTCCCGCCGGGCCCGGCGCGCTTGAACGCCGGGCAAACGGTGTCCGTGGGCTTCAACGTCCAAGTGACCGCGACCAACTTCCAGTGCACCAGCCCGGGCGCCATCGACGTCGCCCTCGCCATCACGAACGCGGGCGCCGCGCCGGCAGGCGTCACCGCGGCGGTGGACCCCGCCAACCTCAGCTTCCCGGTCCAGCCGGGCGTATACGGCCTGCCGCAGCCGATCCCGGCCGGCCAGCCCTTCAACGCGACGCTGCCCGCGACGCTGCGCGTCACCACGAGCCCGAGCTCGTCGGGGAACTTCGCCATCAGCGTCTCCGCCGCGCATGCGGCGGCCCAGGCTTGCACGCCGACGGGCGACCTGCCCGACGCGAGCGACACCAAGACCCACCAAGTCACGATCCAGGGCCAGACCGGCGGCAACGGCACGGGCCCCGGCCCGGGCCCCATCGGCGGCAACAACACCACCGAGCCGCCGCCTTCCGGGAACCCTCCGGCGAGCAAGGGCCTGCCGGGCTTCGAGGCCGCGCTGGCCGTGACGGGCTTGGCGCTGCTCGCGCTCCGCCGCCGCCGCTAGGCGAGGCCAGGCACGAGCACCAGGCTGCCCGGCGCGCAGCGCTGGCGGATCGGCGCGATCGCTTGGTATTCCTTGCTGCGGTGCCAGCCGAGAGCCGCCTCGAGCGTGGGGAACGCGACGACCGCCACACGGTTCGTCACGAGCCCGCCCTCGAGCCGCTGCGGCTGGGGCGTGCGCGCGACGTAGCGGCCGCCGTGCGCGCGGATGGTCGCGGGCACGGCCTCGATGTAGGCCTGGTAGCCTTGGGGGTCGCGGACGTCGAGGAGCGCCAGCAGGTAGGCGGGCATGCCCCCAGATCGCCCGCGGGGGCCAAAACCGGAGCGCCGTCACCGGCCGGGCACTTGGCCGTGGAAGCTCGTGCCGATGAAGGTCTTGGTGTCCACGACGCCCCGCACCTGCCGGACCTTGCCGACCACGATGTCGGTGACCTCGTCGGCGTTCGGCGCCTCGATCTTGAGGATGATGTCGTACTCGCCGAAGAGGCCGTACTTCTCCTTGACCTGGGGGATCAGCTTGAGCGCGTTGAACACGTCGTGCTCCTTCCCCGGGGCGGTGCGAACGAGCACGTAGCCGATCATGGCCACCGGGGTCGGCATCCTTCTGTGCCATAAATAGGCTTCTGTCCCGGGGGCGCGTCGCGTTCGACGGGCTCCGGAGCACATGCGCAAGCCTTTGCCCCACCGCGCGCTTGCCCGAGCGTGGCGCAGGGCGCGGACCTCGGCCTGAAGCTGGGCCTCGCGGCGTTCCTCGCGGCGATCCTCGCCGCGGCCATCGCGCTGGTGGGGCTGCTGTTCACGCTGCTCGGCGTCGCGGCCGTTGCAGTCCTCACGGGCGACGCGCGCCGGCGCGGCGCGCCCCCGCGCCTGTCGTGGGCGGCCCTCGCGCTGGTCGTCGCAGGGTTCCTGGCGCTGATCGTGCGCAACGGCCTGGGCGCGCCGGCGATCCAGGCCAACCAGCCCCTGCCACCAGCCGCGATCTGGATCGGCTTCGCGGGCGAAGTGGGCGTCGCGGCGGCCTTCTACCTGGCGCCCTCCCACCTCGCCGCGGACCGCTCGCGCCTGCTGCTCGGCCTCGCCTTCGGCGCAGCGCTCGCCATCTCTGGCATCGTGGCATGGCTCGCCGCGGCAGGGCCGAGCGCGCAGCTGGACACCGCGGTCAGCGTGCAGGGCCTGCCCTTCATCCTGTTCGCGTGGGCCTACGCCACCATGCTCGGCCGCCTGCGCGCCCAAGCCCGCGCCGACGCGCCGGCCGCGCCGTAGCACCGCAAGGGCTATCGCCGCCCGGCCAGGTCCAGGACTGTGGCTGAGACCGCCGCGAGGGCCGAAGCGAAGCCGCCCGACCGGGTCGCGCTGGACGACCTCGACCAGCGCATCCTGCGCTCGCTCAACAAGAACGCGCGGAAGAGCTTCCGCGACATCGCGCGCGAACTGGGCATCTCCCTGAGCACGGTGAGCCACCGCGTGCGGCGCCTCGAGGAGACGGGCGTGATCAAGGGCTACCTTCCGGCCCTGGACCCGCAGCGCATGGGCTACGACCTCGTCGTCATCGTGGGCGTGCGCATCGCCCACGGCAAGCTGATGGACGTGCAGCAGAAGATCGCGAAGGACGCGCGCGTCTTCGGGGTCTATGATGTGACGGGCGACTGGGACTCCATGATCCTCGCGCGCTTCCACGACCGCAACGAGCTGAACGACTTCATCAAGGACGTGCTCAGCCTCGAGCACGTGGAGCGCACCGCCACGCAACTGGTGCTGAACACGGTCAAGGAGGAGCGGCGGGTCATCCTGTAGGATGCATCCCGGAGGCTGCCTCGACAGCCCCGCGGACGACGGTCCTTCATGCTCCAGGGCCCCCTACCAGAGCTTGCCGCGGTTGGCTTCATGGCCGCGGCGACCTCCAGTCGTTGGACGGCTGGCCGGCCCACCTCCCTGGCCGGCCACCTCCCCTTCCCTGTGCGGCCCGGGGACTGAAACTTTCGGCCACCTCCCACGGCAAGCGCCTTGCCGACGAAGTTTCGAACCCTGGGTGGGCGGCTCGGCCGCGCCGCGCAGCCTTGCGCCTGCACGCGCCGGGGATGGGGCGCGAGGCCTTCATCCGTGGTGGACCACCAGCTAGGCCCGCGGCGCGCGCGGCGGCCGGCCGGGAACCTCCCGCGTCCACCTGGCCGGTCGCCACGCACCGCGCACGCTGACCGATTCGCCTCCGCCGGGCCCGCGCGCTAGCCCCCGCGGGC
>DASYRW010000233.1:0-9777 GCA_036003985.1 Thermoplasmatota archaeon
CGCCGCGGCTTGAGGGTTTGCTTCGGACCGCGGTCGCCCGGCCCCGAGCGGGGCCTTCAAGTCAGCCTGCGCGCATGCGCCGGCATGGAGCGCCAGCGCATCGCGGTCTTCGGCGCGGGCAACATGGGCACCGCCCTGATCCGCGGCATGCTCACGGCCCATTGGGCCAAGCCGCAGAACCTCATGGCCACCAACCCCCGCAAGGAGCGTTGCGAAGCGCTGGCGAAGGAGCTGGGCATCCGCGCGACCACCGACAACAAGGAGGCCGCGGCGTGGTGCAGCACGCTCGTCCTCGCGGTGAAGCCGCAGAAGTTCCACGACGTCCTGCAGGAGATCGCGCCCTCCGTGACGAAGGACAAGCTCGTGATCAGCATCGCGGCCGGCGTGGGCACCCGCACCATCGAGGGCTACCTCCCCGCGGGCACGCCCGTCATCCGAAGCATGCCGAACCTCGGCGTCACCGTCCAGCTGGGCGCGACCGCGCTGTGCCGGAGCGAGCACGCGCGCCGCGAGGACCTCGCCGTGGCGGAGGCGATCTTCCAGAGCGTCGGGCTCAGCGTCGAGGTGGACGAGCAGCTCATGGACGCCGTCACGGGCCTCAGCGGCACGGGGCCGATGTACGTGTTCCAGGTCATCGAGGGCCTCAGCGACGCGGGCGTGAAGATGGGCCTGAGCCGGAGCGTAAGCAACCAGCTCGTCGTGCAGACGGTGCTCGGCGCGGCGAAGCTCGTGCAGGTCACGGGCCAGCACCCCGGCCTGCTGAAGGACCAGGTCACGTCGCCCGGCGGCACGGCCATCGCGGCGCTGCACAAGCTCGAGGCGGGCGGGCTCAAGGCGCTCCTCATGGACGCGGTCGAGACCGCCACGAAGCGCAGCGCCGAGCTCGGCAGCCGCGTCGGCGGAGAGCGTTGAGGGTTCTCGGACGGACCCGTGCAGGTTCGTTCAGTTCAGTCAACCTCACGAAGCCAAACCGCGTCGGGAATTTTGTCGCATCCTCGAAATCCGGCGACCAGAAACGGCGATCGGCCGACGCTCCTCCGGCACGGAACCCTTTTCCACGGCATTGCCATTCAGCGGTGCCTGGGGGCGCGCGCTGCGGGGGGTGTGGGCTGCCGTGCCGCCTTCATGGGAGGTCACAGCATGGAACGACTCTTGGTTTGCACGATCGCGCTGGTGCTCGCGGTCCCGGTCGGCGTGGCGGGGATCCCCGCCTTGTCGCTGGGCCGGGAAGGGTTGGCCGTCCCGCACGACGCCCCCGTGGAGGCGCTCGCCCTCGCCGCGCAGGCGCGCGGCTTCCCCGGCGCCGTCGAGGTTCGGCTCGACGAGCTGGGACCGGACGCGCGCGACCTCCGCGCCGCCGTCGGCACGTTCTACGCCACGGTCCTCGGCATCCCGCTGCCGGCGGGCGAGCTCGACACGGCGATGGCGCAGCTCGGCGCGCTCTCGCCAGGGTGGCGCGCCGGCCTCGCGGAGGCGCTGGCGGCCATGAGCGCGGCGCAGCGGCTCCGCACGCAGGCCTTCGAGGGCGTCGCGTGGGCCGAGATCGGCTTCGCAGAGCGCGTCGCACTGCAGGCGCAGTTCGCGCCGGACGCGGTCGATCCCACGGACGCGCTCCGCGCGCTGGCGGTGCTGGCGCGCATCGACAGCGGCAGCATGCTCCACGGCGCCGCGCTCCTCCAGGCCGCGATGGCCGACGCGAAGTTCCGCTTCGCCGGCGACGCCGCCCCCACCGAGCGCATCGACACGGCCTACGACGCGCTGACTCTCGGCACGATGGCGGCCGAAACCTACGACGTGGACAAGCAGCTGCTCATCGACCCCGGCGGCGACGACGTGTACCTGAACAACCAGGGCGGCGTGCTGAACCAGCAGATGTTCGACACCACGGGCGGCTGCGTCTTCGGCGGCGGCACCACGGGCCTCGCCTCGCCCAACCTCGGCTGCACGCCCTTGCCCAGCCAGGTGTGCACCTACGACATCCTCAACAACGCGGCGGGCACGGGCCTGTTCCCCGCGATCGGCCTGCCGAACCACGACCCGCCCGGCAGCGGCAACGGCCACGACGGGAGCTGCGGCAGCGACGCGCGGCGCGCCGCGCTCTTCGCGCACACGGCCGGCATCACCACCGACGGCGACAGCCGCATGGTCGCCGCGCTCCTCGACCTCGGCGGCAGCGACACGTACGCGCTGCCGTGGACGCACGAGGACAAGCTCTTCGGGCTGGTGGAGTTCTGTTTCCCCGGCGAAGAGGACAAGGTCAACACGAACCGCGACCTCTTCCAGGGTGGCAACCTCGCGGGCATCAGCCTGCTGTGGGACGACGGTCCCGGCGACAACACCTTCCGCGGCCGCCTCAACGCCCAGGGCTCGGGCCACGTCGGCGGCGTCGGCATCACGCTGAGCACCGGCGGTGGCGACGACTTCTACTGGGCCGACCGCCTCAGCCAGGGCAACGGCATCGCGGCCGGCGTGGGCGTGCTCGTGGACGCAGGTGGGACCAACACCTACCTGCTCGACCCCCCGATCGTGTACCGCAACGAGTTCCGCCCCAACGGGCGCGACTGCGCGCAGGAAGGAAGGGCCGGCCAGGGCGAGGGCGGCTTCGTCGGGGTCGGCGTGCTGTGGAACGAGGGCGAGCGCGCCGTGTACCGCGCCGTCGTGCACGAGACCGAAGCGGAGCACCCCTTCGCGCCGGTCCTGGGCATCGGCGGCCCGCTGCTGGCGCACGGCACCGACGCGCAGGGGAGCGGCGAGAGCTTCCCCATCGTGAACACCCCCGGCGGGCTCGTCATCGGCGTGGGCGTCCTCGTGGACCACACCGACGGCGCCAACACGATCTGCGGCGGCGCGGGCATGGTCACGGGCTCGAACTACGTGACGCAGAGCGCGGGCACCATCGATGCTGCGTGCGGCAAGTTCAACGTCTCGCCCGAGGTGGACCCGGACGGCGACCTCGAGGCGGCGTTCCAGCGCCTGCTCTCGGGTGCCTACGGCTTCCGGGTGGTGGTGTGATGCAGCTGCGCGCGTTCGTGGTGGGGGCGATGCTCGCGGCGCTCGCCGCGGCGCCGCTGGCCGGCGCGGGCAACGACCTCGAGGAGCTCCTGGTGGGGCCCATCGAGGACAACTGCGAGGAGGTCATCGCGCCGGGCAGCGACGTGTGCTTCGATGGCGTCGAGATCCTCGAGGGCGCCCTCGGCGGCCTCGAGCGCTTCGCCGGCGGCATCAGCTACGAGGACTGCCGCGACAACGGCGCCGACGGCTGCAACGTGGAGGTGGCGAACTTCTACTTCGCCTCGCGCGTCGTCGTCATCAGCGATGGCCAGGGGATCGAGTTCGAGAACGAGAACCCGCCCGGCGGCAACCGCCATTCGGTGATGAGCAGCGACCTCGGCTGCGCCATGCCGGACAGCGGTTGCGTGCCCGTCTTGCCCGTGCCGGGCGCCAACTTCGGGGGCGGCCAGGGGTTCGCGCAGGCCTTGCCCCCGGGCGGCAGCTTCGAGCTCGAGATCGACCTGGATGAGCTGGACCCGCAGGCGTACGTGATGCTGGACGACGGCACGGCCGTCATCACGTACCACTGCTACATCCACGGCGCCGCGACCATGAACGGCATCATCGTGGTCGCGCCGGCCTAGGGCTGCGTGGTGCGAGCGCCGCCCCCGGCCGTCGGGGGCGGCGTTCCTTTCAACATCCGCACCTGCTCGCGCGCGCAAGGCTGAAGAGCCCGCGCCCGCTTCGCCCAGCCATGGCCGTCAGCGCGGGTGCGTTGGGCACGGGCATGGTCGCGGTCATCGTCGGCGCGTTCGTGATCATCGCGGGCGTGGGCATGTTCATGAGCGGGCCGCTGATGAGCGCGAACTACGAGCAGAGCAGCAACGGGCCCCTGGGCCTGGGCGGCAGCAGCTCCTCGGCCAGCTCGACGCTGAACCTCGCGCCAGTGCTGGGGCTCGCGGTCGTGCTGATCGGGGCGGTCCTCCTCGTCGTGGGGCTCCAGGGGACGATGCTCACCTTCGAGCGCGGCAAGGAGCGCGACGAGGGCACGCGCCACCACCTGACCGTCGAGCACCGATAGCGCACCGCAGCGCTTTTGGGCCGCGCGCGCGTTGCGCGCCTGTGCGCGTCGCTCCCGCGGCCGTGCTCGCCCTCGTGCTCGCCGGCTGCGTCGGCCCGCCGAGCGCGCCCTCGGGGCCGGACGGCGGCGCGGCGACCTTCGATGCTGCGGCCGTCGAGGCGGCCCTCGGCGCGCCGCTCGTCCTCGACCACGACCACACGAGGGGCTCGCTCCACGCCGGCGCGTTCAACGTGGACTTCGTGGCGTGGAGCAGCCTCGGCGTGACGCTCGGCGAGAACGGCTTCGCGAACTTCGTGTTCTGGAACAGCACCGGCGAGCAGCTCGCCTTCGTCGCCATCGACGGCGATGCGACCGGCGGCGGCTTCGTCGTCGCGGACGTGCGCGACCCGCGCCACATCGTTCCCCTGGGACGCTACCAGGTGAAGGGCAGCGGGATCCAGGAGGTGCGCGCCTTCCCCGACGGCTCGCGCGTGGTCATGAACGTGCAGGAGCTTCCCTCGGCCGGGGTCCTCACCGACGTGCAAGGCCTGCAGGACTGCGGCGTGTGCCTCCACGTGGTCAACGTCGAGGACCGCGCACAACCGCGGCTCGAGAGCGTCATCCCCGTCGCCGTCGTCGGCAGCCACAACATGGAGATCGCCACGTACGGCAACGACGTGTACGTGTTCTACGTCGGCCAGCTCACAGGCCACCCGAAGGAGCCCGTGGGCAACGAGGTCAACATCGCGCGCCTCGTGCAGACGCCCCTGGGCTGGCAGCTGGTCAAGGTCGCGGAGTACCGCCACGCGCAGGCCGCGGCCGAGGTCGGGCTGAGCTTCCCGCACGATGTCGTCGTGACCGAGCACCCGCTGACGCAACAGCGCATCGCGTGGGTGAGCCACTGGGCTGGCGGCGCCATCACGGTCGATGTGACCGACCCGCTGGCGCCGCGCGAGCTGAGCGTGCTGGCCGACCCGGCGCCGAGCGAGGTCGTGGACATCCACTGGTACGCGCCCGAGCCGCGGCCGCGCGGCGAGCGCCTCATCGCTTGGAGCGCGCCCGAGATCCGCACCCTCGGCAGCGGCACGGGCGTCGTGCGGGCCTATGACGCGACGGACCCCGCGGCCGTGCAGCAACTCGGCACGTGGGAGCTCCCGGGCGACCTCGTGATCCCGGGCCAGTTCCTCTTCAGCCCGCACATCACGCAGCCCGACCCCGAGCGCGGCCTGCTCGCGGTGAGCCACTACCACGCCGGCGTCTGGGTGCTCGACATCACCAACCCTGAGCGGCCGCGGGCGCTCGGCTACTATCTTCCTCACGGCGACCCCGCGCAGCCCTACGATGGCCCCATCTGGTGGAAGAAACCCAACTTCGATCCGGATGGGTTCCTGCCGAACGTGTACCAAGCGCGGTGGAAGGATGGCCTGCTGTGGGTGACGGAGCGCGGCACGGGGCTGTACGTGCTCGACTACACGGGGCCCGTGCCTGGGCCCGTGTAGCGGAGCGGGCCCAGGCTGCGCAGGGAACCTACAAGGGCTGATGGCGGCTCGCCCTGTCGATGCTCCGCCTCGGCGTGCTCGCCACGCTGGCATGCCTGCTGCTCGCAGCGCTCGCGCCGCTGCCGGCCGGCGCCGTGCACGATGACGACCTGCCCCTGGTGGCGCGCGAGGACACGCCCGACGACCGCGCGTGGGGCTTGCGCATCGACAGCACCGCGACGGGCGACATCGCCGTGGACTTCATGGCCGCCTATCCCCTGCAGAGCTCGCGCTTCACCGTGGGCCTCGCCTTCACCGACGCCGAGGGCAACCCGGGCCAGATCGTGGCCATCGTCTTCGTGGACTCGCCCGACCGCATCCTCGTCGCCGGGCTGCCGGAGGCAGGCGACGCGGCGCTGCCCGCGCGCGTGGCCTGGTCGACGGCCGCGACCGACGAGACCTGCCCCGGCGCGTGCGTCGTGACCACGTACGAGCATGCCGATCCAGGCACGCGCTACCTTGTTGGTTGGGTGGCGGGCGCGACGCGCGCCACCATGCAGGTGCGCGGGCCCGCGGGCACCAGCGCGACGTGGACGACGGGCGCCGCGTACGGCATCGGCGACCCCGACCTCCGCAACGGCGCAGCCAATGCGCAGGTGCAGCCTGGCATCCCTGCCGGCAACAGCGTCGGCGCGAAGGCCATCGCGGGGGCGTCCGCGCCCATCACCGCCCAGGGCAGGCTCTACGGCATCTGGACCGTCATCGACCTCAAGATCGCCTGCGTGGGCACGTGCGTCATCACGGAGAACGCTTGGTGGGCCGCGGGGCTCGCGTGCACGCCGGCTGGCGCCGAGGTGTGCGCCACATCGGGCATCTCGTGGAGCGGGCCCGGCGGGATCGGCGGGAGCGCGAACCGCTTCTACCGCATCGGCGGCACGCCGCCTGGCGCGTACGAGTTCAAGCTCGACTACGTCGCCGACGCGTACGTCGCCAAGCCCTTCGACCTTCCGTCGTACGTGTGGCTGGGCGAGCACGCGAGCGCGCTCACGCTGGCGGACGTCCGATTGCCGTAGGGCGATGGCCGGTCAACGGCCGGCGATCTCCGAAGGGCCCGACCCCGAGATTCGCCGCTTGGTCTGCAAGGTTGAAGGTGCCCCAGCCGAGGCCCCCCTGTATGCTACGATTTGGCGTGTACCTGATCGGCCTTGCACTGGTCCTCGTGGCGCTCTGGACGCTCCTCGTGATCGCCAAGGTCACCGACTTCGTGCCGCTCGCCATCATCGGGGTGGTGATGGTGCTGCTGCTCGGGCTCGGCATCATGAGCGGCGCCAAGGAAGTCGCGGAGACGCCGAGGGAGATCACCGAGACCACGCAGCGCGTGGGCGGCACCGAGGTTCGACGCAGCAAGATGGAATGAGGGGTCCCCGACGGGGGCCCTCAGGCCTTCACGTGCTCCTGGATCGCGACCGGCGGGCCGCCGCGGCCGTAGTGCCGCTCCAAGACCCCCAGCCACCAGTGGTTGTGGTCGTGGATCTCCTTCGTGAGGAATTGGGTGGGGCTGTGCACGTAGAACCGCAGCGCCCACAGCTTGACATCGGAGGGCGCGGTCGTGCACTGGATCTGCCCGACGAGCTGGATGTCGGTGCTGTTCACGCTGAAGACGCGCACGACGCTGACGCGGACCTCGCGCTTGACGCTGATGCTCGGCGCATCTTCGGCGTCCATGTAGAGGCCGGGTTCGTGGGGGATCTTGGGGCCCCGGAACGGCGGGAGGCGGTCGAGCAGCTCCTTCACCACAGGATGCTCGCGGGCCTGCTGGCGCAGCCACTCGGCGTGCGCCTTCGCGTTCGCCGGCCCGGACGCCTCGGCCTCCGACATCGGGCCTCCAGGGGCCGAAACGCACCTTAAGCATTATGGCACGCCAAGCTTCCAGTCGGCGCGGCATGGGACGCTTCCTGTCCAGCCCTTCGATGGTTGCCCAAGAGAGGCGATCTTCCCCCGGGGATCGCGCGCCGCCGCGGATCTTCCGGAGATGGTTGTTCCCCCGGCGGGGACAACGCGGGGTCCGGTTGCGGAAGCCGCCTTCCTGCAGACCGTGTCTGTCTCTTCACCGAACCCTTTTGGCCTCCTTGGCCATGCAGGCATGGTCGGCATGGACTTCGGCTTCACCGAGGAGCAGCAGGCGATCCGCAAGACCGCCCGCGAGTTCGCCGAGCAGCACTTTCCCCCCATCGCCATGGAGTGCGACGCGAACGAGCGCTTCCCGCGGGAGCTCGTGCCGAAGCTGGCGGCCCTGGGATTCCTGGGCATCAGCCTCGACCCCAAGTATGGCGGCGCGGGCCTCGGCGTCGTGGAACAGAGCTTGGTGATGGAGGAGTTCGCGCGCGTCGACGGCGGCATCGCGGTCGCGGTGTGGAGCACCGCCTTCGGCAGCGAGATCCTGCAAGCGCTGGGCAGCGACGCGCTGAAGCAGCAATACCTGCCGCCGCTGACGAAGGGCGAAGCCATCATGGGCGCGGCCATCACCGAGCCCGAAGCCGGCAGCGACGTGGCCAACATCAGCACCGTCGCCCGCAAGGACGGCAAGGACTGGGTCATCAGCGGGCAGAAGATCTTCATCACCAACGGCACCATCGCGGACTACTTCGTGATGATCTGCGCCACCGACCCCACGAACCCGGAGCGCCACCGCCGCCACAGCTCGATCCTCGTGCCCGCGAAGAGCGCGGGCCTCAAGGCGCAGAAGATGCACGGCAAGATGGGCATCCGCGCCAGCGACACCGCCGAGCTGTACCTGGAGGACGTGCGCGTGCCGCAGGCCAACACGCTGGGCAAGGAGGGGGAAGGGTTCCTGCACGTCATGCAGTTCTTCAACCAGACGCGCATCGGCGTTGCAGCCCAAGCCGTGGGCATCGCCCAGGGCGCGCTGGAGCGCGCGACCAAGTACGCGCAGGAGCGCAAGGCCTTCGGGCAGCCCATCAGCGAGTTCCAGGCGATCCAGTTCAAGCTCGCCGAGATGGCCACCAAGACCGAGGCCGCGCGCAACCTCATGTACAAGGCTGCCTGGGAGGTGGACCGGCGCAGGCCCAACCCCATGGCCAGTTCCATGGCCAAGTGGTACGCGGGCCAAGTCGCGGTCGAGGTGTGCGACGAGGCCCTCCAGATCCACGGCGGCTACGGCTACATGAAGGACTTCGACGTCGAGCGCTTCTACCGCGACGCGAAGATCACCGAGCTGTACGAGGGCACGAAGGAAGTGCACAAGCTGATCATCGCGCGGGCGCTGCTGGGGAAGCTGCGGGCCTGAGCGTTCGCCCGCGTTCAGAGGCACCTGGCCTGCGAGGGCGCCCCCGCTGGCTCGTGCGCCAGGGGTTTCGCTCTGCGCCTGCTTCGCGAGAACCCTGGGTTTCCCAGCGAAAACCGCGGTCCCCGGGGTGCCCGGGCCGGCGGCCCCCGAGCCCAAACCCCAAAATCCCTCGGGAAAACCGTGGGAACAAAAGCGCAACCTTAAGAATCCCTCGGGGATTCAGGGGGTCCGACGGAGGTCGCAGACCTTGCCCAAGGCCATCGGCACGCGTGAACTGGCGGAGCATGTGAGCAAGAAGACGGGCCTGACGAACAAGCAGGCCCGCGCGGCGATCAAGACCACGTTCGAGGGCATCGCCTCGAACCTGAAGCGCACCGACAAGATCAACATCACCGGCATCGGCTCCTTCTCCAAGAAGGTCAAGCCTGCGGTGAAGGGCGGCAAGGAGGCCACGAACCCCTTCACCGGCGAGAAGTACATCACCAAGCCCAAGCCGGCCAGCACGAAGGTCAAGTTCCGCCCCGGCGCGGGCTTCAAGACCATCCTCGGAAAGTAGCGCCGCGCCGTCGGGCCGCGCCAAGCGGCCCGCTCGTTTTTCTTCCCTTTCCGCCAGCGCGCGCTCGATCGGCTGCCCGGTCGCGACGTCGCGCTGCGGCCCGGGGCGGTCACTCCAAGGCCGCGCGCAGCTCCTCGACCTTCTTCTCCAGCTCGCCGAGCTTGATCAGCGCCTCGCGCAGCTTGGGGCCCGCCTCCGCGCCTTGCGTTGGCAGCGTGTCGCGCACGGGCAGGCCTGCGCCGAAGACGTGCTCGTCAGCCTGTTGGGTAAGTCTTCGGTTGCGACTGTCCGTCCTTTGGGCGGCCAAAGCCCAATTGGGGCTCTTGCGACCTATGCCAGCGGAACGTCCGCTGCAAGAAGGTAGACGTTGGGATTGCTTTGAGCC
>DASYRW010000234.1:0-4023 GCA_036003985.1 Thermoplasmatota archaeon
AGCCCCCGCGCCGCTCCGGCCGCAAGCCCGCCCGCGCGCCCAAACGGCGGCGCGGCGGCGCCCCCCGGCGCGAGCGCCGGCCCCCGCGCGCGCGCCCGCCGCGCAGCCACCCGCGCCCGCGCCGCCTGCCGGGCCAGCGCCGGGGCGCGGCCATTCGGGTGAGCCGCGTGCGCGGGCCGCCCGGGCCCCCTTCCGACCTGGTGGCACGCCTCGAGCGCGCGGTCGCGGAGGAGCGCGAGCGCGCCGAGCGCAAGACGCGCGAGCTGGAGCGGCTCAATGAAATCGGCCGCCGCCTCGCGACGGTGCTCAACCCCGGCGAGCTCTACCAGGCGATCTACGAGCAGATGGGCCTGCTGATGGACACGCGCGGCATGTTCATCTGCCTCTACGATGAAGGACGCCAGCGGCTCTACTTCCCCTTCTACTTCGAGGACGGCCAGCGCGTACCGCCGAAGGAGCGGCCCCTCTCCCACGGCTTGACCGACCACGTCATCCGCACCAAGGCGCCGCTGCTGATCAACCGCGACTACGAGGCGAGCACGCGCGCCATGGGCATCGAGCCCTTCGGCCCCACCACCAAGTGCTGGATGGGCGTGCCCATGCTCGCCGAGGGCAGGGTCCTGGGCGTCATCGCCATCTGGAACCGCCAGCAGGAAGGCCTGTACGACGAGAGCATCATGCACCTCGTGCAGACCTTCGCGAACCAGGCCGCGATCGCGGTCCGCAACGCGCAGCTCTACGAGACCCTCCACGAGCGCGAGGAGACCTACCGCACCGTCGTCGAGACGGCCGCGCGCGCGGGCGAGGGCGTGGCCATCGTGCACACCCTGCCAGGAGGCCGCACGCGGCTGGCCTACGTCAACGACGAGTTCGCGCGCATCGCGCGCTACTCCAAGGACGAGCTGCTGCGCATGGGCCTCGAGGACCTCGTGCTGCCCGACCAGCTGCCGAGGTTCCTGGGCCTCGACAAGCGCGGGCCAGCCCAGCCGGGCCAGCGGTACGAGAGCTTCCTCGTGCCCAAGGAGGGGCAAGCCGTGCCGATCGAGGTCAGCGCCGGGCAAGGCTCCCTCGAGGGCGAGGTCGCGACCGTCTGCTTCGTGCGCGACATCACCGAGCGCAAGCGCGCCGAACGCGAGCTCGTGGAGCTGAAGAACTTCAACGCCGAGATCGTGGACAGCGCGCCCGTGGGGATCGCGTACCTCGACCAGCAGGGCCGCATCACCTACGAGAACCCCGCGCTCATGGCCATCATGGGCGTGCAGGGCGACCGCTCGCCGGCCATGGACATGGTGATCTTCGACCACCCCAGCGTGCAGGCCCAGCCCGCCATCGTCGAGCGGCTCCGCGCCGTGCTGCGGGGCGAGGCCTTCGACGAGATCACGATCCCCTTCCACGCCTTGACCGGCAAGGAGGTCGAGATCGCGGCGAGCGGCGTGCCCATCGTGCGCGGCGGCGAGGTGGCGGGCGCGTTGCTCCTGGTGCGCGACGTGACGGAGTTCCGCCGCTACGAGCGCGCGCTGGTGGACCAGAAGAACTTCAACCAGAACATCGTCGAGGCCGCGCCGATCGGCATCGCCTACCTGGACGAGGAGGGTCGCGTCACGTACGAGAACCCCCACATGCTGCGGATCATGGGCCACGCGCCAGGCGACCTCCCGAAAGGCTGGTTCCAGAAGGTCGCGGACCTGCCGGTGCTGAAGGCCAAGCCCGAGTTCCGCGAGCGCGTCGAAGCCCTGCTCCGCGGCGAGGCCTTCAGCGGCCTCGCGATGCCGTACCAGTCGCTCTACGGCCGCGAGCTGGTGATCAACGTCGCGGGCGTGCCGCTGCGCGACGGCCCGCGCGTGAAGGGCGCCATCCTGCTGGTGGAGGACGTCACCGAGAAGGCCAGCCTCGCCGAGCAGCTGAAGCACTACACCGAGCGCCTCGAGCTGATGGTGCAGGAGCGCACCGCCGAGCTGCGCGCCGCGAACCGGGAGCTGGAGGAGGCCAAGCGCTCCCTGGAGACGATCCTGGCCTCCACGGCCGATGGGATCGCGGCCCTCGATCCCCATGGCCATCTGATCTTCCACAACGCGAAGTTCGCCGAGCTGGCGGGGACGCAGGCCCTGCAGGGCAAGTCGCTCCTCGATGTTCTGCAGCCCGCCAACGCGGACCGCCTCCCCGACCTCCAACGCGCCCTCGGCGCCCTCGAGGACGGCAAGCCCCTCCGCGCGCTGGAGATGACCTTCACCAACGCGGCCGGCGAGGCGCTGCACGCCGTGCTCAGCGCCGTGCCCCTCGTGGAGGGCGGGCGCGTGCGCAGCGTCGTCGCGACGCTGACCGACATCACCGACCGCAAGCGCCTCGAGGACGAGTTGCGCAGGTACACGCAGAGCCTCGAGGAGGAGGTCGCGCGCCGCACCACGCGCCTGATTCAGAGCGCCAAGATGGCCGCGCTGGGCCAGCTCGTCGCGGGCGTGGCGCACGAGATCAACAACCCGCTGGCCTACGTGAAGAGCAACACCGAGAATCTCCTCGAGGACGCGCGCGAGCTTCGTGGCGGAGCGCTGGCCAAGGCGATCCAGGCCGGGGGCGTGGCCAACGAGCGCGAGCTGGCCGCGCTGCTGCAGTCCAAGGAGCTGCGCTTCGTGGTCACCGACGCGGCGCGCGTGCTGGAGGACAACATGCGCGGCCTCGAGCGCATCGCGTCCATCGTCCTGCAGCTGCGCAACTTCGCGAGCCCGCAGATGGGCCGCATGCAGCTCGTGGACCTCAACACCACGATCCGCGAGACCGTGGGCCTCTTCGCGCCGCAGTTCAGCCACCGCATCGCGATCCACGAGAGCTACGGCGAGGTCCCCAGGCTGAAGTGCGACACCGGCCAGCTGACGCAGGTGTTCATGAACCTGCTCGTCAACGCGGGCCAGGCGATCCCCGGCAAGGGCAACATCTGGGTGAGCACGCGGTTGTCAGGGCCCTGGGTGGAGATCGAGCTGCGCGACGACGGGCCGGGGATCCCCCCGGACGTCCTGCCCAAGATCTGGGATCCCTTCTTCACGACCAAGGAGAAGGGCAACACCGGCCTGGGCCTGAGCATCAGCTACAACATCGTGCACGAGCACGGTGGCGAGATCACCGTCGCGACCGAGGTGGGGAAGGGCACCGCGTTCACGGTGCGCCTGCCCGTGGAGCGTGGCCATGCCTGAGCCTGTCTATCGAATCCTGCTGGTGGACGACGAGCCCGAGGTCCTCGAGGCTCTCTACTTGACCCTCAACCGCGCCAAGCAGTTCCAGTGCGAGGTGCGCAAGGCCGGCGGCGGCCCCGAGGCCCTCGAGCTGTTGGGGAAGCAGCCCGCACAGCTGGTGCTCGCGGACTTCCGCATGCCCAAGATGACGGGCGTGGAGCTCCTGAAGGCCGTGCGCGAGCGCTGGCCCGAGACCGTCCGCTGCCTCATCACGGGCTACAGCGACGTCGAGATCGCCATGCAGGCCATGGAGCAAGCGCGCATCCACTACTACGTCCAGAAGCCGTGGAACAACGACGAGCTGCGCCTGACCGTGTGGGAGGCGCTCAAGTCGTACAAGGGGACGTAACGTGCCGCTCGCCGAGGTCGTGTTCGAGGTGCCGGTGGGGGGCGCCCTCGGGCGCTTCAGTGCCGCGCATCCCGACACGCGCGCGCTGCTCCGCGTCCTCGCGAGCGAGGCGGGGCGTGCGCGCCTGCTGCTGGTGCTCGCCGGCTCCACCGAGGTCACGGGGCCCCTCGTGCGCGAGCTGCGCGCCGAACTGGCAGGGGGCGAGTTCGAGGTGCTGAGCATCACGCCCTACAGCGTGGTGGTGCGCGCCGTCGCGCCCCCCGGCGCCGCGCCGTGGGCGGAGCCCGCCACGCGCTTCGCGGAGGTGTTCGGCCGCGATACGCTGCTGGAGCCGGTCGTCGTGCACCAGGGCAAGGCGCGCATCAAGGGGGTCGCGGCCCGGCAGATGGACACGCGCGAGGCGCACCAGCTCCTCCTGCTCGGGGTCGAGGAGCGGCTGCCCGCGGCTGC
>DASYRW010000235.1:0-3090 GCA_036003985.1 Thermoplasmatota archaeon
GGATCGAGGTCGGGAGCGGCGCCGGCAGCGGCGTGTTCTCCACGATGCCGATGCCGATGGCACCGTTGGCCGTGGGGTTCGCGGGCTCCGCGTTCGCGCCCTGGTCCACCATGTCGGTGAGCGACTTGGTGATCGCCAGGAAGCCCGCGGTGTCGAGCGCGCGCTCGTCGAACGTGCCGTCGGGGTGCCAGATGATCAGCTTGCCCTCCCCTTGCATGGTGCCGCCTGAGATCCGCATCATCTCCTGCTCGATCAGCTGGTACTCGGGCCCCGGCGCGGGGCTGTCGTTCGACGCGCCAATGGGGAACGCCCCGGCGAGCCCGGTGGCCAGCACGAGCGCTCCGACGAGGATGGGTTTCAACATGGTCGTAGCCTCCCTCTTCCGCGCGCGGCGGTCCGCCGCGCGGGTGCGGCCCCCAGGGCCCTGCGGCGCCAAGAGGCTTGCCCTGCGGCGACGGAACCCCGGCCCTCGGAGGAGAGACTCTGCAGAGCCGGTCGTGGGCCGATGGGCGGAAGCCGAAGCGCCTAAGGCCGCGGGCCGCGCTGCGGACGCGTGGCCCTGCCCGCATGGCTGCTCCTGGCGGCGGGTGTCGCGGTCGCGCTCCTCCTCGGCCGGCTGTTGTGGTGGCCGGGTCGGCTCCGGCCGGTGGAGGTCGCGGCGGCCGTGCTCGTCGCGTACCCGGTCGCGCGCGCGCTCGTCGGCGCGGCGTCGGTGAGCGACCGGCTCACGCGCTACACCGTGCTGCTGCCGGCCAGCGCGCTGGAGTTCCAGCTCGCCATCGCGCGCGACCTCGGCTTCGGCATCCTGCTTCCCCTCGGCGGCGCGCTCCTCCTGTGGCGGACGCGGGCCGGGCGCGGCGAGGCACGCGGGTGGCGCGACGCGATCGCTGGCGCGCTGCGCGCGCTGGAGCCGGCGGGTGTGCGCCCCGATGCGCGGCCGGCGCGCGCCGTCGGAGAGGGCCTCGCCCTGCTCGCGGTCGTGCTCGCGCTCCAAGCGCTTGCGCTCGCCGCGCAGGCCACGGTCGCCAGGTTCCTCGTGACGGGCGACGAGAGCGCGTACTGGATCAACCTCACGCCCGCCTTGCTCCTCGGCCTGAGCGTGGCCGCCGGTGTCAGCGAGGAGTTCGTGTGGCGCGGCCTGCTGCTGCGCGCGCTGCTGCGCAGGCTGGGCTGGTGGCCGGCGTTGCTGGCGCAAGCGGCGCTCTTCGGCTTCATCCACGCGGGCTACGGCAACTGGGCCCACGTCCTCGGCCCGGCGATCTTCGGGCTCCTGATGGGGCTGGTCGCGCTGCGCGTGTCCCTGCTCGCCGCGGTGCTGGTGCACGCGGGCGTGGATATCGCGTACCTGGCCCTCGCCGCGCCGCACCTGCAGCCGGCGATCCTCGTCCTGCCAGGCCTGCTCGTCGCGGCCGGCGCCGCGGCGCTGCTCGCGACGCGCGGCGCGCCGATCAAGGCGCTGTGGCCGCCGTGGCGCGCGGCCGTCAGAGCATGATGGCCATCGGCTCGCCATCGGGCGCGATGGTGGCGCCCGCCGGGCCTTGCCGGTCGATCGGCACCGGGCCGACGTCGGGGGCAGGGCAGGGCGTCTCGCAGAGGGTGAAGCCCACGTCGCCCACGAAGGGCACGCCGATCGCGACGGGCGTTGGATCCAGAGCTCCGATGCTGGGCGGGCCGAGGGGGAGACCGCCTGCGAGGCCCGGCACCCACACCGTGAGCGAGAGCGGCGGCGCGATCACCGTGGGGCCGCGCGCGGGCATGAGGATGGCGAAGCCAGGGTACGCGATGGCGCCGAAGCAGGGCGTGTCGGAGAGCGTGCACAGCGCGGGCAGCTCCGTGGCGGGCACGTCGGCCTCGCTGCTGGGGATCGCCGGCGTCTCGGCCAACTGCTGCGCGGGCAGGCTGAGGCCGTTGGCGCAGGCGAGGTTCTCCGGCGCGCAGGTGCGCTCGACCTCGAGCGCGGACACGCCCACGGGCACCGCGTCGAGGGTGGGCGTGGCGATGGTGCCGCTCGGCAGCTGCGTGGGCTGGCTGCAGGGCGTGGCGTTGCACGCGCTGGGCACCGTGATGGAGGGGACTCGCAGCGTGATCGCGGGCGTGCCCGAGAGGGTGGTCGCGGGCAAGTCCGCGCTCGGCCCCATGGCCGGCGAGTTGACCGGCACCTCGATGTAGGTTTCCGCAGCCGCGGCCCCTGCGAGCAGCAGGAACCCCGTCAGCCCGAGCGCGACGATCGCGAACTTCGCCATGGCCAAGCCTCCTTCCGATCTTCCGATCCACGCGGATCCCGCTGAGCACAGGCTTAAGGGTTTTCCGAACCGCCGCTTTGACCGGCCTCGCGCCGCGGACGGCTCCGCGTCGCCCCGGCCGGTGACAAGCACGGGCTTCCCCGCCTGGCAAGGAGGACCCCGCGGCAGCGTCTTAATGTCCCGCGGCCTAGCTCGGAGCGTGGTCGCGCCCCGCGAGCCCGTCACGGTCGTCGTCGCGCTGGGCGGCAACGCCATCCTCAAGCCTGGGCAGCGCGGCACCATCTACGAGCAGTTCGCCAACGTGCGCGCGGCGATGGAGCCGATCGTGCGCATCCTGCGCTACGGCCACCGCGTGGTCATCACGCACGGCAACGGCCCGCAGGTGGGCGCGCTGCTGCTGCAGAACGAGGCCGCGCGCAAGGTGGTGCCGCCCATGCCGCTGGGCATCCTGGTCGCGGAGAGCGAGGGCATGCTCGGCTACACGCTGCAGCAGTGCTTGACCAACGCGCTGAAGCGCTCCCAGCTGGGCACGAAGGCGGTGACGGTCATCACGCAGGTGACCGTGGACCCCGACGATCCCGAGCTCAAGCATCCGACGAAGCCGGTGGGGCCGCACTTCCCGGCCGAGCAGGCCGAGGACATCCGCCGCGCCTTCGAGCGCTACGGCTACGTGATGCGCGAGGAGCCGGGCAAGGGCTGGCGCGTCGTGGTCCCGTCCCCCGACCCGAAGAGCGTCGTCGAAGCCGACGTCATCGCGGCGCTGCTCCGCGAGGGCTACGTCGTCATCGCGAGCGGCGGCGGCGGCATGCCCGTGGTGGAGCGCGAGCACTGGGGCTTCGAGGGCCTC
>DASYRW010000236.1:0-1640 GCA_036003985.1 Thermoplasmatota archaeon
CTGCCGATCCTCCCCCACGTGCAGGGCGTCGCGGTCAAGATCCGCAAGCTCAGCGAGACGAACAACCGCGAGGTGGTGTCGCTGCTCGTGGCCAGGGAGCTGGCGGCGGAGCTGGCGCCTCGGCAGGGCCGGGAAGCCGCCATCGACACGGCGGTGCGGACGGGCCTCGCGATCCTGACCGAAGGCGTGCTCGTCGCGCCCCTCGAAGGCGTGGTGGGCGTCAAGCTCAAGCGCAACGACGACGGCACCGAGTTCGTCGCGGTCCAGTATGCAGGGCCCATCCGCGCCGCCGGCGGCACCGCCCAAGCCTTGAGCGTGCTCATCGCGGACGTGGTGCGGCGCGAGCTGGGCCTGGGCAAGTACGTCGCGACGAGCGCGGAGGTCGAGCGGCTCAAGGAGGAGATCCCGGCCTACAAGCAGGCCCAGCACCTGCAGCGCTTGCCCACGGCGCAGGAGATCGAGCTGATCGCCAACGGCTGCCCCGTGATGATCGACGGCGAGGGCACGGAGGAGACCGAGGTCAGCGGCAACCGCGACCTGCCGCGCCTGGAGACGAACCGGCTGCGGGGGGGCGCGTGCCTGGTGCTCGCCGAGGGCCTGATCCTCAAGGCGTCCAAGGTGCAGGGACACGTGAAGCGGCTGGGCATCGAGGGCTGGGGGTTCCTCGACGCCTTCGCGAACCTCAAGAAGGACGGCGACACCGGCCAGCAGCTCACGCCCCTCGAGGCCGCCACCGCGCCGAGCTGGAAGTTCATCGAGGACCTCGTCGCCGGCAGGCCCGTGCTCGCGCACCCGTCGCGCAAGGGCGGCTTCCGCCTGCGCTACGGCCGCGCGCGCACGGGCGGGCTGGCGAGCACGGCCATCCACCCCGCGACGATGGTGCTCGTCGAAGACTTCCTGGCCGTGGGCACGCAGATGAAGATCGAGCGCCCCGGCAAGGCCACGGTGGTGACGCCCTGCGACACCATCGACGGGCCCGTGGTGCTGATGGACAACGGCGACGTCCTGACGCTGACGAGCGCGAAGCAGGCCGCCCAGCTCAGGGCGCGCGTGCGGCGCATCCTGGACCTCGGCGAGATCCTCGTGCCCTACGGCGAGTTCGCCGAGAACAACAAGCCCTTGGTGCCCAGTGGTTATTGCCGCGAATGGTGGCTGCAGGAGTGCCAGCGCAAGCTGCCGGTGTTCACCGAGCCCACCAGCGCGGCCGACGCGGTGGCGTTCAGCGCCGAGACCGGCCTGCCCCTCCACCCCGCTTGGACGCTGTTCTGGCACGACCTTCCCACGGCCGACGTGCTGCGGCTGCGCGAGGTCGCTCTGAAGCATGGCGCCCTCGAAGGCGGCGCGCTGGTGCTGCCGGCCGAGGGCGCGGCGCTCCTGCAGGAGCTGTGCTGCGCGCACGCGCGGCGCGGCAACGGCGACGTCGCGCTCGCCGAGCCGGCCGCGCTGCTGCGCTGCCTCGGCCTGGACGTGCGCGACGGCGCGCTCGCGGGCCGGGTGGAGCCCACGGCCCTCGACGACCCGCTCGCACTCGTCAGCCAATTGGCAGGCTTCCCGGTGCGCGCGCGCGGACGGTGGCGGGTCGGGGCGCGCATGGGCCGGCCCGAGAAGGCCGCGGAGCGCAAGATGTCGCCTCCTGTCCA
>DASYRW010000237.1:0-4558 GCA_036003985.1 Thermoplasmatota archaeon
ACGGCGCGATCCGCGACGTGGACACGATCCGCGCGCTCAAGTTCCCGGCCTTCGCGCGGCACTTCGTGCCCAACGCGGGCGACCCGAAGGGCTTCGGCGAGACGCAGGTGGAGGTGCGCTGCGGCGGCCAGCGCGTCCGACCCGGCGACTGGATCATCGGCGACGACTCCGGCGTGGTGGTGGTGCCCCAGGAGGAAGCCCAGGAGATCGCGAACCGGGCCGTCGAGGTGAAGGAGCAGGAGGACCGCCTGCGTGAGGAGATCGACCGCGGCTCCACGCTGAGCGAGCGGCTCAAGCTGAAGCAGTGGGAGAAGGTCGTGGGCTAGCTGCGGGGCCACCGCTCGCCGCTCGGGCCGTTGCGGAGCATCGGCGTCGGCGGCCCCCCGGTGGGCTCCGCGACGCGGGGCTCCGAGCCGGCCTCGCGCGCGGCCTCGAGCATGCGGGCTTCCCAGGCCCCGAGCCGATCGCCGAGGGCGGTGTCGAAGGCGACGCGCGTGCCGGTCTCGAGGTGGCGGAAGAGCGCGAGCGACCAGTCGCGGAACACCGGCGCGGTGGCGTGGATCGCGTTCGCGAGGTCCAGCATGCCGACGCGGTGGCGCAGGAACACCCACGCTTCGCGCTCGGTCACCGACATCATGAACGGCACTTCGGACCGCAGGGCGATGCGGATCCGCACCGCCTCGGGCTCGGGCGCCAACGCCGCGATGAGCCGCGGCAGGCGGAGGAATCCTTCGCTCGCCACCAGCTGCGGGGTGTGGATCCCGGACCATTCGCGCAGCTGCACAGGCGCGCCAGATCCCGGCAGCGCGGGCAGCTCGTGCCACAGCACTTGGTCGCTGACCGTGCAGAGGAACTGCGTGCCGCGCGTGGCGGCCGCCGCGAGGTCGCGCACGTGGGTCGCCTCGTCCGCCGCGGCCCGCGGCGCGAGCAGCAGCGGCGTGAGCGCCAGGTGGGGCGGCACGAAGGAGGTGTCGTGCGACGCGAAGAACTGCTGGTGGGCCATGAGGGCCTCGCAGAACTGCAGGGGCCGCGCCGCGAGCGTGCCGAGGGGCGTGAGCAGGTAGTCGCGGCTGCCCGACTGCTCCACGAGTCCGAGCTCGCGGAGGCGCGCGAGGTGGCGCATCGCCTCTTGGACCGAGATGCCCGCGGCCCGCGCCAGCTTGCTGGCGTTGGTGGGACGCTCGCGAAGCTCCGCCAGGAACCGCACCCGGTGGGGGCTCGCCAGCTCCTTGAACAACTGGACGCTTGGGGGTCCGGGGTCGCTCACGCGGTGCCTCGGTTCGCCCTATCGTGCCAGTTCCTATCGTACCATAGGTCCTCGGAGGTTGCATCGTAGACAGGTTCGAGCGATGCTGCAAGCTGTCCGTTGCGGATGATCCAAGCCTTCGACGCCTCGCATTGCGTGGGGTCAGAAGAACTTCTGATCGATCCTAACTCCGGGCCAAGGCCGCGTCGTCGAGGCGCCATGCCGCGGCGCGCCGTGCGTGGCGGTCGGCGACGTCGGCAAGCCGTCCTCGATCGATCGCCACCATGGCCGGCTTGGCGCGGGCGAGCGCCCGCGCGACGGCGCCGAGGTCCACGAGGAAGCGCGGCCCGCGCGCGACGCCGGCGGCCTCGCCCAAGATCGCCAGCGCCTCGTCGGCCAACGCCCCGCTGCCCTGGGTGCGGTCTGCTCGGACGGACGCGATGCGCTCCTCAAGCACGCAGCACCGCCTCCAGGGCTGCGGCCAAGCCGGGCACGGTGTCGTAGGATCCGAGCTCGTCCGGTGCGGCCCAGCGCGCTTCCGTGTGCTCCCAATCGAGGCGCGGCACAGCGCCCGGCAGGAGATCGGCGAGCACAGGATGGACCTCCCACACGACGCCGAGCTCCGCATCCCGGACCTCGAGGGGCGTGCTCACGGCGGCCAGCCGCACGGCCCGCGCATCGAGCCCGGTCTCCTCGCGCACCTCGCGGAGAGCCTCCGCCGCGGGGTCGTCGCCTTCCATGGCGCCGCTGATGCCCGCCCACTTGCCCCGGTAGGTGCTCACCCGGCCGCTGCGCCGGAGGAGGAGCACGTGGCCATCGCGGCGGAGGAAGCAGGTCACGACGCGGCGCCGGCGCACGTGGCCGCATCGGGGGCGCGGGGCTTGAACCTACGGCATGGCCGGCGAGGGCCCCGCCGCGGGCGGCAGGACGGGCGCCGGCGTCGCGATCGGCGCGGGCGCGAGCGCTTGCAGCTCCACCCAGGCGGGCCCCGGTGCATAGCGCACCGACCGGCCCATGCGCTCCGACCGGACGACGCCCGCCGTCTCGAGGCGCTGCAGGTGCCAGCTCGCGAGCGAGGGGCTGAGGCCGAGGGCCTCGCACACCTCCTTCTGGATCAGGCCCGGCCTGCTCGCCACCGTCGTCGCGATGGCGCGGCTCGTGGCGTTGCGCAGCATGGCCACCGCTTCCTGGTGCTGGAGGTGGAGGTCGCCGGTGACGAAGAAGCGCTTGTAGCGGCCTTCGTGGCGCGCGACGACGAGGCCGTTGCGCTCGAGCAGCTTGAGGTGGTACACGGTCGTGCCCCATCCGAGCGTCAGGCGCGAGGCGACCTCGTGCGCGTGGATGCCCGGCTCGGCCTTGATGAGGCGGTAGATGTTCTCGCGCGCGCCGTGCATGAGCACGGCGTCGGGAGCGATGCGCGTGTAGAGCGGCGCGACGAAAAGCTTCAGCGAAGGCCAGAAGTACGCGAGCAGCCCCGCGACGACGGCGAAGCCGCCCACGGCTGCAGCCGTGGTGGCGACGCTCTCCTGCGCCGGCGGCTCGACCCACGGGCTCTGCGTCGCGGCGACCGGCTCGTCGAGCTGGAGGAGCATCGCGTCTCCGGGGGCGTCCTCGATGCCGTCGTCGGACTCGACGCCGCGCAGCGCGAAGCTCAGGGGGCCCTCGAGCAGGGCCGCGCCGTCGAAGGAGCGCTCCTCGCCGTTGAGCTGCATGGCGCCGTGGGCCTCGGGGATCCCGAGCCCGCCGTCAAGGTCCGCGGTCAGGCGCTGGCCGTAGAGCGCGACGGGCGATGGGCTCTCGTAGGCGCCCGAGCCGTCCTCGATCTGCACGTCGAGGAACGCGAGGACGCGCTTCGTCGGGCCGGGGCCGGAGCTTTCCTGCGACTCGCCGGTGTGGAAGACGCGCTCCATGAGCTTGCCCTGCGCGGTCAAGCCGGTCACGCGCGCCGCAGCGCCGTAGAGCAGGAGCCGGGCCTCGCCGCCGAAGCCGCCGTGGCCTGCGGGGGCCTCGGATCGAACCGCGCCGGCGGGGAGGGCCGCGCGGGGCGCGCTCGTCCAGTAGCCCACGCTCTCGCCATCGACGAGGGCGACGTCCTGGTCGGTCGTGAGGAGTTGCGCGTCGGCCCGGTCCGCCTGCAGGGTCGCGGCTCCGCCGTGTTCGGACGACGTGGCGTCCCACAGCACCGTGAAGCCCGGTGTCTCGGGCGTGATCTCCACGGAGACTTGGGTGAGGTCGTAGGCCTCCTCGCGCGGGCCTGGCTGCATGCCGAAGCAGGGGAGGGGGCCCTCGGGGGCCGACGCGACGATGGTTGCCGCGGCTGCCTCCGCGACGCTGCCGACCGCGAGCGCGGTCGTCTCGACGATCGGGGCGATGGCGGGCTCGGCCACATCCGCAGGGTCGCGTTGCAGCGCGACGGGGGGGGCTGCGAGGCCCAGGATCGCGTCCGGCTCGAGGCGCAGGGGGCGGTCGAGGGTCGACGGGAGTTGCGCGAGGCCGAGCGCGGGGGCGACGCACATCTCCTCGATCTGCGTGAAGCTCCCGTGGAGGCTCGCAGCCTGCAGAACCATCCGGAACGAGCCGGGGTCCCTGTCGTCGCCTTGGAACAGGAGCCCCGCGTCGTCCGCGTGGAGGGCGCTCGGGCCCTGCAGGTCGAGGGGCCCTTGCACCACGAGCTGGTGGGCGTCGTTGGCGGCCGCGATCGGCGCCAGGCTCAGCAGGACCAAGACCGTTCCCACGCTCAAGCGCGCGATGCAGCCCCGCAGCTCCCTCATCGCGCTCCCACCGGATCGGTGCTTGAAAAGGTTTGTGGCGGGGTCGTTCAAGAACCCCCGCGATTTCCAGAGGTCTTCGGCAGGACCCGGCGCGGCGCAAGCCTTATGGCTACCAAGAGGGTGGGCGCGACCGTGCGGAGCGAGGCCCGCGTCCAGGCGCCCGGGCGGGACTACGTCATCGTCGGCACCGTGCGCGGGCTTGTCTCGGAAGCGGCGCGGGTCGAGGCCGCCTTCGATCGCGTCCAGCCGGAGGTGGTGGGCCTCGGCGTCGGCCCCGAGGATCTCGCGGGCCTCGAGCAGATGGGTCGGGGGGTGGACTATGAACACGAGTTCAGCGAGTCCGACGAGGTGTACGCTCATTTCCTCGGGCAATTCGGGCCCGTGGAGCTGCCGCCGCGCGACCTCGCGGCAGCGGTGAGGCTGGCCGGGGAGCGCGGCCTTCAGGTCCTTGCGATCGACCTCCCGGAGGTGGCGTACGTCGAAGCCTTCACGAAGGCGGTCAGCGGCTGGCAACTGCTCCAGTACAACCGGAGGGTCCGGA
>DASYRW010000238.1:0-2896 GCA_036003985.1 Thermoplasmatota archaeon
AGGGCTTATATGGGATCGCTTTCATACCGACGCCACCGGTCCGGTGCCTTCCGATGCTGCGTGAGTGCAGGAGCCACGGCTACTTCCGCGGCGACGTCTGCGGCGAGTGCGGCGAGGAAGGCAAGTTCCTCATGAACGAGCATGAGTTGAACCGCGTCGGCCGCATCATGGCCGGCGTGCTCCGCCACTTCCCTGAGAAGTTCGGCGTCGAGATGGACGACCGCGGCTGGGTCGATGTGCAGGACCTGGTGGGCCAGATCCGCCGCCAGAAGGACAAGCTGCACTGGCTCAAGCCGCACCACATCGAAGCCATCGTGCTCACCGACCCGAAGGGCCGCTACCAGTTCGACAAGGACCGCATCCGCGCCACCTACGGCCACAGCGTCGAGGTCGACCTCGACCTGCCGACCGAGGGCATCCCGGACACGCTGTACTACCCCGTGACCGAGGAGGAGCTGGACGTGGTCCTGGAGCGGGGCATCACGCCCACGGAGCGCAAGGCCGTGCACCTCAGCGAGACGTACCAGAACGCGGTGGAAGCCGGCCAGCGCCGCGGCGAGCACCCCATCATCCTCGCGGTCGATGCGCGCAAGGCCATCTCCGACGGCCAGGTGATCAAGCAAGCGGGCAAGACGGTGTACATCACCGAGACCGTGCCCTCGCGCTACATCACCCAGGCCCCCGACCAGCCCACGCCCGCCGCGCCCACCGAGGACTGAGCGATCGCAAGGCCTCCGTCCGATTTGCTTATGTAGCGGCAGGCCGAGTGCCCCGCGATGGCCCGCGCGCCCCAGGTGCCAGCGCTGCCGCCCAGCCCCGTGTACCTGGGCAAGCACGTGCCGCCGAAGTTCCGCGGCGTCGCCTTCTGGCCCCTCGCGTTCGTGAGCGGCTTCCTGGTGTTCTTCCTCACCGGACTCCTCCTCGGCGAGTTCGAGATCGCGCTCGTCATCGGGCTCATCGCGGGGCCGGTGATCGGGTACGCGGCGGTGGGCCCGCCCTTCACGCGCGCGCAGGTCGCGAGGGCCCGCGCCAGGGTGCCCAAGGCGCCGCCCGAGAAGCGCCCGCTGCTGTTCTTCCCCGCGGCCATCATCGGCGCGGCGCTGCTGTACTTCCTGCTCGGCATCCTCATCACCTCGACGCCGCTCGAGGAGGACCTGCTCGCGCTGCTGGCGCTGGCGGTCGCCATCCCTGCCGCCATCGCCATCGGGGGCTTGCTCTACGGGTTCCCGCACCCGCGTGCCCATTTCACGGGGCCGCTGCAGCAGCGCTGGGCCAAGGTCCCGGCGGAGAAGCGGCCGCTGCTCTTCTTCCCGCTCGCGCTGCTCATCGCCGCGCCGATCTACGTGCTGCTGGGCTTCGGGCTCACCGAAGCCTTGGGCGTCGACTACGACGTGCTCATCGCGCTCGTGGTCGCGCTGGTCGTGGGCTTCTGGGCCGCGCGGCGGCTCGTCGGCGTGCCCAAGGCCACGGGCCTGCGGCAGCGCGTCGAGCGCCTGCCCGACGTGCCGGCGCGCGCGCGGCCGCTGGCGTTCGTCGCCTTCGTGCTCCTCGTGGGCGCGCTGTTCGCGGTGATCCTCGGCGGCACGCTCGGGGCCATCGACTTCTTCAACGGCGACGCTGCGCTCGACCTCGCGTTTCCGCTGTTCCTCTTGGCGGGCTGGCTGTTGGCCGTGCCGCTCGCCGGCAGGCTCTTCGGCTACCCGATCCCCGACCGCCCGCTGCGCGCATACGCGCCCAAGCTCACGGCGGAGCAGCGCCCTGCCTTGCTGCTGCCGATGGCGTTGGGCCTCGGCCTCGTGCTGATGCTGCTGCTCGGCCTCGCGCTCGGCGCGGCGCCCTTCGACCTCGACACCGCGCCCCTCGTCGCGCTCCTCGCGTTCCCGGTGGCGTTCCTCGTCAGCCTGCGCGTGCTGCACGTGCGCGCCGCGCAGATGGACCCGCGCGCCCTCGCGCGCGCGCCCGAGGCGGCGCGGCCCCTCGTCGCCCTGGCGCTGTGGCTGTTCGTGGGCACGCTGCTGTTCGCGGCCTTGGGGCAGGTGGTCACGAACTTCGAGGTGCTCGCCCTGCTCAGCTACGGCGCGGGGCTCGCGGTCGCGCTGCTGCTCGTCGACGCGGGCCTGCTGCTCCACCCCATGGGCCAGCGCCGCGCGCTGCGGTCCAAGGAGCGCGAGATCGAGGCGCGGCTGCGCGCCGAGATGGGCCTCGACGAGCCCGCGCCAGCCGCTGCGGGGCAGGGACGCTTCCGCCGCCGGGGCAAGGGAAAAGCCTAAGCGTGCCGCGTCCTTGCGGCCTCGTCGCCCGCGGGGGTGGCTCAGCTGGTTAGAGCGGCCGACTCATAATCGGCAGGTCGCCGGTTCAAGTCCGGCCCCCCGCATTCCTGCGCGCGCCGGGCGCGGGGCAAACCTTGATGTCCGGCGGCTCGGATCGGCGCTCGTGCGCGGCCAGCGGGGGGTGCGGTGATGGCGATTGCGCTGGAGCCCGTGACGATGCTGCAGTGGCTGAGCGGGCTGCTCCTGCTCGCGCTGGGGCTGTGGGTGCTCACGCTGCGCCCGCGGCGCGGCGCGACCGTGCTGTTCGCGGTCTTTGCCGCCTGCTTCGGCTTCGCCACGTTCCTCATCAACGTCTTCGCCGGCGCCTCGACCCCCTCCGTTCGGCAGGTCGCGGGCCTGGTCGAGGTGCCAGCGTACGTGGCGCTGGTCCTGCTGGTGTGGCGGTTCCCTGCGCGCCTGCCCGCGGCGGCCCGGCCGGGCGCAGCGATGGCGGGCGCGCTGGCGGCGGGCCACGCGGCGCTCATCATCGGGCTCTTCGCCGCGGCGGCCCCCCGCGAATGGCCCGCGTTCTGCTGCCGCGGCGCGGCATCGGGGCAGAGCACCGTCCTCAACTTCAGCGAGCCGAT
>DASYRW010000239.1:0-17057 GCA_036003985.1 Thermoplasmatota archaeon
CAAGGACTCCAGCGCGGAGCTGGAGGCGGAGCGCGAGGCCATCGCGCGGCAGTTCTTGAGCCACATCAAGCCCGAGTTGCAGGTCACGAGCGCGATGGTGAAGCAGGACTTCCGCCGTGCCGAGGCCAAGGGCATCACCTACCCCACCACCGCCGAGGTCAACGCGAAGCCGCACCCGCGCGCGGAGGTGCGCGACGCCCCCGCGCAAGCAGGACCGCGCGTGCCGCGCCGGCGCGAGGGCGCCCCGACCGCAGTGTCGAGCGACGTGCTCGCCGCGCAGGGTAAGCTGCACGCCGCGGCCGCAAGCCCGCAGGCCTACACGGGCGCGCAGGTGACCACACCCCTGGGCGGCTACAACCCCCCGCTCGTCACGAAGGCCGGCGAGAAGGTCAGCGACCTCGAGCGGCGCGTGCTCGCGCTGATGCACAGCCGCGGCGCGCGCGCCGCCGCGACGGCGCTCACCACCGAGGACCTCTACAAGCCGCTGAGCGTGACCCACAGCGTCATCGCCTTCGCGCTGGTCGAGATGGAGCGCAAGGGCCTCGTGGAGAGCGTGGACAAGAAGCGGTTCTGGATCCACGCGGGCTCGTGACGCGCCTTCGGTTCCTTGCCAAGCTTGGCGCGCGTCGCGTCCACGGCACCACGCAAAAGGCTTTGAGCCGCGGCCCTGCATGGCGTGCGTGGTCGTCACCGCCGCGCTCCGCTTCCGCCACCGCGGATGCGTGTCCGAGGGCTTCGCGCAGGGCATCTCCCTCGTGGAGATCGCGGGCGACCGGGGCTTCGACCTGTACGTGCTGCAGGCGCCCGATCCTGCCACCCTCGCAGCGACGCAGGCTGCCCTTGAGGGCTACGTCGGCGCGCCCATCGAGGAGATCCAGCGCGGCCCGACGGCCCTCGTGTTCCGGCACCACAATCCTCCCGAAGGCAGCATCGGCACCATCCGGCGCAGCGGGTGCAGCATCGTGTGGCCGGCGGTGTGGCGCGAGGGCCTGGAGTTCTTCACGGTCGTCGCCGAGCACCGCGAGCAATTGCGGCGGCTCCTCACGGCCCTCGATGCCATGGGCACGGTGACCGTCGAGCGCATGAGCGACCTGCAGCCCGAGGGGCTCGGGGTCGCCGTCCCCCTCGCCGACCTCGCCAGCGGGCTCACGCAGCGTCAGCTCGACGTGCTCCAGCGCGCGCTGCAGATGGGCTACTACGACACGCCGCGCCGCGCGACGAGCCGCGAGCTCGCATCCTCCTTTGGCGTGAGCCCGAGCACGCTGAAGGAGCACTTGCGCAAGGCCGAGGCCGCCGTGCTCCACCGCCTCGGCGCGCTGCTCGCCGACCATCCGGCGGTGGTCCGGGCCTCGACGAGGGGCCCCGGCCGGCCGCCGGCGGCGCGCTGAGCTAGGTCCGCCGCGCGACGAGGCTCCTTGAAGTGCCGGCCCCCGGCGGGACTAACAGCTAAGCCCTTCCGAACGATGGGTCCGCGATGCGCCGCCTCCACGCTGCTGGCGTGCTCGCCCTGCTCGCGGCGGCAGCCCTCGTCGCGCCGGTCCTCGCCGGGCCCGCGCCAGCCCCCGCGCCCGCTTCGGTGAGCGCCGCCCCGGCTGCCGGGCCGGCCCCCAGCGCGGCCGAGGTGCCCATCGCGCTGCGCCACTGCGCGTACACGGAAGTGCCGGTGCGGGTGCTCCCGCAGGACCTCGACCCGCTGGTGCCGGACGACTTCGTGATCCGCATCAGCACCGGCCTCGCGACGGTCAACCTCGGCGCGGGTCGCTGCGGCGAGGCGGAGAGCGGCGCGGACGTCGGCGCGGCCAACTTCGCCTTCCTCCTGGCGCGCATCGAGGAGCCCGAGGACCCGGCGCTGCTCGGGCCTGGCGTGGGGATCTACTTCTACCGCCTCGAGCACCTCACCATGGCCGACGACGTGTACGCGCGCGCGGCGCAGGCCGCGGGCGTGGACCGCATCGTCGTGGACGTCATCGACGTGCAGGTCCAGGACCTCTTGACGGCCATGAGCATCGAGGGCGCGGGGCGCAGCTACAGCCTCACGCTGCCCCTCGCGGTGCCCGGCGTCGGCGCGGGACCCTGGGGCCAGGGCGCGCACTGGCGCGAGTACCACGCGGTCGAGGGCGGCTACGCCTACCTCGACGCGCACCTCTGGTCGGGCGACGGGGGCCAGACGATGCCCGGCGTGCTCCAGATCGAGGGCGGTCTCGCGGGCGAAGTTTACGGCCCCGTCAACGCGGGGCTCACGATCTTCGGCACCGACGCCGCGGTGCTCGACGGCCAGATGGGCATCGTGCCGTACCCCTGACCTAGCGCCGCCGCGCCACCGCCGCGAGGGCCGCCAGGGCCAGGGCGCCAAGGGCCAGCTCCGGCCCCGCGGGCGCGGCCTTCGGCGCGCTTCCGACCTGCTCGTAGAAGGGCGTGATGTACAGCGAGCTGAGGAAGCGGTCCATGTCGGTGCGGTCCACGCGCTCCGGGTGCACGCCGATGGCGGTGGCGAGGAAGTAGTACGCGCCGTCGTGCTGCGCGGTCCAGCCCAGCTCGTGCAAGCGCACGGGCCCGGCCCCCACGTCGCGCACCACCGGCTGGTCGCTGCGGCCCAGGACGCTGAAGTCCTGCGGCCAGCGGCTCAGCGGGTTCGTGCGCTCCGCGAGCACGATGCTGAGGTCGTAGGCCGGCGGCTCGGGGAACGTGGCCTTCCACGTCTGGCCCTGCTTGACGTCGACGTTGAACAGCACGGCGCCGTTCGGCACCTCGAGCGGAATCGGCTTGCCGGCGCACTCGCAGCTCTGGTCGTAGAAGAACGTCATGTTCGTGCGGCCCGGCCCGCCGCCGTGCCGCAGCTCCAAGGTGTAGACGTCCGTGACCGGCATGCCTGCTGTGACGACCTGCGTGCCGTGGGACGCGAGCGTCCAGTTCGCGACGGCGGGGCCGCGGCTGAGGTTGTGGCCGGGGTGCAGCGCCACCTGGACGGGCGCGCTGTCGCTGGTGAGGAACGCGCTCAGGACGAAGACCCAGCCCGCCTCGAAGCTGTGGTTGCCCTCGGCGGCCTTCGTCATGTTCTCCTCGAAGGTGAGCTCGAGGAACTGCGCCTCGCCGGGGCCGAGGCGCACCGGGAAGGGGTTCACGTGCGGGAACTCGCCCCCGCCATGCGCGTCGGCGAAGGGCAGCGGCGCGAGCACGGCCAGGAGCGCCAAGGCGAGGAAGCGCACGACGCGCGATGTTGGGCAAGGCCCTTGAACATTGCCCTGCGCGGCTCACCCCCCGGTGAGCGGCAGCAGGAACAGCAGCTCGTCGCCGTCGCGGAGCGCGACCTTGTGGACCTCGTCCACGTGCACAGCGGTGCCGTTGACGTAGATGTTCACGTACGGGCTGAGCGCGCCGTCCTCGAGCAGGTGCTCGCGCAGGCCGGGGTATTGGCCGCAGAGCTGGAGGATCGCGTCCACCACGCCCGGCGGGGCGCCATCGAGGTCCACCTCGGGCTTGCCCACCGCGTCGCGGAAGGGCCGCACCATCTTGACGCGCACGCGCACGATGGCGCATGGGCGCAGGAGAGCCAAGAGGGTTGCGTCACCGCCGGGACGGACAGGCCCGCGCCCGTTCCCATAGGCTTCCGCGAAGGGGCCGCATAGGCGCACGTGAAACAGCTCATAACCCCCTCGCCGCACCCAGGGGTGCGCGCTCACGCGCGCTGCGGACAGCCGACCCCTGCGGTACGGCAACACCTCACGCTCGAAGACGGGACCGGCAACACCTCGCGCTTCGGCCTCGGCTCGGCTGTCCGGACTCCTTCTCATCCGTTCGTTCGGCAGCGCGCGCGCCGCTGCGAGGCCGCCGCGCACGTTTAAATACCATGACCGCGTTGGGCAGCCCGCCCCGGGTTCCCTCTGGGACGTCGTCCCGGGGCCTTCGGTGAATCCATGGCGCAGGGATTGAACGCGGGCCGCACCCTGTCGAAGCAGCGGGCCAAGTTCCGCTGGAGCGACCGGTACTACAAGCGCCGCATCGAGCAGCTCAAGCAGAAGAGCGACCCGCTCGGCGGCATCCCCCAGGCCCGCGGGATCGTCATCGAGAAGGTCGGCATCGAGGCCAAGCAGCCCAACTCGGCGATCCGCAAGTGCGTCAAGGTCCAGCTCATCAAGAACGGGCGGCAAGTGACAGCCTTCGCGCCGGGCAACGGCGCCATCAACTACATCGACGAGCACGACGAGGTGCTCATCGAGGGCATCGGCGGCCGCATGGGCCGCTCCTATGGGGACATCCCCGGCGTGCGCTACAAGGTCATCCAGGTGAACAACGTGTCCCTCGTCGAGCTCGTGCGCGGCCGCAAGGAGAAGCCGATGCGGTGATCCCCATGGCTGACGAGACTCCTCCGCCCGCGACGCCCGCCGCGCCAGCCGCAGAACCCGAGGCCGAGCCCGACCCCCTTGCGGTGGCGGCCGCCGAGGCCGACGCGCAGCAGCAAGCCCAGATGGAGCTATGGAAGGGCGCTCCGCCCCTGCTGTTCGGCAAGTGGGACCTGCGCGAGATCACGCTCCGCGACCCGGGCTTGCGGCGCTACATCAACTTGCAGCCTGTGTACCTGCCGCACACGAGCGCGCGGCACGCGAACCGGCCCTTCGCGAAGAGCCACACCAACCTCGTCGAGCGCCTCATCAACGTGATGATGAAGAGCGAGGATTACACGGGCAAGAAGAGCAAGTCGTACCGCGTGGTGCGCGACGCGCTCTTCGAGGTCGAGGCCAAGATGAAGCAGAATCCCGTGCAAGTGCTGGTGAGGGCCGTGGAGAACGCCGCGCCCCGCGAGGAAGTGACGCGGCTGCGCTACGGCGGCATCAGCGTGCCCAAGGCCGTGGACGTCTCGCCCGCGCGCCGCCTCGACATCGCGCTGCGCAACATCGCGACGGCCGCGAACAACGCGTCGTTCAAGAGCCCCAAGGCCGCGCACGAGTGCCTCGCCAACGAGATCATCCGCGCCTCCAGGAACGAGATGGAGTCCGCGGCGATCGCGAAGAAGGAAGAGCTCGAGCGCGTCGCGAAGAGCGCGCGGTGAGGCCGCGCGGGCGGGCAAAGGGCCGGTTCGGCCCCCCGGATTCACGACTCGTCCAGCCGGGCTCTTCGGAGCGGAGCTCCTCGCGACGTCATATGACCCCCACGTGCCGGGAGTGTCCGTGCGCGAGTTTCAAGCGTACCCTTTAGGACAGGGTGGTGGATGGCGGCGTGCCGGGCATCCGCCCGGCGTGGGAGGCGCGCGCATGCCGAGTGTTGCCAGGGTTCCGCAGTCCGACCGCTACATCACGTTGACCGTCGCCGGCTTCACGGCCTTGGCGCTGCTCGCCGGGCTCGCGCTGGGGGCCAGCGCGACCGGAGGCGACACGCTGGAGGCGCCGGCCGTGGACCTCGGTCAAGGCCAGGTTGAGAACGGGCCTTCGATCACGACGGACCAGCCCGATTACAACCCGGGCGCGATCGTCACGCTCCTCGGCGCGGGGTGGCAGCCCGCGGAGGTCGTGCACCTCACCGTGAACGACGACCAAGCCGAGCCCTGGACGTACGAGGCGGACGTCATCGCCGACGCGGGCGGCGCCTTCGAGCACCAGTTCGAACTGCCGGACTCCTTCGTCGCGCTGTACACGGTCAACGCCGAGGGGCCGATCTCCGGCGTGGCCAGCACGACCTTCACCGACGCGAACGTGAAGTTCCAGCTCGCGAGCTTCCAGAACGACGCGCTGCCCATCGCGGCGCCCGGGCGCGTGTGGACCGTGGATTACACGCGGTTCACGAACAGCAACATCTGCGATTCCGGCGCGACCCAGAACGCCGGCACGGCGACCTACACGAACAACACGCTCTCCTCCGGCTCCGAGCCGCAGGCCAGCGGCACGCAGTCGGTGCTGATCGACAGCGTCACGCCGCCGACGGGGTACAACTTCAACTACTGGACCGCCGCGAACACGGACGGCGCCGCGGCGCTCGCCACGCCCGTGTGCATTACGGGCCAGAACGGCGGGCCCACGCTCATCCGCTACGCGCACTTCCTCCTCGACAACGACCCGCCCACCATCACCGTGCCCGCGGACATCATCGCCGAGGCCACCAGCGCCGCCGGCGCCGTGGTGGGCTTCACGGCGACGGCGACCGATCCCGAGGACGGAGACATCACGCCCGTGTGCACCCCGGCATCCGGAACCACCTTCGCCCTCGGCCCGACGACCGTGGACTGCGTCGCCACGGACATCAACGGCGCGACCGACGGGGGCAGCTTCACCGTCACGGTCGTTGACACGACGGGGCCCGTGGTCAGCTGCGCCGAGGTCGGCCCCCTGGAGGGCAACACGCTCGGCGGCTTCCAGGGTGACGCGGGCTACAGTTGCACCGCCATCGACGCGGTGGCCGGCGACGTGTCGGCGAGCCTCAGCTTCGACCTTGCGGCGACCGACTTCTTCACCCTCGGCGCGACGACCGTGACCGCCACGGCGACGGATGGCACCAATGGTGGTGGCGATACCTTCGGCGTGACCGTCGCGGACACGACCGGCCCGGCCGTGAGCTGCGGGGACGTGGGGCCCTTCGAGGGCAACATCCTCGGCGGTTACCAGGGTGACGCGGGCTACGGCTGCACCGCGACCGACATCGTCGCAGGCGACGTCGCAGGAAGCCTGGGCTTCGACATCCCTGCAACGAGCCTCTTCGGCGTGGGCCCGACGACCGTAACCGCGACGGCCTCGGATGGGAGCGGGAACAGCGGCTTCGACCTCTTCACCGTGTCCGTGGTGGACACTTCAGGTCCTGCAGTGAGTTGCGCGGAGATCGGCCCGCTCGAAGGGAACACGTTGGGCGGTTTCCAGGGTGATGCGGGCTACAGTTGCACGGCGACGGACGTCGTCGCGGGCGATGTGTCCGGCACCTTGGGATTCGACGTCGCGGCGACGAGCCTCTTCCCCCTCGGCACGACCACTGTGGTGGCGACGGCCTCGGATGGGAATGGCAACAATGGAGGGGATACGTTTGGGGTCACGGTCGCGGACACGACGGGCCCTGTGGTGGGTTGCGCGGAGATCGGGCCGCTCGAAGGGAACACGTTGGGCGGGTTCCAGGGTGATGCGGGCTACAGTTGCACGGCCACCGACATCGTCGCTGGCGACGTGTCCTCGAGCCTCGGCTTCGACATCCCGGCGACGAGCCTCTTCCCCCTCGGCACGACCACCGTGGTGGCGACGGCCTCGGATGGGAATGGCAACAGCGGTGGCGACTCGTTGGGCGTGACCGTGGTGGACACCACCGATCCCGTGGTGAGTTGCGCGGAGATCGGGCCGCTCGAAGGGAACACGTTGGGCGGTTTCCAGGGTGATGCGGGCTACAGTTGCACGGCCACCGACATCGTCGCGGGCGACGTGTCCGGCACCTTGGGGTTCGACATCGTGGCGACGACCTTCTTCCCGCTCGGTACGACCACCGTGGTGGCGACGGCCTCGGATGGGAATGGCAACAGCGGTGGGGACTCGTTCGGCGTGACCGTCGCGGACACGACGGGCCCGGTGGTGGCCTGCAGCGACCTCGGCCCCTTCGAGGGCAACACCCTCGGCGGCTACCTCGACATCCTCGGCGTGCCCTACAGCTGCACCGCGGACGATGTCGTGGAGGGCGACGTCGCGGCCAGCCTCAGCTATGACGTGCCCGCGACGAGCCTGTTCCCGGTGGGCGCGACGACCGTGACCGCCACGGCTACGGACGGGACCACCAGCGATTCCGACACGTTCGACGTCACCATCGTGGACACCACCGACCCCGTGGTCACCGTGCCTGCCGACATCCTCGCGACGGCCACCGGGGCCACTGGCGCGGCGGTGACCTACGCGGGCGCGAGCGCCCTCGACATCGTCGATGGCGTCATCGTGCCCACGTGCCTGCCGGCCAGCGGTTCGACGTTCCCCCTGGGTGCGACCACGGTCACGTGCACGGCCACCGACACCGCGGGCAACGAAGGCAGCAACTCCTTCACCATCACCGTGAAGGGCGCCACGACCCTGCTGTACAACGGCGGCCAGATGGTGGTCATCGGCAACAGCTTCAACTTCGCCGCGACGCTGACGAGCCTCGCGGGCGACGACTGCACCGACGGCAAGCTGATCAACTTCACCCTCGACCGCGAGCCCGCGGCCGGGGTGGGTCCGTGGTCGGCCACCACCAACAACAACGGCGCGGCGAAGACCGGGAGCATCAACACCTCCACCTGGGCCGAGGGCGTCTATGACATCCTGGCCAGCTTCGACGGCGATGCGGAGTGCTTCGGGAGCAGCGACGAGGCCACCCTCACCATCGCGCAGCAGGGCTCGGCCTCGACGGGCGGCGGGTGGTACACGTCCTCCACCGTGGGCCGCGTCAACTTCGGCTACACCGTCAACCTCGTGCCCGGCACCACCGACGTGTACAAGGGCCAGCTGCTGCTCGTCAACAACGGCAAGTGGCGCTTCAAGGCCGACGTGGACAACTACACCAAGACGAGCAAGAACGGCTCCATCAACGGCACGGGCGCGCTGTACCTCATGGACGCCACCACGGGCACGTGGGTGCTGTCGGAGAAGCCCGTCAATTACACCGCGACCTTCAGCGACGCGGCCCAGGGCGGCGGCAAGAAGAGCAGCGACACCTTCGGCATCCACATCGACCACGTGCTCCTGCCGAGCGAGACGAACCCGCTGCCCAACACGAAGCCGCAGACCCTGAAGGGCGGCGACATCCGCGTCACGTGAGGACCCCGCGGCGTGGTTGTGGGTCGGCGCCGCGTTCGTCCGCGGCGCCTTGCACCACTTTCAATTTCCCCGCACAAAGCCTAATGGGCACCAACGCTTCGCGCGGCGCGAGGATTGGACCCATGCTCTCGAAGCTACAGAAGGGATTGGCGGCGGCCGCCGTGCTGTCGCTGGTTGGTGCGATGGGCGCGGCGAGCCTGGCCGGCGCTACGCACTCGCCGGCCGACAAGATCCAGGTCTCGGGCTCGGCCCTCGAGGTCATGCACGCCTCGGCGGCGGCGCCCGGTGGCGACGCCATCAACGCGGTGCTCGGCGGCCTCGGCGGCCCCGGCGTGCTCGACGACCCCACGTCGGAGGAGGTCTCGCTCCTCTCGGCCACGCTGCGCACCGCGGTGCCGACCGACCTGCTGTTCCGCGTCTCGGCCGAGTGCGCCCTCTGGACCAACATCACCACCGTGGGCAACGACGACTCCGAGGCCGAGGCCACGGTGAAGGTGTGGGTGGAGCTCGACGGGAACCCCGTCGCGGTCAGCGGCGACGACACCAACGAGGCCGGCAAGGTCGTGTTCTGCAACCGCGCCTTCCGCATGATGACCGAGATGTTCGACGACGAGGACGCCACCATCCACAGCTACCTGCGGAGCCGCACGGCGAACGCGTTCGAGTGGGCCACGCTCAACGTCGGCGGCGGCATCCACACGATCGAGGTCGTCGGCGAGCTGTCGACGCAGGTGACCGGCACGGGCGACGCGAAGGCCGCCATCGGCAAGCGCACCCTCGTGGTGGAGCCGGTGAAGCTCGCCAACGACGCGAGCATCTGAGGCACCGTGAGGTTGCGACGGAGGGCCCCCACATGTTCGAGGGGGCCCTCCGAATCCTCTGATACGGTTCGAACTTCCACCCACAACCAGGAAAGGCCCTCGGCCCGTGGGCGCGCCATGCGCTCGAAAGCTTGGATGCAGAAGGGCTTGGCGGTCGGCACGGTGCTCGCGCTCGTCGCCGTCGTGGCGGCGACGAACCTCGCGACCGCCACGCATCGGCCCGCGGACAAGATGGCCGTCGCGGCCTCGACCCTGGAGGTGCTGCATGCCACGGGCAGCGGCGCCGCCCCGCTCCCCCTCGGCGTGCCGCTGGGCTTGGACCCCCTCGATGCCGAGTCCTCCGTGACCGTCGAGTTGCTGGCCGGCACGCTGCGGACGTCGAGCCCCACCGACCTGGTGTTCCGCGTCGCGGCGGAGTGCGCGCTGTGGACGAACGTGACCACGGTGGGCAACGACGAGTCCGAGGCCTTCGCCAGCGTGAAGGTGTGGGTGACCCTCGACGGCGTGCCCGTCAGCGTGGGCAGCGGCGACACGAACGAGCCCGGCAAGGTCGTGTTCTGCAACCGCACCTACCGCGTCGTCACCACCGAGTTCGATGACGAGGACGCGACCATCCAGCAGTTCCTCGCGACGCGCAGCGCCAACGGCTTCAGCTGGGTGGCGCTCAACGTGGGCCACGGGGTCCACGAGGTCCAGGCGTGGGCCGAGCTGACCGTCAACGCGGACGACGCGATGGCCTCCGCGGCCGCGGCCGTCGGGAAGCGCACGATGCTCGTGGAGCCGGAGAAGCTGGCGAACGACGTGACGCTCTGAGGCTCAGGCCACGTCGTGCAGCACGCCGCTGAACCGCTCCACCGAGCCCGCCGCGCTGGTGAGCTCCGCCGCGAAGTACCACGAGAAGTCCCAGTCCTGCCAGAGCGTGAGCCGGCCCTCGAGCACGCCGTTGTCGCACGAGGCGAGGGCGCCGCTGGCCAGGTGGCCCTGCATGCGGCAGAAGTGGACCGTCGCGCACGGCTGCTGCAGGAGCAGGCCGACGCCCCACATGGCGATCCCCATGGTGGGCGTGCCCTCGTTGTCGTAGTTGGTCTCGATGACCGTCTGCGCCTCGACCGGCGTCGTGGCCGTCGGCGCGCCGGGGCACGACGCGATCGACCAGGGCTCGGGCGCGCCGCCTTCCCACGCCAGGCTGACCGAGCCGCGGTAGGCCTTCACCGGGACCGGCACGTCCGGCAGCGCGGCCGCCGCGGGGAGCAGCAGCACGAGCGCGAGCGCGAGCGCCATCCTCCCGGCCATGGTGGCAGGCAGGGGGCGCCGGTGCTTAAACCATGCCTGCGCGGCGCTGGCAGGTCGCACCGCGCCGCGGGACGAGGCCGCGCCGGCTGCGGCCGACGCGTTGGCCGAAGCGCCCGCGCGCGCACGCGGCCGGCATCCAAACGTTTTTAAACGGGGCGCGCTTCCTTGGCTCCGCCTGCCCCACCTCGCAGGGTGGCGGGAGTTGCGTTCCCATGGGCCGAAAGGAGGACAACATTGCGAAGGCGCGCGAGCTCATGCACAAGCTCCCGCAGATTCGCAACATCGGGACAGCCGCCCACATCGACCACGGCAAGACCACCTTCTCGGACAACCTCATCGCCGGCGCGGGCATGATGAGCGAGGAGCTCGCCGGGAAGCAGCTCGTGCTCGACTTCGACGAGCAGGAAGCGGCGCGGGGCATCACCATCAACGCGGCCGCGGCCTCGATGGTGCACACCTTCGACGGGAAGGACTACCTCATCAACCTCATCGACACGCCCGGCCACGTGGACTTCGGTGGCGACGTGACGCGCGCCATGCGCGCGCTGGATGGCGCGTTCATCCTGGTCTGCGCCGTCGAGGGCATCATGCCGCAGACCGAGACGGTCATCCGGCAAGCGATCAAGGAGCGCGTGCGGCCCATCCTGGTCATCAACAAGGTCGATCGCCTGATCAACGAGCTCAAGGTCACGCCGGAGCAGATGCAGCAGCGCTTCATGCGCACGATCACCGACGTGAACACGCTGATCTCCAAGCAGGCCCCCGACGAGTTCAAGGAGAAGTGGAAGGTCAACGTCGAGGCCGGCACGGTGCTGTTCGCCAGCGCCTACAACAACTGGGCGATCTCCGTCCCTTTCATGAAGAAGAGCGGCATCACCTTCAAGGACATCTACCAGTACTGCGCCGACGGCAAGCAGAAGGACCTGGCCAAGAAGGCCCCGCTGCACACGGTCGTATTGGGCGCGAGCATCATGCACCACCCCTCGCCCAACGTGGCCCAGCAGTACCGGATCCCCCACATCTGGCACGGCGACAAGGAGAGCGCCACCGGCAAGGCCCTGATCCATTGCGACGAGAAGGGCCCGGTGAGCTTCATGGTCACCAAGATCATCGTGGACCCCCACGCGGGCGAGGTCGCCGTGGGCCGCATGTTCTCCGGCTCCGTCATCCGGGGCATGGAGCTGCACATCGCGGGCATGCCGAACACGAACCGCGTGCAGTCCGTGGGCCTCATGGTGGGCGCGGACCGCATCGCCACGGACGCCGTCACCGCTGGCAACATCGCGGCGGTCGTGGGCCTCAAGGACGCCATCGCGGGCGCGACGGTCACCAGCGACCCCGACATGGAGCCCTTCGAGAAGATCGTCCACTACACGGACCCCGTCGTCACGGTCAAGGTCGAGCCCAAGCACACCAAGGACCTGCCGAAGCTCGTCGAGACGCTGCGCATGGTCGCCAAGGCGGACCCCAGCATCGAGGTCGAGATCAACCAGGAGACCGGCGAGCACCTCATGAAAGGCATGGGCGAGCTCCACCTCGAGATCACGCAGTACCGCATCAAGAACGACTACAAGGTCGACGTCAACGTGGGCGAGCCCATCGTGGTGTACCGCGAGTGCGTGTCGGGCAAGAGCCCGGGCGCCTTCGAGGGCAAGAGCCCCAACAAGCACAACAAGTTCTACGTGACGGCAGAGCCGCTCGACGAGCTCACGATCAAGGCCATCAAGGAGGGCGTCATCCCCGAGGGCCGCACGAAGAACGTCAAGGAGCTGGCGATCAAGCTCGCTGCGGACTGGGGCTGGGACAAGGACGAGGCGAAGGGCATCATGGCCACCGCCGGCCTCAACATCCTCGTGGACATCACCAAGGGCATCCAGAACCTCCACGAGACCAAGGAGCTCATCATCGAGGCCTTCAAGGAGGCCATGAACCGCGGCCCGCTCGCCGGGGAGCCGGTCATGGGCGTCAAGCTCTACCTCCACGACGCGAAGCTCCACGAGGACGCGGTGCACCGCGGCCCCGCCCAATCCATTCCAGCCATGCGCAACGCCATCTACGGCGCCATGTGCATCGCAGGCCGCACGCTCCTCGAGCCGAAGCAGCGCGTCTACCTCAGCGTGCCCCAGGACGTCATGGGCGCCGCGGCCCGCGAGGTGCAGCAGCGCCGCGCGGTCATCGAGACCATGGACCAAGAGGGCGACCTCACCATCATCCACGCCAAGGCTCCTGTGGCGGCGATGTTCGGCTTCGCCAGCGCGATCCGGGGCGCGTGCCAGGGGCGCGTGCTGTGGAGCGCGGAGCATGCAGGCTACGAGGTGCTGCCGAAGGAGCTGGTGACGCAGGTAGTCGGCCAGATCCGCAAGCGCAAGGGCCTGCCCGAGACGCCGTACGGGCCCGAGTACTACGCGGGCTGAGCGCGCTCGACGGCGCGCGGCGCGCGGATCTTTCCATTCCGGCGGACCCCAGCGGATGCTCCGCGAGCGCGCGAACGCGCACCGCGCGCGGCGCGGAGCGCGCGGATTGCCGGCGGCGCAGCCTTCAAATACAACCTGCCCTTTCCAGCCCTAGCCCTGGCACGGAGGAAAGCCCATGGCGGAGAAGCCCCACATCAACCTCGTCACCATCGGCCACGTCGATGCCGGGAAGAGCACCATGGTCGGCCGCATGCTCGCCGACACCGGCGCCATCCCCCCGCACATCATCGAGCAGCTCAAGAAGGAAGCTGCGGAGAAGGGCAAGGCCACCTTCGAGTTCGCCTTCGTCATGGACAACCTCAAGGAGGAGCGCGAGCGCGGCGTCACGATCGACATCGCCCACAAGCGCTTCGACTCGCCCAAGTACTACTACACCATCATCGACGCTCCTGGGCACCGGGACTTCGTCAAGAACATGATCACCGGCACCTCCCAGGCCGACGCGGCGCTGCTGGTGGTGGACGTGGTCAACGGCGTCCAGGCCCAGACGAAGGAGCACATCTTCCTGACCCGCACGCTGGGCGTGAAGCAGTTGCTCGTGGCCGTGAGCAAGATGGACATGGCCAACTGGGACCAGAAGAAGTACGAGCAGGTCAAGACCGACGTCTCGAACCTGCTGAAGCTCGTCGGCTTCAAGCCCGAGGAGATCCCGTTCATCCCCTGCTCGGCGTACCTGGGCGACAACGTGGTGAACAAGAGCAAGAACCTCAGCTGGTGGACCGGCAACACCGTGCTCGGCACCATGGACGAGAAGATCAAGCTCCCCGAGAAGCCCACCAACCTGCCCCTGCGCATCCCCGTGCAGGACGTGTACAGCATCACCGGCATCGGCACCGTCCCGGTGGGACGCGTCGAGACGGGCATCATCAAGGTGGGCGACAAGATCGTGTTCGAACCCTCGCACGTGAACGGCGAGGTCAAGAGCATCGAGATGCACCACGAGCAGCACCAGCAGGCGCAGCCGGGCGACAACATTGGCTTCAACGTCCGCGGCGTCGGCAAGACCGACATCCGCCGCGGCGACGTGGTCGGGCACGCGGACAAGCCGCCCAACGTGGCCAAGACCTTCACGGCCCAGATCGCGGTGCTGCAGCATCCGAGCGCGATCACCGCTGGCTACACGCCCGTGTTCCACATGCACACCGCGCAGGTGGCCTGCACCTTCGAGGAGCTGCAGAAGAAGCTCGACCCCAAGACGGGCCAGGTCAAGGAGGAGAACCCGCAGTTCCTCAAGACCGGCGACGTGGCGATCGTCAAGATCCGGCCCACGAAGCCCATCGCCATCGAGCGCTCGAAGGAGATCCCGCACCTCGCGCGCTTCGCGGTGCGCGACATGGGCACGACGGTCGCGGCCGGCGTGTGCCTCGACATCGAGGCGCGCACGGCCTGATCTGCGCCAGGGGGCCGCGATCCGCGGCCCCGCCGTCTTCTTTTCGCCCCTCGTCCCCGAGCGACGAGCCTTTCCGGACAAGGCCTAAATGCCGCCGCGAGCCTCTCCGCGCATGCTCCCTGCGCTGCTGGCGGTCGCGCTGGCGCTGCCCCTGGCTGCGCCCGCGATGCAGGCCGACCCAGGCTGCCTGGGCGGCAGCGCGTGCGGCGTGCCGAGCTCGGGCCTCGCGGGGTTCGTGCCGCCGGTGGTCATCGTGGCGTCGGGCGGCCGCGTCACCTGGTCGAGCCTCGACGGCCCGCACGTGAACGAAGAAGGGCTCACGTCGGCGGTCCCTGACACCTGCCTTGCGACCGTGTACGACGCCGCGGTGGCCGACAGCGCAGTGTTCCGGCTCACGGAGGATGGCGTGACCGCGGAGGGCAGCGACAGCGTCGAGCGGGTCTGCACGTCGGCGGTCGTGGTCGGCGGCGTGGGCGTCGTGGGCTACCGCTGCATCATCCACCCCTTCACCATGCGGGGCGTCGTCGTGGTCCTCGGGGCCTGAAGCTGCGGTTTTGCGGCCGCGCGAAAGCCCATTGTACGGCAGCGATAAAAAAAGCAAGGTTCAAGGCGGGCCGCCGCCTTGGCCTGGGCGGGATGCACGATGACCCAGCTCGCCCAGCTCGTTGACACGCTCTTCACCCTGCGCGGCTACGATCCCCAGCCCACGCCTGCGGGCCACGTGCTGCGCTTCGCGCGCGACGGCCAGAGCCTCGCGGTCCGCGTGCGCGAGGGCCACGAGCCCTTGCCCGCCAGCGTCGCGCGCGAGGTCGCCGACACGCTCCCAGCCCTGGGCCATGCGATCTTCGTGTGCATCGGCGAGATCGGCCACGAAGCCCGCCACGCCCTCGAAGCGGCGGGCATCGACGTGTGGACGCGCGACAAGCTCGTGCACGAGGTCGGAGCCTCCTACCTCGAGGCGGCCGAGCACGGCGCCCTCCCGAGCCCGGCCCCGCCGATCGCGGCCGCCTTCGACGCGCCCGACCCCGCCGCCGAGGACGTGGGCGCCCGCGCGCCAGCGCCCGCGCCGGCTCCGGCGCCCGCCCCCGCGCCCGCCGCGAGCCTCTGGGCCCGCCGCGCGCTCGAGGCGCCCCCGGTCCCCGCGCAGGCCATCTCCGACGACGTCGTCCTGGAGGTCGCGCCCCCTGCCCGCGCGCCTGCGCCGCCGCCGGCATCCGCGCCACCGCCCCCCGCGGCCCTCACGCCCACCTTCGCCGCGCTGACCGCCGCGGCCACCCCGCCTTCGCAGCCCGTTGGGCCGACCCTCGTCGCCGCGGCCCTCGCGCCCCCCGTGCCGCCGTTCGCCGGGGACCTGCAAGTCGAAGGCCAGATGCTCGCCAGCGCGCTCGACCGCGACAGCGCGACGAAGCTCGGCGTGGGCCGCCTCCTGAAGGTGGACCGCGCCGCCCTCGAGCTCGTGCCGATCTACGCGTTCCGCTACGCCTGCCGCCTCGAGGCGAAGGGCGCACCGCCGATCCCCAAGCACGGCCTCCTCGGCGTGGACGCGGTGACGGGCAACGTGCGCGAGCTGCCGGAGCCGCGCTTCGGCGCAGCCCCCGAGCCGGGCGAGCGGCTGCAGGCCCTCGTCCCCGACCTCGACGCGGCCACGCGCGTCAAGCGCCGCATCGTCGAGATGCACACGCAGAAGCTGCGCGTCTCCAGCAACCTGGGCCGCAACACGCTCATCGTGGAGGACAAGCTCGTGCGCCCCGACCCCCGCACGATCCAGCTCGACGCGCAGGGCCTGTGGTGGCTGCCGATGTGGCGCCTCGAGGGGCAGAACGGCTCGCTCCGCGTCAACGGCGCGACGGGCGCTGTCGAGGAGGAGAAGCTGAAGCGCGCCTTCGCGGACAGCGCGGAGTTCCTGTGAGCATGCATTGGTTCCAGCGCAAGCGCCGGCCGCCGCCCCCCGTGAGCTTCTGGCCCGACGAGCCGCTGATGGCCCTGCAGCCGCGCGCCGCCTGGAAGCCTGCGAGCGGCGCGCTGGTGATCCTCGCGTGGGTGGCGGGCGCGGCGCTCTGGTCGCTCGCCGGCCAGCCCGGCTGGGACGCGCCTTGGCTCCAGAGCGTGGCGGAGCCCCTCCGGCAGGTGCGCGCCGCGCTGCCCCTCGACCAGGTCGGCCAGATGGTCGCGGCGCTGCACCCTTGAGAACCACGGCGCGCACGCAAGGTTGATGCTGCGCCCCGATCCCTCGCGACGTGTGGCAGCTCCCGCGTTGCTCACGCGCGTGCCGCGTCCGCGTTGTCCCGCCCGACCGCTGCCGCGCGCGCCGCCGCTGCCAGCCCTGCCGCCC
>DASYRW010000240.1:0-3998 GCA_036003985.1 Thermoplasmatota archaeon
ACCAAGCACGAGTGCGTCGCCAGCTCGCCCCACACCGCGTCGCGGCCGCCGTCGACGTCGATGACGAGCACGTCGCCGGCTTGGGCGAGGTCGATGGCCTGCACGGGCTTCGCCCAGTCCCCATTCACCGTGCGTGCCGTCACAGCCCTGCCGATCATGCGCAGGCCTGGCTGGATCGGCACGATGCCCTGCATGGCCCCTTGGCGGTGCATGGCATCGCTGATGTTGGGTGTGCTCGCCACCGCGAAGGCGTCGCGCAGCTGCTCCGCGGTGAAGCGTTTCATGCCCTCGGTGGCCACGGGCTTGCGCGTCGCGATGGCCTGCTTCACCGCCCGCGTCGCGTCGAGGGGGCTCTTGGCCTTGGTGATCGCGCCGCCGACGATGATCACGGCCGCGCCCGCCTCGACCAGGGCCGGCGCGCTCTCGCTGTGGATCCCGCCTGCGACCGCGACGGGCAGCCGCGTGGCCTTGACCACGTCGCGCACCATTTGGACGGGGCTCTGAGCCCGCATCTGCTCGTCGATGCCGACGTGGAGCCCGATGTAGTGGGCCCCGAGCTTCTCGGCCTCGGCCGCGCGCCGCGGCTTGTCGGCCACGCTGATGAGGTCCACCATGACCTTGCAGCCGTACTGCTGGCCCGCCTTGACCGCCTCGCGGATCGTGCCGTCGTCGCTGGCCCCCAGGACGGTCACCACGCCAGCCCCTGCCTTCGCGGCCATCTCGGTCTCGAAGCCGCCCGTGTCCATGATCTTCATGTCGGCGACGATGGTCTTCGCGGGGAAGGCGCGCTTCAGCTGGCGCACGGCCTCGAGGCCTTCGCTCTTGATCAGCGGCGTGCCCGCCTCGACCCAGTCCGCGCCGCCCTCCACGGCTTCGCGCGCGATGTCGAGGGCGCGGTGCAGGTTCAGCAGGTCCAGCGCGACCTGGAGCGTCGCGGTCATCGCAGGCCCTCCAGCAGGTCGAGCAGGGCCTTCTCGGGGTCCTTGCTGAGCACCACGCCGCTGGCCAGCAGGACGCCATCGGCCCCGAGCTCGCGCGCGCGCCGCACGTCCTTGCCGTTCTTCACGCCCGCGCCGCACAGCACCTTGACCTGAGGCGCGATCTGCTTCACCGCGTCCACGGCGCCGCGGACGACGCCGGGGTCCGCGGTGGTGACGCTGACCTCACCGCCGATCAGCTCGGGCGGCTCCACCGCGACCATGTCGGGCAGCAGGGCGGCCGCGGCGCGGCTCGCCGCGACGTTGCCCGCGCACACCAGCGACACCAGCCCGGCCGCGCGGAGCCGCAGCACGGTCGCCTGCAGCACCTCGAGGCCGACCTTGTGCTCGGCGTGGTTGAGGATCGCGCCCTTCGCGCCGGAGGCGTTGATGGCCTCGACGGTGACGTGGCCGGTGCCCGCGCCGGGCACGAGCGCGTCCGCGTGCTGCGCCAACACGGCCAGCGACGTGCCGCGCGCCACCTCGGCGAGCTCGAGCATCGGCGGCGCCACCGCGACGCTGCCGCTGGCCTTGCGCGCGGCGCGCTCGAGGGCGCGCGCGAGCTCCAGGGCGCCCGGGCCGGTGACCTGCGCGTACGCCTTGAAGTTCACGACGACCACCGGCGTGGCGAGCATCGGCGGGTCATGGGGCACGCGCATAAAAAGGGTGCGCCGGCAAAGCCCTGAAATAGCCGCGGCCCTTGTGCCCAGCGTGGTGGACTGGCCCCTCGTGCTCGGCGGCGCGCTGGCGATCGTGCCGGCCTTCGCCATCCTCTTCGTGAGCTACGGGCCCTACGACGGTTTCTTCAAGGACAACATTCTGTTCCTGTTCTTCATCGGCGGCATCCTCGTGGGCTTCGTCCTCGCCTTCTTCGAGTTCCTGCTCCTTCGCCCGCGCGACCCGGTCTACCTCGTGCCCATGGTGCTGGTCGGCGTCCCCCTCGTGGAGCAGATGGCCAAGCTCGTGGTGCTGAATCGCAAGAAATACCGCAGCGAGCGCGAAGCCACGTTCTACGGCGGCTCCTTCGGGCTGGGCGTGGGCGTCATGGCGGTGCTGTTCCACTCCCAGGTGGACATCCGGCTCACCGCGTACCGCGACCTCGGCGCGATCGCGGCGGACCCGGGCCCGCTCGCGTACCTGGGCGTCGTCGGCGTCGCGGTCCTGCTCGCACAGTTCGCGACCGGGCTCATCGTGGGCGACGCGGTGCGGCGGCAGGTCCTGCGCGTCCCGATGGTCGTGGCCGTCGGCGCCCTCGTCCCGCTGCAGCTCCTGCTCTTCGAGTTCACCGCAGGCTTGGGAGCAGGCCGCGGCAGCGAGGGCGTGCTCTACCTGCCGCTGATGGTGGCGTACAGCGCAGCGCTCGCGTGGTGGGCGCACAGCAAGCTGCTGCCGCAGGCCTTGCCTCCTGATGCCCAGCGCAAGCGGCGCCGCATCAAGCGCGCCGCGCAGCGGAGCGGCGAGCCCTAGACGCGGTGCGGGTCGCCGTCGAACATGACATCGTAGGGCACGCGGCTGTGCGCGAGGCCGAGGGCGTGCCCCATCTCGTGGATGGCCGTCAGCCGGAACGGCCGGAGCTGCAAGGGTTCGCCTGCGTGGTCGAGCAGCGCGAGGGCCACCATTCCCTGGTGGGCGCGGCCGTCGCCGAAGCCCCCGCAGCCCGCCCCGGCCCCGCGCGGGCCGCAGTCGACGAGCTCCGCGCGCTCGAACCACACCACCACGTCCGCATGGCGCGCGTTGAACACAGGATCGAAGCTCGCCGCCCACCGCAGCCGGCCGACGTCGTCCTGCGCCCAGTAGCGCAGCGCGCGCTCGGCCTCGCCCAGGTATTCGAGGTGGTAGCTGTTGAGGTCGGGCCCCGTGAGGTTGTCGTCGTCCAGGTACACGCGGATCGGCACGTGGCCGTAGGGGTTCGCGGCGCCGTCGGGCCACGCGAGGATCGCGGGCGCGGGCGGCCGCAGCGAAGCGGCAGCGCCCCCGAGCAGCACCGCGGCCGCGATCGCGGCCCCGACCCAAGCCAGCCGCGTCATGCGCGCCTCCGGCGGAGCACGAGCAGCGCCAGCGCCGCGACGGCCAGCGGGACCGCCGCGTCTGGTGCGGGCGAGGCACGCGGGGGGCCCGGCTCTGGCGTGGAGGTCGCGTGGACGATGCGGAACGCGTCTGCGAACGCGTCGCCGGCGGTCGGGACCACGCGGCCCTCGAGCACGTCGGTCGTCACGTGGATCTCGAGGACGTGGTAGACGGCCGCGTGCACGGCGCTCCAGGTGGGCGATGGCTCCTGCCATTGGGTGTAGAGGCTCTCGCCGCCGCCGCCGGTCGTGACGTACACCACGCCATCCTCGGCCGGCGCGCCGCCGCTCAGGGGAAGGGAGCGCTCGTACGCGTGGTCGTGCGCCTGGATCACGAGGTCCACGCCGCCCTCTTCGAGGACGGGCACGAGGGCCTGCTGCACGCGCGCGCTGCTGCCGTGGAACGCGTTGCTGCTGTACGCGGGCTCGTGCAGCACGGCGATCGTCCAGGGCGCATCGCGGTGCGCGGCGAGGTCACCCTCGAGCCACGCCACCTCGTCCGCTGCGATGGGCGCTTCGACCGACGCGGCGTCGCCGCTGAAGGTGTCGAGCGCGACGACGTGCACGCCGGCCCAGTCGAAGCTGTAGTACAGCTCGTTCCCCGGCAGCCCGAAGCGCTGCCGGAACAGCGCGATCTCCGGGCTCGCCGCGCCGGCGCTCGCCACCGCCGCGGTGTAGGTCTCGTGGTTGCCCAGCGCCACGACCCAGGGCCGCGTCGCCGCGACGGGCTCGACCAGGTCGAACCAGCTCTTCCACGCGACGGGGTCCCCTTCGGCGTAGCTGATGTCGCCCGCGTGCAGGATCAGGTCGGGAGCGAGGCCCTGGATCGCCTGCAGCGCAGCGCGGCTCTGGGCGGTGGTGCCCATGTCGCCCAGCGCTGCGATGGTGATGCCTTGCGGGGGCAGCGCGCGCGGCGGCGCCGCGAACGCGAAGGGGCGGCCGCCCAGGGTGTAGA
>DASYRW010000241.1:0-4017 GCA_036003985.1 Thermoplasmatota archaeon
GGGCCCAGCCCCGCCAACCACGAGCCCGTGCCCCTCACGCCCGAGAAGCAGCGCAAGATGCAGCGCCTGCGGCCCGGGGACGCGCTCGTGAAGTTCCGCAGCGCTTCGGGCCGGGGCCTGAGCAACTGGCAGCGCCTCTACGCCGACCAGCTCGCGCCTCCGGTCATGGGCCGCACGCGCTTCGTGCACCCCGGGGGCGGCCGCATCCTGACGGTGCGCGAGCAGGCGCGCCTGATGGGGTTCCCCGACACGCACGTGTTCGCGGGCGGCCGCGACGCGCAATTCGAGCAGGTGGGCGAGAGCGTGCCGCCGCCCCTGGCGCGCGCCATCGCGGGCGAGATGCTGGGCTACCTCGATGCACTCCGCCCCTGACGGGGCGAACGCTTAACGGCCGCGGCGTGGATGATGGATCCGAGGCCGGGCCGCCGGCCCAGGGAGCGTGCGACCATAGGCAACCCCGCCGGGACCGCAGCCGACGACGCCCTGCCCGCTGCCGCGGTCGACGCGTTCCGCGCGAGCCTGCGCGGCGACCTCCTGCGCCCGGGCGACGCCCGCTACGGCGAGGCTCGGACCGTCTTCAACGCGATGATCGACCGGCGACCCGCGCTCATCGCGCGCTGCGCCGGCGTGGCGGACGTCACGGCATCGGTGCGCTTCGCCCGCGAGCAAGGCGTGGCGGTGGCGGTCAAGGCCGGCGGCCACAGCGTCGCGGGCAAGTCGGTCTGCGACGGCGGCTTGGTCATCGACCTCTCGGGAATGAAGGGCATGCAGGTGGACCCGGCGCGCCGCATCGCCCGCGCGCAGGCCGGCCTGCGGCTGGGCGAGTTCGACGCGGCGACCCAGGCCTTCGCGCTCGCCACGCCCCTCGGCATCGTGTCGGACACCGGCATCGCGGGGCTCACCCTCGGCGGCGGCATCGGGTGGCTGAACGGGCGCCACGGGCTGGCCTGCGACAACGTGCGGTCGGTGGACATCGTGACCGCGGACGGGCAGCTCCGGACGGCCAGCGCCAGCGAGCACGAGGACCTCTTCTGGGCGGTGCGTGGCGGGGGCGGCAACTTCGGGACCGTGACGTCGTTCGAATACCAGCTTCACCCCGTCCGCGAGGTGCTCGGCGGCATGGTGCTGCATCCGATGCGGCGCGCGGCGGAGACCCTGCGGTTCTACGATGGCTTCGCCCGCGCGGCGCCCGACGACCTCACCACCGCGGCGGCGCTGCTGACGAGCCCGGACGGGGCGCCCGTCGTGGCCGTCCTCGCGTGCCACTGCGGGCCGCCGGCGGACGCATCCCAGGCCCTCAAGCCCCTGCGGGACTTCGGCCCGCCCGCCGCGGACCTCTTCGCGCCGCGCAGCTACGCGGACATGCAGCGCCTCCTTGACGCCAGCTGGCCGCCAGGTCGCCTGCACTACTGGAAGTCCAGCTTCCTGCGCACCTTGAGCGACGACGCCATCGCCACCATGGTCGCGCACGCCGCCGCCGCGCCGTCCCCCCTGTCGGCCGTGGTCCTCCAGCAGATGCACGGCGCAGCGAGCCGCGTCGGGCCACGCGCGACGGCGTTCGCCCATCGCGCGGAGCAGTGGGACTTCGGCATCTACGCCATGTGGACCGACCCGTCGGCCACGGACAAGAACGTCGCCTGGGCGCGCGCGTTCTGGGACGCCATGCAGCCCTTCCTCGAGCGCAGCGTGTACGTGAACAACCTGGGCGACGAGGGCGACGCGCGGGTCCGGTCCGCGTACGGGCCGAATTACGAGCGGTTGGCGGCCGTGAAGCGCCGGTACGACCCGTCGAACCTGTTCTCGCGGAACCAGAACATCCTGCCCGGCGGCCCGTAGCCAGCCATCGTCAGCCGACGCAGCCGTCCTGCGTGAACTTGACCCGCGCGACGGCGCCGTACTTGTTCTGATGGCTGGCCAGCAGCGCCTCGTGCGCGTCGTCGCGCCACCACCATCGCTTCGCGTTGGTCATGAGGCCGCGCTTGTACTCGATGCCGTGCGGCAAGTCGAGGAACGGCGCGATGGTCGAGCCGTCGGGGTAGCTCAGCAGCTCGCTCTCCGCCTCGGCGAGGCCCTCGATGCGCACCGTCCCGCGGCCCTGCGCGTCGAGCTCGTAGTGGATCGGTACCGCCAGGATGGGCAGCAGGGTTTTGGTGAGCTGCCTCGCGAAGAGCTCGAAGATGCCGCCGCCCGCGTTGCCCGTGGCGATGGCCTCGAGGGCGCGCTGCTGCTCCTTGGGCAACCGGCTGTCCACGTACGTGCGCGCGACGCCGTCGCCCTGCTCGATGAGGCCGGGGAAGAAGTAGTACAACCCGAACTTGCCGCCGTCGAGCTTCGTCGCGCCGAAGGACCCTTGCTCGACCCTCCACACGCCCCAGCCCACGCAGTTGCCCTGGGTCGGCCGCGCGTTGAAGCTGCACGGGCAGCCCCAGTCGCAGTTGCAGGCGGTGAAGTAGTCCGCCTCGAAGCTCCAGGTCGCGACCATGGCTACCCGATGCAGCCCTCGTTGGCCTTCTTCGAGGTCGCGACGAAGCCCGAGCGGTTCTCGTGGTGCGCGAGGAGCTTGGGGTCCTCGTCGCGCATCCACCAGGTCGTGGCGGGCACGAGGGCGCGCTTGAAGTTGATGCCGCCCGGCAGCACGACCTCGCCCTCGAAGGCAGCCCCGGTCACGGGGTTCTTGATGTGGCTCGTGCGCACCTCCCCGACGCCCTCGACGGCGAACGACGAGTCGTAGCCGTTGAACTTGAAGTCGATCTTCGCGCGCTTCATCGGCAGGACCTTCGCGAAGGTCTTGGCGAAGACCTCGTACACGCCGCCGCCGTGCCGGCCCGAGACGATCTCCTCCATGGCCTTGGCCTGCTCCGGCGAGGCGGCCGCGTCCACGTAGAGCCGCGACACGCCGTTGCCGTGGTGGATCGCGCCCGGCCACCACAGCGCCCAGGCGTACGTCACGCCGTCGAGCTTCGTCGCGCCGAAGTGGCCGGCCTTGACCCGCCACGCGATGAGCGCCTCGCAGTTGCCGTGGCTCGGCAAGGCGTTGAAGTTGCAAGGGCAGCCGTGATCGCAGTTGCAGCTCTGGATGTACTCCGTGTCCAGCTCCCAGCGCGTGGTCCCGGCCGCCATGGTGCCACCGCGCACGAAGCGCGGCCATGGGTCTTGAACGTGCGGTCGGCGCAACCCAGCCCCGGCGGTGCTTTCATGGGCTCGCGCGTGGTTCGGCGCCGCCATGGCCATGGGAGGCGAGCACGGCCACGAGGGCCACGCGCACGACGCTCCTTCCGCAGAGGTCAGGCTGCCGAGGATCGCGTGGGGCATGATCGCGGTCACGGCCCTCGTCGTGCTCGCCGCGTGGGCGATCACGGTGCGCACCGCCGACGACTACATGGCCCTCATGGACGCGCAGCTGCGCGGCGCCGCGCCCACCCAGGTCGCGCAGTACGTGGTGCTCAGCGGCGTCATGATGGTGGCCATGATGCTGCCGAGCGCGCTGCCCATGGTGGCCGTGTACCGCGGCCTCGCGGCGCGCGACAGCGCCACCATGACCGAAGCCCGCATGCGCACGACGCTCTTCACGCTGGGCTACTTCGTGGTGTGGACCACCTTCACCGCGCTCGCGCTCGTCGCGCTCATGGCCTTCGGCCTCATGGGCCAGCTCGGCGGCGCGGCGGCCTTCGTCCCAGGATTGCTGCTCGTCGCGGCCGGCGCGTACCAGATGACCGGCTGGAAGCAGTTCTGCCTCAACCACTGCCGCACGCCCATGAGCTTCGTCATGAGCCATTGGAAGAGCGGCCGCGCGGGCGCGCTGCGCATGGGACTCGAGCACGCGGCCTATTGCTTGGGATGCTGCTGGCTGCTGATGCTCGTGCTGTTCGTCGCCGGCGCGATGAGCGTGCTGTGGATGGGGGTCTTTGCAGGCCTGGTGCTTGCCGAGAAGGTGTGGACGCGCGGCCCGCTCGTGTCGCGCGCGCTCGGCATCGCGTCGCTCGGGGTTGGCCTGGGCGTGCTGGGCGCGACGTACGC
>DASYRW010000242.1:0-29486 GCA_036003985.1 Thermoplasmatota archaeon
TGTACACGTACAACCCCCCCGACCACGCGGAGCTCTGGCGCTGGGTGAGCCCCCTCGTGGGATGGACCGCCGTGAATGGGGCGCAGAGGCCGATCTTCACCCAGGCGCACGCGGACGACTTCATCGCAGCCGCCGACGGGACGCTCCACGTGTTCGCACGCGAGGACGACGGCGACCTCTACGTGGCGAGCCGCGGCCCCGGGAGCGCGCAATGGGTCACCACGCCCACGATCGTCACCCCGCCCGCCTACTATGGCATCGGCCGGGTCGCCACGGACGCGGCCGGCTACCTGTACCTCGTCACGCCGGCGCTCGACGATGGACGCGTCCATGTGCGGCTCCGGGCCTACGATGCAAACCTTGGCGCATGGGGGGCCGCGCAAGACCTGAGCGGCCCGGGCGTCACGGCGATGATCCCCTCCGTCGCGGCGGGCTCGGCCGGCCACGTGGGGGTCGGGTGGTACGAGGCCGACGGAGTGTTCGACCCAGGCGCGGCTCCTGGCACCACCGTCTGGCGCTACGTGTACGCGGCCTACGCGGGGGCCACAGGCGCGCCCCAGCTGCTCGGACGGTCCACGGTGCTGGCGGACGTGGCCGAGGGCCCCCTCAGCAACAGCGGCATCGGCGACTTCACGAGCGCGACGGTGCGTCCGTCGAGCGCGGAGGGATGGGTGGCGCTGTCCTTCGCGTGCTCGACGTCCGCGTGCGGCACGTCGCCCTCTCCCATGCCCGTGTTCGCCGCGCAGACGTCAGGGCCTGGATTGGGTTAGAGGTCCTGCAGCGCCCGCGCGATGAACTGCTTCACCTCGGGCTCGTCCGGGACCGTGACGAAGTTGCGCCGCCGCGCCGTCCCATCCCGTAGGTAGAAGCCGCGCGCGATGAGCAGGAACTCGCTGGCGGCCTTGTCCCCGTCCTTGACGCGCTTGCGCTCGACGCTCACGAACCCGGCCCCACCGAAGTCGCGGACCTCGCTCTTCACCGTCTCGAACTCGGCCATGCGCGCGCGTGCGCGTGCGAGGACGTGCCGTTTTCCCCACGGGCGGCGAACGCGTGCGCTGGAGGGCTTGAGCCTTGCCTCAACGGCGCCGAACGCTCACGCCGCGACGACGCGCAGCTGCTGCCCGACGAGCGACGTGTCCACGATGAGCGCGAAGTTGTACGCGCCCGCGTCCCGGTCGTCGGTGGCGGGGCCGGTCGCGCTGCCGTAGGCGTAGCCCCACGCGGCGCGGTACTCGATGACCGACCACGCGTTGCCGTTGGGGTCGGTGAAGTCGAAGGTGCGGCCCGTGGGCTCCAGCGCGCCGAGGTCGGCGGGCGCGTCGGCGGGCACCGCGAGGACGTGCGCCGGGACTGGGCCGGTGGGGAAGCCGAGGAACGTGGGGCCGCTGGCCATGCCGACCACGGCTTGGAGATCGGGGTCGGGCACGGCCAGCTGGGCTTGTGCGGTGGTGCCGGGGTGGAGGAGTGGGAGGGCCTGGCCGGGATTGGGAGCGGCCAGGCCCACCAGGGTTGCGGTTGTTGCCATTCCGAGGATCGCGAGCAACCCGGCGAGCCGCACGCCCCCAGGGTAGCGGCGCCGCTCTTAGCCAGTTCCGCGAGACTGTATGCGCTCCCTGCCGGCCGGCGGGATGCCGATTTCATACGACTTCCCTTGACACGCATAGGCACGGGGGAGAAGCTTCATGAAGGACCGATCGACGACCCGCGGTCCCGGTGGGACGCGTCCGACCGGTCGAGATCCCCCGGATCGAACCTTCGTGAACGCCTATTCGGATCGCCCCTGGCGGCCGCCCGGGCTACGCTCTCCGGAGAATGCTTTTCCCGCCGCCGGGCTTGCCCGCGACCATGCGCGCCGCGCCCGTGCTCCTCGTCCTCCCGCTCCTGCTCGCCAGCCTCGCCGGCGCGGTCCTTCTTGGTCCGGGGCTTGCCCCTCCAAGCGCGCCTGCCACGGCGGACACGCGGACGGACGCAGCGCCCTTCACGACCCTCGTCTGCCCCTTCGCCCTCGGGAGCAACCTCGATCGGCCCCTCGAAGCCTGCAACGTCCGCGCGACCGCCCAGACCGGCCCCGGCAACGAGATCGACCTCGCCATGGACCCGACCGATCCGCTGCACCTCGTCGCGGTGGCGAAGGGCTACAACTACTCGCGCCAGCTCAGCGGCGCCGGCACCGGCCAGGTCAACACACCCTACGCGACGACCTTCGACGGCGGCCTCACGTGGGTCGAGGGCTACATCCAGCCCATGAGCTCGGTGGTGGCGACGCTGCCCGTGCTGGGCGACCTCGGCCGCACCGCGACGAGCGAGAGCGACCCCATCGTGGAGTTCCTCAACAGCGGCCGCGTCATCGTGAACACGCTGCGCGTCAGCGGCGACGACCGCGGGCTGCCCAACTACGTGAGCGACGACGGCGGCGCCACGTTTGGGCCGCAGGTCAGCATGGCCTACGCGGGCGGCACCGACAAGCAATGGTTCGCCAACGACCCGAAGACGGGGAACCTCTACCTGATCACGGCCTTCAGCGGCGGCCTGGGCTTCACGCGCTCCACCGACGAGGGCTTCACCTGGAGTGCCATGAAAAAGATCTGCACGTGCGACCTCGGCGGCATCGACGTCGGCTTCGACGGCGCGGTGCACGTCATCGGCATGGAGCAGGGCGGCATCAGCTACACGCGCTCCCTCGACGGCGGCGCGACGTGGAGCGCGCAGAAGCGCATCGCCACCCACCAAGGGGGCGCGAGCACGCCCGAGAACCTGCGGGTCTTCCGCACACCCAACATCGCGCAGATCGCGGCGAGCCGCGCGGACCAGGGCGTCTACGTGGCGTGGGCCGACCACCCCGACAACGCGGTGCAGCAGGCCTGCCCCGACCTTCCCCTCGTCGGGTGCCCGCCGATCCCCGACACCAACATCTTCCTCGCGCGCAGCGACGACGGCGGCGCCACGTGGAGCGCGCCCATCCGCGTGGACGACGACCCGCTCAGCGACGTGACGATGCAGTTCATGGCGCAGGTCGCGGTCAGCCCCAACGGGCGCGACGTGCACGTCGCGTGGATGGACCAACGGCACGATCCCTCCGGTCTGCTGATCGAGGCGTACTATGCACACAGCCCCGACGGCGGCGTCACCTGGGAGCCCAACATCAAGCTCAGCGACGCGCCGTTCCTGAGCGCGCTGAGCCACCACCAGACGCTGGCGCCCGTCCACACGGGCCTGTTCGTGGGCGACTACATCGGGCTGCAAGCCAGCGACGACCGCGCCGTGATCGCGTTCCCCGACACGCGCTACGGGCGGGCGGACGTGTTCATCGCCACGGTCGTGTAGCCGCGGCCGGGCGAGGCTTCACAGAAGAAGTATGAAGCGCCCAAGGCGTGCTGCCAGCGCATGCGTCGCTCGCGCGCCCTGCTCGCGCTCCTCCTCGCCGCGCCCGCCTTGGCTGTCCCGGTGGTTCCCCTGCTGGGACCTGCCCCGGCGCCCCTGGCCTCGGTGGCGCCCGAGCCCGCCGCGGCGGCCTTCGACCACCTGGCCTGCCCCTGGCCGCTCCCCGCCCTGGAGCCGCTGCGCCCGCTGGAGCACTGCAACGTGCGCGCGACCGCCCAGACAGGGCCGGCCAACGAGATCGACCTCGCCATGGACCCGACCGACCCGCTGCACCTCGTCGCGGTCGCGAAAGGCTACAACTACACACGCCAGATGGTCAACTCCGGCCTTGGCGCGGTCAACACGCCCTACGCGACGACGTTCGACGGCGGCCTCACGTGGGCCGAGGGCTACCTGCAGCCGATGAGCACCGTGCTGGTCTCGCTGCCGGTCCTTGGCGAGTTTGGCCGCACGGCCACCACCGAGAGCGATCCGATCGTGGAGTTCACCAGGAGCGGCAAGGTCCTCGCCAACACGCTCCGCGTCGAACCCGGCGATTACGCCGGACTGCCGAACTACCGCAGCGAGGACGGCGGCGTCACCTTCACCGAGATCAGCATGGCCTACGAGGGCGGCACCGACAAGCAGTGGTTCGTGTCGGACCCGAAGACGGGCAACCTGTACCTGATCACGGCCTACAACGGCCTCGGCTTCACGCGGTCCACCGACGAGGGTCTCACCTGGAGCCCGATGAAGTCCATCTGCGGCTGCAGCACCGGCGGCATCGACGTGGGCCCCGACGGCGTCCTCCACGTCATCGGCGTCGCGGGCGACGGCATCGTGCACCGCCGCAGCCTCGACGGCGGCGCGACGTGGAGCCCGCAGAAGCGCATCGCCACCCACCATGGGGCCGAGACCAACCCCTTCAACCTGCGCGTCTTCCGCACGATCAACATCCCGCAGATCGCGGCCAGCCGCGCCGACGGGGGCGTGTACGTAGTGTGGGCCGACCACCCCGACGGTGTGCTCGAGCAGGCGTGCGACGCGGTCGCGGGCTCCGGCATTGCGGGCTGCCCCTTCCTGCCCGACACCAACATCTACATCACCCGGAGCGCCGACGCCGGCCTCATGTGGAGCGCGCCCATCCGCGTGGACGACGACGTGCTGAGCGATGCCACGATGCAGTTCATGCCCCAAGTCGCGGTGAGCCCCAACGGGCGCGACGTGCACGTCGCGTGGATGGACCAGCGCCAGGACCCGAGCGGCGCGACCATGACGGCTTGGTATGCGCACAGCGGCGACTTCGGCGCGACGTGGGGCGCGAACCTCGAGGTCAGCGAGCTGCCCTCGGCGGTGGTCACGAGCCACCACCAGGCCATGGTGCCGCTCCACACCGGCATCTTCGTGGGCGACTACATTGGGCTCCAGGCGAGCGACGACCGCGCCGTGGTGGCGTTCCCGGACACGCGCTACGGGCGCGCGGACGTGTTCGTCGCGACGGTGGTGTAGCGCGGCCAGACTCTCCCAAGAAAGCGGATAAGGCGCGGGGCGGCTCGGCCGAACATGCGCGTCGCGGTCGTCGCTCTGCTCGTCGTGACCGGCGGGCTTGCCGCTGAGATCGCCTCTGCGCCAGCGCCGCCGGCGCCGTTCAAGCAGCGGCAGATCGAGGTCGGAGTCGCGGGTGCCGCGCACGGCTCCGCACCCTTCACGAGGCTCGTTTGCCCCTTCCCGCTGCCGAGCTTGGAGCCGACGCGGCCCTTTGAGCATTGCAACCTTCGCGCGAGCGCGCAGACGGGCCCTGCCAACGAGATCGACCTCGCCATGGACTCGCGCGACCCGCGCCACTTGGTCGCGGTCGCGAAGGCGTACAATTATTCGCGAACCATGCCACCCGTGGCGACTTCGGTGCCCTCGGTTGTGGCAATCCCTGACCAGCTGCTCCTGCACCGCCCCGTGATCACAAGCTACGCAACGACGTGGGACGGGGGCATGAGTTGGACCGAAGGATACCTCCAGGGGTCCACGCCTTGGGTCGCCGGGCTACCGCTGCGGAGCAGCAGCGAGCAGGGCAGCGATCCAGTCGTCGAATTCCTCCCAGATGGCACGGTACTCGCCGTCACCCTTCGGGTGACCGAGTATCCGGTCGCGGACAGCCTTCCCGTCTGGCGGAGCGCTGATGGCGGGGCCACGTTTGAGCCTCTCGGAAGCGCCTTCGATGGAGGCCCGGACAAAGAATGGATGGCTGTCGATCCCGAGACCGGCGCGGTCCATCTGGTGACGGACGACCCTGCGGGAGCTGGCGGGACGTGGTATACGCAAAGCACCGACCGGGGCCTCATCTGGCGCGCCCCTTTGCGGCTACCCGACGAATGTTGCCATTTTCCGTCGGTGGCGGTCGGTCCGGCTGGCGTCGTCTACGTGGCGGGATCACGCGGCATCTTCACCAGGAGCAGCGATGACGGTCTCACGTGGAGCCCACCAACGTCCATTCCTCGCTCACCCGATTGCTGTGTGCCGGGCTATGGTATCGGCAGCGGATCGCTACAGCTGTTCCGCACTCTGGGTTTCGAGAACCTGGCGGCTTCGCACACCGATGGGCTTGTCGTTGACGTTTGGTTCGACCGACGCTACGTTTTGGGGGCCGATGTTCCACCGCCCCTCGACCATTTCAGCGTGGGCGAGACTGACGTGTTCATGACACGGAGCGGTGACGGTGGGACGACGTGGGAAACGCCGCGACGCATCAGCGATGAGGACGGGCTCCTTGGCGCGCAATTCATGCCCCAGGTCGCGCTGAGCCCGAACGGTCGCGATCTCCATGTGGCATGGATGGACCAGCGGCACGACCCATCCGGCCAGCTTGTCGAGGTCTATTATCGCCACAGCCCCGACGGCGGCATCACGTGGGATCCCGAGATGCTGGTCAGCGATGCGCCGTTCCTGGCAGACCTTAGTCACCATCAGAATCCGCTTTACGTGACGCCCCTCGGGACGGGGGGAATCTTCGTGGGCGACTACATCGGACTTCAGGCCAGCGACGACCGCGCCGTGATCGCGTTCCCGGACACGCGGTACGGGCGCGCGGACGTGTTCGTCGCGACGGTCGTGTGATCCTCGATCCGCCGGCGATCCGGCTCGCGTGCGAGGAAACATTAAGTTGGCCCTCGCCCCTCAAGAGGCGGGGAGGCTCGACGCTGTGGAACAAAAGCGTGTCCTGATCGCGCTGATGGTCTTGGTCGCGCCGGCGGCCGCAAGCGCATCGATCGCGCCCCATGCGGACGGCTCGCTCGCAGGCGTGACCGTGCTGCGGTCCGTCGGCAGCGGCCATGTGGTGCTCGACCTCGCCGAGGACGCTGACATCCTGAGCGTTACGTTCCCCGACCGCGCGCCCGGCGACCACGCCACGGTGGTGCTTCACGGGCCGGGCTGGTTCCTGAAAGTCGTAGGGCCAGGTTTCGAGGAGCCGCCGGGTTGGGCGGTGAACGGTTGGCATCTCGACGCGGGCACCTACCATGCCTACGTCCTCGGGCCCGCCGGCGCGATGCTCACCGCGCGGCTCGAACTGTCCATCCCAGGCGCCACGGACCTCACGGTGCCGCCGGCGGAGGGCTCCGTCGTGGGTCTTGCCCAGCAGATCCCGTCCCCCGGCCCTGCCTTGCCCGCGCAGGGCGTGGTGTCGCTGCTGCATGGCCAAGCCAGCCTGGCCCGCCCGGGCCCGCTGTGGGTCGCGCAAAGCTTCACGACCCTCGGCGCCGGGTTCGAGGCCGTCGTCGAGCGGCAGTGGGCCCAGACCGGGCCGACCGAGGCGCAGTGCGGCCTTGGGGTGTCGTCCGTCAGCGGGGGCGGCAACCTGGGCGGCGGGAGCATCGGAGCGTTTTCCGGCACGGCGGGGTCGTGGGACGTCGGCATCGACCTCGCGCTGCTCGGCGCGGGCGTGGTGACGTCACACCAGGGGGCCCTCGTCGCGTATCCCCTGGCCGAGGGAGACACGATGGGTCCGCCATTCAGCGTGCTGCAGTACGCCCTCGGCTCGACCGCGGCCTGGAGCGCCTTGACGCCCGAGCAATGGGCGTCGCTGAACGGCGCACTGTGCACGGGCGCCGCGCTGCCCGCCGCGCCCTGAGCTACCGCCCCTGCGAGGTCTCCTGCGCCTCCACCACCGCGATGGCGGTCATGTTGACCACGTCGCTCACCTCGTCGCCGCGCTGGAGCACGTGCACGGGCTTCGCCATGCCCTCCAGGATGGGGCCCGTGGCCTCCGCGTCGCCCAGCCGCTGCAGCAGCTTGTAGGCGATGTTCGCGGCTTCCAGGTCGGGGAACACCAGCACGTTCGCCGCGTCGGTGAGCTTCGCGAAGGGGTACTCGGCCAGCAGCTCTGGGACAACGGCAGTGTCGGCCTGCAGCTCGCCGTCCACCTCCAGGTCGGGGGCGCGCTGGCGCACGATCCGCACCGCCTGCGCGACCTTCTCGGCCGCGGGATGACGCGCGCTCCCGAAGTTGCTGAAGCTCAGCATGGCCACCTTGGGCGGCACGTCGAACCGCTGCGCCACGCGCGCGGCCTGGATGGCGATCTCGGCCAGGTCCTCGGCGCTGGGCTCGATGTTGACCGTCGCGTCGGCGAAGAAGAACACCTTCTTCTTGATCGTCATCATGTACAGGCCCACGACGCGCTTGCTGTCGGGGCTGGTGCCGATGACGTGCAGGCACGGCCGCAGTGTGTCCGGGTAGTGCGTGGTCAAGCCGCCGATGAACCCGTCCGCCTCGCCGCGCTCCACCAACATGGCTGCGAAATAGTTCGGCTGCCGCATCATCTCGCGCGCCTCGGTGATGGTGATGCCCTTGCGGCCGCGCAGCTGCACGAGCCGCTCCGCGAACTCCTCCATGCGCGGGTCGGTGCGCAGGTCGAGGATGGTGGGCTTGACGTCGAGGCCCATCTCCTTCAGCCGGCTGCGGATGAGCTGGCCGTCGCCCACCAGGATCGGATGCGCGAAGCCCTCATCCGCCACGATCTGCGCCGCGCGCAGGATCTTCTCGTTGTCGCCCTCAGGATACACGATGCGCTTCGGCGCGCGCTTGGCCTTGTTGAAGATGACGCGCATCATCTCCATGCTCTTGCCGAGCCGCGCCTCGAGCGCGTCGCGGTACTTGTCCAAGTCGAGGGGCACGCGCGCGACGCCCGTGTCCATGGCCGCCTTCGCGACAGCCGGAGCCACCCACAGCAGCACGCGGTGGTCGAAGGGCTTGGGGATGATGTACTCGGGACCGAACTTCAGCGGCGTGCCGCCGTAGGCGTTGATGACCTCGTCGGGCACGTCTTCCCTGGCCAAGGCCGCGAGTGCGCGCGTGGCCGCGACCTTCATCGGCTCGTTGATCGCCTTCGCGCGCGTGTCCAGCGCGCCGCGGAAGATGAACGGGTAGCCCAGGACGTTGTTCACCTGGTTGGGGAAGTCGCTGCGGCCCGTCGCCACGACCGCGTCCGGCCGAGCGCGCTTGGCGTCGTCGTAGCTGATCTCCGGGTCGGGGTTCGCCATGGCGAAGATCACCGGCTTGGGCGCCATGCCCTTCAGCATCGCGGGCTGCACGATGCCTGGCCCGCTGAGCCCCACGAAGACGTCCGCGCCCTTCAGCGCGTCCGCGACGGAGCGCGCCTGGGTGGGGGCGGCGAACTCCTCCTTCCAGCGGTTCATGTTCTCCGTGCGGCCCCGGTAGACAACCCCGGCGCGATCGCACATGGTGATGTGGTCCTTCTGCGCGCCCAGCTGCACGTACATGCGCGCGCAGGCGATGCTCGCAGCGCCAGCCCCGGTCATGACGATGCGCACCTTGGCCATGTCCTTGCCCTGGATCTCCAGGGCATTGAGCAGCGCGGCGCCGCTGATGATCGCAGTGCCGTGCTGGTCGTCGTGGAACACGGGGATGTCGAGCTTGGCCTTCAGCGCGTCCTCGATGACGAAGCACTCCGGGGCCTTGATGTCCTCGAGGTTGATGCCGCCGAAGGTCGGCGCGAGGGCCTCGACGACCTGGATGACCTTCTGCGGGTCCTTCTCGGCGATCTCGATGTCGAAGACGTCGATGTCGGCGAACTTCTTGAAGAGCAGGGCCTTGCCCTCCATGACGGGCTTGCCGCTGAGGGCGCCGATGTCGCCCAGCCCGAGCACGGCCGTGCCGTTCGTGATGACGCCGACGAGGTTGCCCTTGCGCGTGTAGCGGTAGGCCAGCTCGGGGTCGCGCTCGATCTCCTTGCACGGGATCGCGACGCCGGGCGTGTACGCGAGCGAGAGGTCGCGTTGGGTCGCGGTGGGTTTGGTGGGCACCACCTCGATCTTGCCGGGCGTGGGGTGCTCGTGGTAGTGCAGCACCTCGTCCTTCGTGACCTTCACGGCCATGGGCGTCGGGGGGCCAGGGCTGGGGCTGGCCTTGAACGTTGGCCCCTTACCCGCCGGAAGCCTTCGCTTACGCGAGGCTCGCTGCGAAGGAGTAACCGCCGCCGCCGCCGGCGCGCACCACCTGGATGTAGTAGCGGCCGCCGCCCGAGGGCAGGCCGCCGGGGATGACGCTCGTCGCCGTGTCGCAGCCCGCAGCGTTGGCGGAACCGCCGACCGGCAGGATGAGCGGCACCTTCGAGAGCACGGGCTGCAATTGGTGCGAGCCCTGGCCGATCGCCGGCGGGGTCCCGGGCACGGGGCCGAGGGCCGGCACCCAGTAGAGGTTCAGGTCGGGGTTCCAGCCGGACACGAACACGAAGATCGGGCAGATCGTGACGGTCAACGCGGGGTTGCCCCCGGCGGGGACGGGCACGAAGTACCAATCGAAGTCGTCGGGGAACGGGCCGCCCGCCGTGGGGTGCATCTCCCCGACGCAGCTCGTCGCGCCGAGGGGGTCGGCGAACATCCAGCGGTCGGGCGAGTCGGTTCCGGTGAAGCCCGCTGGCCTGCAAGCGCTGTCGTGCCGGATCGACGACGCCGCCGGCGCCAGCGCGAGCAGCGCGACCGCGACCGCGACCAAGGTGAAGCTCCTCATACGCACAGCCTCCGATCGTGCACGGGCTCAGGGGAGGATAAGGCTCCCGGTTCTCTGCAGAACGTTGGCGCCGTGTTCCGAAACGGGTTTGGCCTGCGGCGCCCCTCGGCGGCGCGTGGAACCGCGAGAGGTCCGCGCCTGGCTGCGCGACCACCCGCCGGACCTGGACTGGCTCGGCAAGCCCGGCTGGCACCAGATCCGCTGGCGCGACCTCCGGGGCGCGTGGCACACGGCGCGCCGGCCCGTGCGCTCCGGCAGGGAGCTCGTGTCCCTGCTGGACCGCGCGCCGCCCGCGGACGTGTTCGTCGGCACCGCGGCCTGGCTCGACCCCGCGCGGCTGCCGCGCCTCGGCGACGCGCGCGCGCCGCGGCCCATCCTGCTCGACCACCTCGTGGCCTTCGACCTCGACGAGCGCCCGTGCTGCCTCGCGCGGCTGGAGCGCGCGCGCCGCGCGGCGGTGCGCCTTTGCGATTGGATCGAGCGCGCCACGGCCCTGGAACTGGAGCACGTCGCCTTCAGCGGCGCGAAGGGCTTCCACGTCGTCGCGCGCGACCCCGACCGCGCGCCCTTCCGCGAGCCCAACCTGCGCGCGCGCGAAGCGAAGGTGCGCGCCGCGCGCCAGCGGCTGCTCGACGCGGCCCTCGCGGCCGGCCATCCTGTGGACCCCGTGGTGACCGCCGACACGCGGCGCGTCCTGCGCCTGCCGGGCACGCTGCACGGCGCGACCGGCTGGCCTTGCTCGGTCGTGCCCCTCGAAGCCCTTGACCAGCCCATCGCGCTCCTGCTTGCGACGCTGCCCAAGCCCGCCTGGGCGACGCCGTTCCCGCGCTGGCGCCCCCCGCCACGCCCGCAGCGCCGCGCGCCGATCGCCGCGGCCGAGCGCGCGCTGGAGCTGCAGGCGAGCACGCGCGTCCCCGGCACGCGCGACCGCCACGCGCTGCTGTGGTGGGCGCCGCGCGCCTGGGGCTGCCGGCAGCGCGCGCGCCGCCATGTGCTGCAGGCCCTGGAGGCGCTCCGGCTCGGCCCCGCCCTCCTGTGGGAGCGCGACGGTCAACTGCTCGTGTTGGTGCCGCGCGCCATCCCGCAGCGAGCCCTGGCGGCGGGGGCCCAGGCCGCAGGCCTCGGTCAGCTCGCGGCGTCGCTGGACGCGCGCGGCGAAGCATGGCTCGCGGTGGCGCCGCGCGCGAGCGCCGGCGCGCTCGGCCCGGGGCTGCGCCCAGCGGGCGTCGTCGAGGGATCCCGGTGCGCCCACCCCTGGTCGCGCGCGCACCTCGACCTCGCGCAGCGGCTCGGCCAGCCCCTGGCCGGCGGAGCGGATGCCGCAGGCACCGCGGCGCCGCGGCTGCGCCTGGCGGAGCTGCGTTAATGCGGAAGCGTTATGCGGCGCCGCAGGGATCGCGGCGCGCCCCACCCGAGCCGCAAGGCGATGACCAGCGACCCCCGCGCGGGGGCTTCGCGACGTGACTCCACCAGCCGCGGCGCGGGGGCGGCGCCGCGGCCACGATCACCATGGGCCTCTTCGACAAGCTTCGGGGTGGGACGCCCGAGCAGCGCGCGGCGCGCGCCGCGCTCGAGCAAGCCCAGCATCGCCGCCGCGCCCACCCGCCCGTGCGCCCCAACGGACGCGTGGTCACGCAGGCCCGGCTGCGGCACTACGAGCACCTGGAGCGCAAGATCCTCGTCGAGGTCGGCCGCTTCCCGTGGGGCACCGACGAGGCCCGCTTGCGACTGCAGGAGAAGGGCTTCGACCCCAAGGCGGTCGAGGCGTACCTCGCGAGCGAGGCCGTGCGCGCGCTGCTCGGCTAGGCGCACGCGATCCTACGAGCCAAGCTTTTAAAAGGCATGAGCAGCTTCGCGCGCCAGGGCCCAGCATGGAGTTCGTCGTCCTCGTGAAGGGCGTGCCCGACTTCCGGCAAGGCAAGGTCGCCTTCAAGGAGGACAACACCCTCGACCGCTCCAAGACGCCGACGGTGCTGAACCCCAACGACCGCTTCGCCCTCGAGGCCGCCCTCGAGGCCAAGGTCAAGCACGGCGGCACGGTCCACGTCGTGTGCATGGGCCCGCCGAACTACCGCGTCATCCTCCAAGCCGCGATGGACGAGGTGTACGGCGACAAGCTCTACCTGCTCAGCGACCGCGCGCTCGGGGGCGCGGACACGCTGGCCACCGCGGAAGCGCTGCAGAGCGGCATCCGCAAGATCGGCAAGGTCGACGTCGTGTTCGCGGGCTTCAAGACCGCGGACGGCGAGACCGGCCAGACCGGGCCCCAGACCGCCTGGAAGCTCGGCTACCCGCTCATCACGCACGTCACCAAGTTCGAGATCGACCCGCGCACCGGCAACGCGCTGGCCGAGCGCGTGGCCTACGACGAGGTCGAGGAGGTCGAGGCGCCCCTGCCGTGCTTCGTGGTCACCGACCCGTCCTTCACGACGAACTACCGCCGCGCCGACCACCTGCTCAAGCACAAGGAGCTGCGCGAGCAGACCCGCAAGCGCGCGAAGGAGTACGAGAAGTTCGCGGTCACGTGGGCCGCGCCCGAGCTCACGCCGCCCAACGGCACGGCCGACCCCAAGCGCATCGGCATCGGGGGGAGCCCCACCATCGTGCGCGCCGTGGATCCGATCCCGCAGGCGCCGCAGGAGCGCGTCGCGACCGTGCTGCAAGGCGACGCGGCGGGCACGCAGCAGGCCGCGAAGCGCATCGCGCAAATCCTCGCGGGGGGCCGCTGATGGCCGCGGCCGCCGAGCTCTCCCAGACGCCGCTGCCTGCGCCGGCCCCTGCCCCCGCCGCGCCCGCCGCTGCGCCGACCCCCGCGAGCGCGGCCGCGGCCGCGCCGCCGAAGCCCGCCAAGGCGTACCGCGACATGTGGGTGTTCTGCGAGTCCAAGGATGGCAAGTTCCTCCCCGTGAGCCTGGAGATGCTCGGCGAGGCGCGCCGGCTCATGGACAAGTACAACCGCGACTACGGCCGTGAGGAGAAGGTCGTCGGCGTCGTGCTCGGCCAGAACGCTGAGGCCTTGGCCCAGCAGGCCGCGCGCAGCGGCGCGGACGTCGTGTACTGGGCCGACCACGCGGACCTGAGCCACTTCCGCATCGAGCCGTACACGCACGTCGTCGCGGCCATGGCCCTCGACAAGGCACGCACGGGCTGCGACAAGCCCCGCTACTTCCTCTACCCCGCGACGCACAACGGTCGCGACCTCAGCGCGACGGTGTGCGCGGTCCTCGAAGCTGGATGCGCGAGCGACTGCAACAAGCTCTACATCGAGAACGTGCCGATGAAGCACCCCCTCAAGACCGGCGGGGTCGAGAAGACCATCGAGGCCGTGCTGCACATGAAGCGGCCGGACTTCAGCGGCTTCGAGTGGTCCACGATCCTCTGCTTGGACGACATCTACAACGACTGGAAGCCCGAGTCCTGCTCCGTGATTCCAGGGAGCATGAAGCCCCTGGAGCAGCCCACCGCGCCAGGCAAGGTCGTGAAGGTCGAGCCGAAGCTCGACGCGAAGGCGCTGCGCGTGCAGGTCAAGGGCCGGCGCAAGTTCGGCGGCGGCATCGACCTCGGCAAGTACGACGTCGTCGTCAGCCTCGGAAGGGGCATCGGGCGCGATCCGTCCAAAGGCATCAAGCTGGGCTTGGACCTCGCACGCGCCATGGGCGGCGAGGTGGGCATCAGCCGCGGCGTCGTCACGGCCAAGTACAAGGTCGACGCGGGCCTCATGCCCTACATCGCCGAGGAGCGGCAGATCGGCGAGACGGGCCAGCTCGTCAAGCCCAAGCTGTACATCGCGCTCGGCATCAGCGGCGCCATCCAGCACAAGAAGGGCATGGACCAGAGCAACGTCATCGTCGCCGTCAACACGGACGAGAACGTGCCGATCAAGGAGTTCAGCGACGTGTTCATCCACGGCGACCTCTACGAGGTCGTGCCGCGGCTCCTCGAGGAGCTGAAGGCGCAGGGCGTGGTCCGCGCGCCGCTCGCGCAGGCGGGGGGCCGCTGAATGACCGAGAAGTACGAGGCCGTCGTCGTGGGGGCTGGCCCCGCCGGCAGCGCTGCGGCCTACGAGCTCGCGCGCCATGGGGTCCAAGTGCTCGTGCTGGAGCGCGGCAAGGAGCCCGGCGCCAAGAACGTGACCGGCGGCGTCCTCTACGGCCAGACCGACACCCCGTACAACCTCGACTACCTGCTGCCGGGCTTCGAGCACGAGGCACCCGTCGAGCGCAGCATCGGCAAGCTGGCCATGCACGCCATGGCGGGCGACAAGGTCAAGACCCTCGACCTCGACCGCCTGCACAAGTGGCGCACCAAGTGGGCTTGGTCGGTGCTGCGCGTGCCCTTCGACCGCTGGTTCGCCGAGCGCGTGCACCGCGAGGCCAAGAAGCACAGCGGCGGCGTGCTCAGCAACGTGACCGCGACGGGGCCCCTGCTCCACGAGGGCAAGATCATCGGCGTGCAGACCGCCGAGCTGGACCCGATCCGCGCGGACGTGGTCATCGCGGCCGACGGCGCGACGAGCGAGATGGCCCGCAAGGCTGGCCTGTGGGACTGGCAGCCCTCCTCGAAGTGGTTCCAGGGCGCAAAGGTCGTGCTGAAGAGCAGCAGCAGCGACATCGAGGCGCGGTTCGGCGTGCACGGCAGGGACGGCGTCGCGCACCTGTTCGCGGGCGACGTGTTCGGGGGCGTGCGCGGCGGCGGGTTCCTGTACACGAACAAGGACACGCTCAGCGTGGGCACCGTGTTCCACCTGGACGCGCTCGAGCAGGCCAACACACCCCCCCACGAGCTGCTGGACAAGCTGCTGCGGCACCCGTTCTTCCTCGACTTGGTCGGTGGCAGCCTGGAGGAGCTGGAGTACAGCGCCAAGCTCATCCCCGACGGCAAGAAGTGCGAGCTTCCCCAGCCCTGGAAGGACCGCATGCTCGTGTGCGGCGACGCGGCTGGACAAATGTGGGCTGCTGGACCGATCATCAAGGGCATGAACCTCGGCATCACGGCTGGCGTGCTGGCGGCGCAGAGCTACATCGAAGCCAAGGCGGCCGGCAAGCCCCACCAGGCCGGCCCGCGCTACGCGTCGAAGGTGAAGCGCTCCTACGTGTGGCAGAGCATGCACGCTCCACCTGTCGCAGCGATGCGGTCATTGGCAGAGAACCGCTTCGTCGATGGCATCCAGCGCGCGATCGTGGGCGGCCTGGCGCGGGGCAGCGCCGCGCAGGCGGAGAAGCTCATGAGCTCGCCGCGGCTCGCGAGCGCAGCCCCTGACACGGAGTTCGTGTACGTTGGGCTCCCCGCCATGGTCGCAAGCGCGCACGGCCAGCGCGCCGCCAGCAAGCACGAGGCGAAGCTGCGCACGCTCGACGAGCGCATCGCGTCGCTCAAGTACGACACGGCCATCGGCAAGCCCCACATCCTCCTCATGGACGACAACCCCGGAGTGAGCGGCAAGGCCGTGCACACGTGCCCCGTCTCCAGCCCGAGCAGCACGCGCGGCTGCTACCGCATCGAGGACCAGCGCGACGAGAAGGGCAACGTGACGAAGTTCGTCGCCTTCGACGTGCAGCCGTGCATCGAGTGCGGCACGTGCGCGATCGAGGCCAAGACCACCTGGACCCACCCGCCCGGCGGCAAGGGCGTGCAGTACGATTGGGGCTGAGGCCGGGGCGCGCGAGGACTAGGCCATCTCCACGGGCACGCCCGCCTCGGCGATGAGCTTGCGCGCCCACGCGAGCTTGCGCGCCTTGATGGCTGGATCGCGGCCGTCCTTGGGCACCGGCCGGTCGAAGTCGAAGCCCGCCAGCACGACCTTCGCCGCGCCCGCATGGGCCGCCAGGAACACGGCGCGGTCGCCGTCGGTGAAGCCGCCGAAGTTGCGCAGGGCGCCCACGGGCTCGGTCTGGCACGTGCCCACCATCCTCCCCGCGAAGGAGGGCACCCAGCGGCGCAGCGCAGGCAGGTTGTCGCCATGCGCGTGGATCACCGCGAGGGCGCAGCACGCGTTGGCCTTGACCTGCCGCTCGACCGCGCCGTCCAGGTCCGTCACGAGCACGTCGGGATGCGATGCCGGGGGCAAGGCCTCGAGGGCGCTGTCGCAGCTGATCAGCGCGTCGCCGGGCGGCAGCGGCCGCGCGAGCGCGGGCCCGGCGACGACCACGACCTTGTCCTCCAGGAGCTTGCGCAGGTCGCGGTCGCGCGCCAAGGCCTTGCCGTGCAGCAAGCGGTCGAGCTCGAGGGCAGCCTCGCGGTCGGCGCCCTCGCTGTAGCCGAAGTCCTGCGCGATCGCGCGGTACAAGGGCGCCCAGGCCGGCCAGTCCACGCCCCGCCTAGGTCGGCCAGGGCCTTAGCGTTACGGGGCCTTCGCCGCGGCCTGCTCCTCGGGCGCGCCCTCGGCGGCGCGGCGCTTGTGCAACGTGCTCTTGATGAACGCGTTCGTGCCGGCGCCCACGAACGCGATGACCACGCCGGCCGCCAGGGTCACGAACTCGGGCGCGGTGAAGTTGAACTCGCTGCCGCCGATGGCGCGGCCCAGCGCGCCGAGCGCGGCGGAGCCCATCAAGCCCAGCGCGATGAGGCTGAAGGGCATGATCCACAGGTCCCAGACGCGCGCGGGCTCGCGGAAGTACGTGTCCAGGATACGGCCCACCACGTGGACGAGCGCGGCCGCGACGAGCCACCACAGCATCGCGCCCGCGAAGGCCAGCGTGTAGGCGAGCGCGTTGGTGTCGGGCCCGACCTGCTGCAGCGCGTTGATGGCGCCGCTCACCACCAGGAGCGCGGCGAGCACGCTCGTGAAGACGGTGAACTTGCCCTGCAGCATCGCGTTGAACAGGTCGCTGGCCACGCCGCGCACGACCTCGCCCGCGTGGACCATCTTCGCGAGGAAGTACACCCCCACCATGGCCGCGAGGGCGCCGAGACCTTGGGCAGCCCGGCCGTAGAACGCGAACACGCCGTACACGATCAGCGCGAGGGCGAAGGGCATCAGGATGGAGCGCTTCAGCTTGTCGTCCTCGAAGGCCTTCTTGATGATGTAGTACGTGCCCTCGATGTCGTGGTGCTGCCGCACGATCACGCGGTGCACGGCCTCGACCTTCACGCGGCTCGTGACCAAGGGCAGGATGAACTCGTCCTCGGCGCCGTCGGTGACGAACACGACGCGGTCCACGCGCAGCTTGGCCACGACCTCGTCGAGCTGCTCGGCGATCATCGTGTCGCTGTGCGGCCCGACGCGCTGGGAGCCGCAGATCGTCGCGAGCTCCGCGTCGCGGCCGCGCGCGATCAGCTCGTCGAAGATCTTGATGGCCCCGTAGAGCGAGTTCGTGTCGCTGTCCTCGGGGTCCGCCATGCCCAGGGCCATGGCCGCCTTGAGGTTGGATTCGCGGCCGATGACGGGGCTCTGGATGCCTGCCTTGGTGCCGAAGTCGTTGTCGCGGTCGATGCACAGCACCAAGAGGGTCATGTCGGGTGGGGATGGGCGCCGGGCTGGCTTAAACCCTGTGGACTCGTACGGTGGTGCGCCGCGGCGCGCGCTCACGACACCGGCAGCGGCGTGAAGCAGATCACGAGCACGGCCATGGCCGCCCAGCCGACGAGGGCGCGGCGCGCGTCCAGCCCGCTCAGGCCGTTGAGCGGCTCCGGGTGGTGGATGCCGAGGAAACTCACGAGCAGCGCGAAGATGAGCCACCCGCCGTAGCCGGGGAAGCCGCCGAAGCTGCCCACCGCAGGCAAGCCGATGCCGAGCACGATGAGCACGACGACCGCGCCGGCGCTGAGCCACTTGCTCCGGCGCCCCAGCAGCGCGTGCGCGACGTGGCCGCCGTCGAGCTGGCCAGCCGGCAAGAGGTTGATGCCCGTGACCAGCAGGCCCACCCAGCCCGCGAAGGCCGTGGGGTGGATCAGCTGGTTGGGGTCGAGCCGGAAGGGCGTCGCCAGCGCGTCGTACAGCAGCGGCGCGCCGAGGTACGCGAGGCCCTCGACGGGTGGCAGCAGCACGGGGTCGCTGCTCATGAGGAACAGGCCGAGCAGCGTCACCGGCACCGCGACCGCGAGGCCCGCCAGCGGTCCAGCCGCGCCGATGTCGAGCAGCGCCTTGCGGTCCGGGATGGGCTCCTTCATGCTGATGAACGCGCCCATGGTGCCGATGTTCAGCGAGAAGATCGGCGGCAGCGGGATGAAGAACGGCAGCGTCGCCGCCACCCCATGCCGGCGCGCGACGACGTAATGGCCCAGCTCGTGGATGGTGAGCGTGAGCATCAGGGGCAGCGCGAAGAACAGCGTGCCGCCGACGATGTTCGTGGGCGTGAACACCAAGGCCAAGGAGGCCTGCGGGTCGGCGCCGGCGAGGGGCTGGAGGAGGTCCCAGTTGCGGTAGTGGAAGTACACCTCCGTGCCCGCCAGGATGGTCGTGACCCACGTCGCCACGAAGAGCGCGGCGTGCAGGCCGAGGCCGCGGTGGCGCACCGGCGGCTTGGGGACGGTCACGAGAACGTGCTCGCCGGCCTGGTACTTGAGCACGGGCATGTAGCCGACGGCGTCGAGGTCGCGCCGGAGCTGCCGGAAGGCCTCGTCCGACTGGCCGGGGTCGAGGGTGACGAAGAACGCCACCGCATCGCCTTGCGGCTGCACGTCATAGACCTGGACCGTCTTGGCCACGATGGCGCGCAGCTGGTCGGGCGTGAGGAGCGGCGGCAGGACGCTGGCCGTGGAGCCCGCCGCGCCGTCGCCGTCGAAGCTCACGGCGCGCGCCATGGGCTGGACGCGCATCAACGTTGCGGTGGCGGCTTCGCGCGGCGCCCCGCGCAGAGCGCCACCGCGGCCACCAGCGCGCCCGCGAGGAGCAGCGGCGCGCCCGGCGTCGCAGCGCGCCCTTGCGCGGCGGTGCGATGCAGCTCGCCGCTCGGGGCCTTGGCCTCGGCGGGGCCCTGCTCGCTGGCGGTGCGCCACACCTCCGCGCCCGTCGCCGCGTCGTACGCCACCGCGAACTGGTCGTTGTCGCCGGCTGGGCCATCGGTGGTGCCGGTGACGTACACGCGGCGGCCGTCCGGCGCGACGCTCAGGGCCGCGAGGTCGAGGTTGTTGCCGGGGCCGTTGCCGCGGCCCGCGATGTCGAGGTTGTTGGCGAGGCGGGCTGGCACCGCTGCTTCCCAGAGCTGGGCGCCGGTGCGCGCGTCGTATGCGACGGTCGCGTAGCGGTCGCTGCCATCCTGGCCCTGGCTCCAGCCCGTGACGAAGACGCGCTCGCCCCGGGGGTCCACGCCCACCGCCAGCGCCAGGTCGTCGAGCGCCGAGCTGGGGCCGTAGCGCGCCTCCCAGACCCGGTTGCCGGTCGCGGTGTCGTACGCGACGGTCGCATAGTCGAAGTCCGCGTCCGCGTCCTCGCTCGCGCTCCAGCCGGTGACGTAGACCAGCCCGGCGCTCGGGTGCACGGCGGCGGCGTATCCGCCATCCTCGAGGTGGGCCGGGCCGTCGTAGCGCTGCACCCAGGCGAGCCCGCCGTCGCGCGCGTCGTAGGCCAGCGTGGCCATGTCATAGTTCCGCGCGTCGTCGTAGCTGCGGCCCGCGACGAACACGCGTTGGCCATCCGGCGACGCGACGATGCCGTTGGCCCACTCCTCCACCGTGAGCGCGTAGGGCACGCTCGCCGGGAAGCTCCCGGGACCGTCGTACCGCGCGACCCACTGCTCGCGGCCGTCGCGCGCGTCGTACGCGACCGTGCCGTAGTCCCACTTCTTGGCCACCCCGCTGTAGCTCCGGCCCGTGACGAAGGCCTGCGACGCGTCGGGACTCACGGCGAGGGCGTAGGCCCAATCCTCCACATTGCCCGGGCCGTTGTACCAGCTCGCCCAACGCTGGGCGCCATCGGCGGCGTCGTAGGAGATCGTGATGAAGTCGAAGCTCACCGCGTTCACCGGCGTGCCGGGCGGAAGGGCGAGCCCTGCGACGAGCACGCTTTGGCCGTCGGGCGCGACCGCGATGTCCTGGCCCACGGTCCAGCTGGCCGTGTCGCGGGGTCCATGGAAGCGCTGCGCCCATTGCGTCGCGCCGTCGCGCGCGTCGTAGGCGACCGTGGCCATGTCGGTGACCGTCAGGTCGCGGCTCCAGCCTGTGACGAAGACGGCGTCGCCGCGCGGGCTGGGCGCGAGGGCGATGGCCCAATCCTGCAGGCTCGAAGGCCCGTCGTAGGCGACGGTCCAAAGCTCGTCGCCCGTCGCGGCATCGAAGGCGGTGGTCTTGTAGTCGAACTGGTTCGCGCCGTCGAGGTTGCGGCCGGTGACGAACACACGCAGGCCGTCGGGGCTCGCGGCGATGTCGCCGCCCCAGCCGCGGTACAGCGGATCCTCGCCCCCCGGTGCGCCAAGGAGGTCGAGGGGCAGGGCCTGCGCTGCCATCGCGGCCGCGAGGACGAGTCCCAACGCCACGTAGCCGGCGCGCATGAGCCTCCAGAGGGTCCAACCCTTCGCGGGGTGAAAAGGATTGTTGGCCGGCCGGGGAACGTTCCTCGCCGGGATCACGGGAAAACGGGACAACCCTTATGCGGTGCCAGGGCAAGTCGGCATCATGACCCCCGACGAGGGGGCGAAGGACCTCGCGCGCATGCGGCGCGAGGACCCCGAGCGCTACCGCGTGGCGGCCCGTCTCGACTTCCGGAAGGCGTTCGAGATTGCTGCCAAGTACGGCCGATGACGAGGCAGCCGCCGCCTTGGACGCCATGGCGGCCACGGGCCTCGAGGGTTTTCTCGCGGTGTACAAGGCCTCCAACGCCCATCCCGGAGATGCCCAGGTGGAGCAGGCGCTCCTCGACACGATGGATCGTCGGGACCGCGTGCTCCGCGTGCGGTCGAACCTGCGCCGGCGGGGCTAACCGAGCCGCGCCCGGGTCGCGCGCGCCAGCGCGCCGCGCGCCTCCGAGGGGCCGAAGACGCGCAGCCGCCAATGGTCCAGCTGCGCCTTCGGCAGCGACGCGACGAGCGACGAGCGCGCGCTCAGGGGCTGCGCCTTGCCTTCGGGGTCGACGACGAGCGCGCGCACCTCCCGCACGACCGGCATGTCGGGAAGGTCCACGATCACCAGCCGCGGGTCGCACCCGGCCTGGGCAGCCAGCTCCTGCTCGAAGGCCGCGCGGTCGCGGTCGCGGCGCAGCGCCTCAGCTTGCTTGCCGGCCTGCTCGGCGGTGGCCTCGGTGGCGCACTTGAGCAGCGCGCGGCCGTCGAGCATCGCGGCCAACGCGGAGGGCACGCCGGGTGCGGCGCGCAGGCGGTGCAGCAGCTCGCCGTCGTCCATGCGCACCATCGCCGCCGCGGTGAAGTAGCCCTCGTCCATGGCGACCTGCATGGCGCGGTCCACCATGCGCTCGGCGATGCGCGCGGCGCGATGGTAATAGACCGTGCTGTACATGAGGAACCGCGTCACCAGCAGCACTTCTGCAGCGTGCAGCGCGTCGTCGCGCAGCGCCGGCTGGCCGCCGTGCAGCGTGAGCGCGCCGAGCAAGCGATCGAGGTCCACCCCGACCTCCACGCCGGTGTAGTGCGCGTCGCGCACGAGGTAGTCCATGCGGTCCAGGTCGAGGTCGCCGCTCACCAGCGGGCCCAGCGGGCCGCGGCCATCGATCAGCTCCGCGATGCGCGCCGGGCTGGCGCCCGCCGCCTCGATGGAGGGGCGCAGCTCGCCCTGCACGAGCTTGAGGCTCAGGTCCTTGTGCCCCACGCCCAGCGCGCGGCGCATGGCCGGCTCGCACAGGTGCGAGAACGGCCCATGGCCCACGTCGTGCAGCAGCAGCGCGAGGCGCAGGTCGAGGGCTTCCTCCGCAGCCAGGGAGAGCTGCGAGGCCGCGCGCGCGCCGAGGCTGAAGGCCCCGAGCGCGTGCTCGAAGCGCGTGTGGTTCGCGCCCGGATAGACCAACGACGCGGTGCCGAGCTGCCGCACGTGGCGCAGGCGCTGCACGGCGGGCGTGTCGAGGACGCCCAAGACCGCGTCCTCGACCGTGATGTACCCGTGGATCGGGTCGCGGATGTGCTTCGGCCCCACGCGAAGGCAAGCTTGGCTGGGCTCTTCAGGGTTCTCCCTGGATCCCGCCGCCTCAAGCCTTCGCGATCCGGGACGACGCTGCGGGCGTCCCGCCGAGGGTGGTCATGGCGATCCGGATGCCCAGGTAGAGCACCACCAGCATCATCAGCAGCACCACCGGGAACAGCAGGAGCAGGGCAGGGATCGCGCCCAGCATGCCGATGCCCACCAGCAGCGCGGCCAGCGCGCCCACGATGGCGACGTAGCTCGCCGCCTTGGGGATGGCCGGGGCCGTCGAGGACGCTTCGCCCCAGAAGATGCCCAAGGTGCCGACCCCGATGCTGAGCATGCTCAGGCCGAAGAGCACGTTGATCGTCGCCTCGGCGGCCTCGAAGGGCGCGGCCGCGGTGCTGTAGCTGCGCGCCAGGATCGGCATGCCTGTGGCGAGGAAGCTGTCGCAGGCGAGGAACAAGAGGCTCCCGAGCGCGACGAAGAACCAGCACGCCGAGGCGGGCAGCGTCCCGCGCGCCATCGGCACCTCGCGCGTGACCAGGAACAGCGCCGCCAGCACCATGAGGGCGTCGCCGAACATGCCCACCCAGCTCGCCATGACCATGCGCGCCGCGTTCGTGGTGAACAGCGCCGCGCGGTCCGCGGCCGACATGGTCGGGGTGGCCTGCGGCGTCATGAGGAACAGCACGTAGCCAATGATCGAGATGAGGATGCCCAAGGTGAGCAGCACACCGCCCCAGCCGGTCCGGTTCGTGTTCGTCGTCGCCATCGCTTCCATCGAGTCCACCGCGGCGCGCACCCGCGAGGGCAGCCTTCACGCTTCCGATCTGGAACGGCCGGTGATGCGCGGTTCTGCACAGGGGTGGCTATCGCACGGGTCGTCGCAGCGCGCGGATCAAGGGCTGCGGGGCAACCGCCGCACGGCCGCGCGCGGCGCCTCGCCGAGCACGACCTCGCGGGCCTTCCGGGGCGGCGCGCGCTTCCCGCCCAGCCAGCCCTTGTGGTAGAACGGCGGCACGACGAGCATCGTCACGATGTAGATCATGATGATCGCCAGGGCGGTCGCCAGCGCGCTCTGCGCCGCGAGGATCAGGTCGCCCTGCGCGAAGACCGCGAAGGCCAGGATGGTGGTCACGGCGCTCCAGAAGATGCCCTTGCCCACCGTGCCGAAGACCCGGTCCGGGTCGCGCTCGTGCTTCATGGCCCACGCGTACTGGACCGCGAAGTCGCTGCCGACGCAGCTGATGAACACGATGGGCAGCATGAGGGTCAGCGAGGCCTGGATGCCGAACAGGGGCAGGATGCCGAGCCACCAGATGCTCGTGAGCACCATCGGCAGCAGCACCACCACGACGCTGCGCGCGTCGCGCATGAAGATGGCCGCGAGCACCACCACGGCGAGCGTGCTCAGCACCGCGACGTACCCGATCCACGGGTAGCCGTACTTGACGTACAGGTAGAACGTGTCCTGCGTCCCCACGAGGTCGGTCTTGGTGCCAGGCAGGGGCTGGGCCTCGGATTGCGCGCGCTTGATGCCTTGGTTCATCTGCGTCCAGGCGCGCTCGAGGTCGCCGAAGGTGCCGCCGTGGATCTCGTAGAAGATGTGGTTCACCGCGACGGTCGCGTCCGGGTCCACGAACAGCGCCGCCAGCGACGCGAACACCGGATCCGCGTACATCGCGCGGATGTCCCCGAGCACGCCCTCCTTGGTAGGCGGGATGACGAACGCGTCCGGGTTGTTGCCCTTGGCCAGCAGCGTCGTCACGATGCTGGGGCCGCCGTCCTTCAGCGTCTCGTACGTGTCGATGGCGATCCTCAGGCTGTTGACGTTGCTCGGGTGCGGGATCACGCTGGTGAGGTTGTGCTTGAACTCGTTGTCCAGCGCGGCGAGGTAGCGCATCGTCGATGGGTCGGCGACACCGTTCTGGCCCGGCGGGATGACCGTGAGGAGCTCGGTGCCGGCGCCGCCCCAGTGGGTGTTGTAGTATTCGTAGGAGGTGCGCACGTAGTCGCCCTCGCGGAAGCCGCCGCTGATGTCGAAGTACGGCTCCACCTGCGTGGCGCTGACGCCGAGCACCACCGTGCCCACCACCACCAGCAGCAGCACGAACGCCTTGTACCGCCCCACGAAGCGCGCCGTGTGCCTGGTCACGAAGGCCTCGCGGTAGACCGCGGGCTTGAGCCCCTTGCGCCGCGCCTGGGTGAGCGTGAGCAGCGCGGGGATGAGCGTGAGCGCCAGGGTCAGGACGGTCACGAAGAGGATCGTGCCCAGCAGGCCCAGGTTGACCATCGGCGGGAACTCGCTGAAGGTCATGATGACGAAGCCCGCGATGGTGGTCAGGGCTGTGATGACCAGCGCCGCGCCGACGCGGCGGCCCGTGCCGCGCACCGCGTCCGGGTGGGGCAGGCCATCCCCGCGCAGGGCGGTGTACTCGTTCGCGACGTGGATCGCGTAGTCCACCCCCGCGCCGAGCGAGATCGGCACGATCAGCATGCTGAAGAAGTCCAGGGGCAAGCGCAGGTGGCCCATGAGGCCATAGGTCCACGCGATCGCCACGCCGAGCGTGATGAACGTGATGAGCACCACACTCGGCTTGCGGAAGGCGATCATGAGGCAGCCCAGGATCACCAGAGCGACGATCGGCAGGAACTGCTGGAAGTCCTGCGTGGCCAGGTCGGTGCTGTGCGCGTTGATCAGCTCGCCGAGCACGTACACGTGATCCGGATTGAGCGCGTTGTGCGCGCCGAGGGTGCTGTTGCCGGCCTTGAGCCACCCGCGGTACTCTTGGACACAAGCGAGGAACGCGCCGCTCGCCGGCAGCACCTTCTCCGGCCCGGCGCGCGTGGTCTCGAGGTCGTACATGAACACGAGCAGCGTCGCGGTGAAGTTCTCATTGACGATGCCCTCGATGGCGGGCCGAGAAGCCTGGTAGAGGCCCGCGTAGTACGCGTTCAGCCGCGTGCTGTCGGGCAGCCGGAACGCTTGCGCGTCGCGCTCCCCCGTGGCGGGGTTCGTGCTGGCGGCGTAGTTGACGAGCTTGATCAGGAAGGGCAGCGAGTACTCGTAGCTGATCACCTTCGCGTGCGAGCGGTCGTTGGTGCAGCGCTGGATCCGCTGGTTGGCCTCCTCGAGGGCGCGGATGCTGTCCTCCTGGTTCACGCGCTTGCCGGGCTGCGTCTCGAAGTACACGCTCTCGATGCTGCGGAAGCCGGGCACCCGCTCCAGCGCGACGGCGTTGGCTTGGTAGCTGGGATGCCACGTGGGCATCAGGTCGTAGTCCGCAGAGCGCAGCTCGATGTTCGGCAGGCCCGCGGCGAAGACGAGCGTCGCGACGAGCACCACCGCGAGCACGGCCTTGGCGTGGCGCGCGCTGAAGGCGGTGACGGCGCCCACGGCTTCGCCCAGCAGCGAAGGGGCCACGGGCCGGCATGGGCCGGGAGCGGATAGGGCTTTCTGGCGTGCCGGTGCCGGGCGAGATACCTCAGGCCCGCAGGCGGCGCGCGAGGTTCCAGAGGTGGAGCGCGTACGCGCCTAGCAAGCCCAGGGTCAGGGCGAGGCCCGCCGCGAGCGTCGCTTCGTCCGCGGTCATGCCGCCTCGCCTCCCGTGGCCAGCAGGGCAGCCTCGCGCTCCTGCTGGCTCGCGTGGGCGCGCTCCTCCAGGCTCAGGCGGTTGGCGACGAGCGCGGCGAGCACCAACAGCCACAACACGACGCTCCCCCACAGCAGGGCGCCAAGGCCTGGCGCGAGGCTGGACCCGCGTGCGAGGAAGTCGGGGTGGGGCGAGAAGCGGCTGCTCAGGTAGCTCAAGGGCACGCCGACGTAGCCCAAGATGCCGTAGACCGCGCTCAGCCGCGCGCGCGCCTCGTCCCGCTCGACGCCGCGCCGCAACGCGAGGTAGCCGAGGAACACGAGCCACAGCGCGGCGGTCGTCACGAACTTGGGGTCGCCGAGCAGCGCGAACGCGAAGCCACCCGTGGTGCCGGCGCTGAAGAACTCGACGCGGCTCCAGAGGATGCCGGTGAGGAGCGCGATGGTCGTGAGCAGCGCGCCCACCTCGGCAGAGCTGGCAGCGAGCCGGTCCCAGCGCGCGTCGCGGGTCCGCAGGAACTGCACTCCCGCGAGCATGGTGAGCGTGAATCCCACGTAGGCCGCGATGGCCGCGGGCACATGGATGTAGAAGAGCCGCTGCGACAGGGGTGCATCGAAGTTCGCCGCCGGCGGCGCCACCACGAGCGCGATGGCGAGGTCGAGCAGCACGGCCAGCACACCAGCCGCGGCGAGCGCGCGCGCGAAGCCTGGCTTCACGCGCTTCCCTCAGGCGGAGCCGGCTCGTACTTGGACGCGCAGCCGCCCTGGATCGTGTCGGCGACCAGCACCGGCCCGTCCGGCCGCAGCTCCAGCACGCCGCTGACCACGATCGTCTTGCCGCCAGCGAAGAGCTCGGGCAGGGTGCCACGGTACTCGACCGGCAGCGTCGCGAGCGTGTCGGTGATGGCGAACCGCGCCGGGGCGCCGCGGGCGATGCTGCCGTCGGCGACGATGGCCTTCACGTGCACCTCCTGGCCCGCGAACCTCTCGGGGGAGGACGCGACGTCGCTGACCGAGGCGAAGCCCTGCGGCAGCACGCCTGCCACGGCGATGCCCGCCCCTGCGAGGCCCACGGCGAGGAGCAGCAGGAGCCGGGTCGCCTTGCGCATCGGGCGCACACCCTCTACGGTCTATAAGGCCTTTCTGCTGGTGTCACGCTTCTGCCTTGGAGCGCGGGGGCGCGGCGCGGCGCAGCACCGCGCGCGCGCCGTCGGCGGTCTTGCCGCGCGCGGCGAAGCCGGCGGCCCGGAACGCCGCGAGCCCCAGCTCGTCGGCCTCGGGCAGCTCGGCCCACGCCTCGCGCACGTGGTGCTCCCCGAAGACGTACCGCGCCAGCGCGTCGAGGGCATCGCTGGCCTGCTCGGCGGTGATCCCGGGCGCGGGCACGAGCTCGAGGCGCGACGCGCGCGGCGCGCCGAAGATGGGGTGGTAGATCGCGGCCCCGAGCACCTCGCCGCGCCGCTCGATGCGGAAGGCGCGGCCCTTCTGGGGGTAGGCGTCGTCGAAGAACTCCGAGGGCCAGCGGCGCATCACCTCCGCGCGAGCCACGTCGCGGCCGCCGGCGAGGGCGCGGGGCCCGGGCGCGTTCAGCCACGCGACGAGGACGTGGATGTCGTCCTGCCGCATCGGCACCAGCAGCACGTCCTTGCCCACGAGGTCCGGGATGGCCATGTCAGCCCTCCGCGATGACGTCGAACAGCGCCCACCCGGCCGCGAGGAACAGCAGATCGTAGCCCGCCAAGAGGGCCAGCTCCCCGCCGAACGCCGCGACGGGGTCGCCCCGCAGCGCGTGGATGCTCGCCGGGATCGCGCTCAGCAGCACGGGCAGCAGCAGCGGCGCCAACAGCACCGGAAGCAGGGCCTCGCGGCCGCGCGCTTGTGCGGCGATGGCCGCCAAGGCCGAGCCCACGAGGCTCACGCCCAGCGCGCCGAGGAGTGCGATGGGCACCAGCCCGGGCCAGCCGTCGAAGGTCGCGCCGAAGACGCCCGCGTACGCGAGCGCGACCACCCCCATGCCCGCGACGGTGAAGAGCAGGTTGCTCAGGACCTTGCCCACCAGGATTTGGCCGCGCTCGACGGGCAGGAGCAGCAGCACCTCGAGCGTGCCGCGGTCGGCCTCGCCGGTGAAGGAGCGCGCGAGGGGCAGCATGGCGGTGAGCGTGGCGCCGATCCACAGCACCGCCGCGGTGCGCTCCGGCGTGTCGGGCACGCTGGCGAGGCTCACGCCCGCCACCACCGCCAGCGCGAGCGCCCCGAGCAGGGCCGCGTCGAGCAGCTCGCGGCTGCGCCACTCCAGGACGAGGTCCTTCGCCGCGAGGCGGACGACGCTCATGCCTTGCCTCCTTGGGCTTCGGCCCAGCGCGCGCGCAGCTCGGCCAGCGGCGCGCGCTGCTCCCACGCGAGCTGGCCGTCGCGCAGCGCCACCGCGCGCGTCGTCGTCGCGGGCGCGGCGTCGAGGCGCTGCGCGCTGAAGAGCACGGCAGCGCCGCGCGCGGCCTCGCGGGCGAGCAGGGCTGCCACAGCTTCGCGGCTCGTCTCGTCGAGGGCCGCGAAGGGCTCGTCCAGGAGCACGAGGGCAGGGGCGCCGACGAGGGCCCGCGCGATGCTCAGCCGCTGCGCCATGCCGCGGCTCAGCGTGCGCGCCCGGTCGCGCGCGCGCCCCGCGAGGTGGACGGCGTCGAGCAGCGGCGCGATCCGCGCGACGCCGGCGGCGTGGAAGCCCGCCACGAAGCGCAGGTTCTCCTCGACGGTGAGGTCGCCGTACAGCCTCGGCGCGTCCCCCGCGAAGCCGAGCTTGGCGCGGGCTGCAGCGCCGTCCTCGCGCGCGTCCGCGCCCGCGATGCGCACGCGGCCCTCGGTGGGGGCGAGCAGCGTCGCGCAGCAACGGAGCAGCGTGCTCTTGCCCGCGCCGTTGGCCCCCAGGAGCGCGACGACCTCGCCCGGCGCCACATCGAGCTGCAAGGAGCGCACCGCCCAGCGTGGGCCGAAGCGCCTCCCCAGGCCAGCGCACGCCAGGGCCTGCACAGCCTGGGCAAGGGCGCGCGCCGGAAAAGGCTTCCGCGCGCCGAGGCCCAACACCTTGAAGCACCCGCGCGGGGTACGCGCGGCGATGCTGCTGCCCCACGCGCACCTGGCCCTGGGCGGACGGCTCGGCGACGCGGCGGGCGCGCGCGCCGTGCTGGACTACCAGCCCCTCGACCGCGAGGCCGCGCTGCTGGCCCAGGTGGGCGTCGCGGACTGGGGCTTCCACCACGTCTTCACGGTCCGCGGGCCGCAGCACACCAAGCTCTTGGCGAACGTGCTCACGAGCGACGTGCAAGGCTTGCTGGCGGGCCACGCGCAGGCTTCCTTGCTCTTGAGCGCGAAGGGCAAGGTCGTGGGCGTGCTGCGGCTGTGGCGGCACGACAACGAGCACCTCGACCTGCTCGTGGAGGCGCCGTGCGCCGCGGCCGTCGGGCACGTCTTGGGCCGCTACGCGCAGGTGGGCAAGGTCCCGTGGGAGGACCGC
>DASYRW010000243.1:0-8504 GCA_036003985.1 Thermoplasmatota archaeon
AGAAGCTGCTGTACTCGATCACCACGTCGGTGCTGTTCATCATGAGCCCGCCGCCGTTGGTGATGTCGGAGCGGCGGATCTCGATAATGCCGGTGGTGAACGCGCCGTCGGGACCGCCCCCCTTCGCGCCGACGTTGAAGCCGTTCAGGTCCACCGTCGCGTCGAGGGCCCGCAGCTTCGCGCCCTTGCGCACGATCACTGGGCCGTCCAGGGTGCCGGTGAGGTCGTGTGTCCCGGCCGTGATGGACACGCGGTCCGCCCACCAATCGGGGTGGGGCACGCCCGCGTTCGCGGCCAGCGCAAAGGTGCCCTGGACGGTGCCCTCGCGGCTCTCGTCGTCCGGCAGGAAGCAGTTGGTGCATGCAATGGCGCCGGCGCCTGCCCCGTTCCCGAGGATGTCGACGTCGATCGTCAAGAGCCCTACGCCATAGTTGTCGATGATGTCGCTGTTCGTGACGGTCACCGTGCCAGCCGCGATGCCGAGCCCCATCAGGTTGTGCGCCAGCAGGCTGGTCGTCACGGTGGGGTTCGTGTCGAGCTGGGTGAACAGTCCGATGACGTTGTTCGCGAACACGTCGTTGGTGAACGTCAGCGTGTTCAGCGCGGCGCTGAAGAAGCCCGCGATGCCGCCCTCGAAGCGGTTGCCGCTGCTGCTCATGGTGGCCAGCTGGAAGGAGCCCCACGTCGAACCGGGGATGGTGCCGCCAGCGCCAGAGACCGCGCGCGTCGCGACGTTGTCGCTCACGGTGCCTTGCGCGAACTGCATCCAGATGGCCATGTTGCCGATGTCCTCGAAGGTGTTGCCGTCGATGGTGGGCTTGTTGGCGATGGTCATCACGCCGACCTGCGCGTTCACGACCTTGCTGTTCTGCAGCGTCGGCGTCCACGCCTCGTCGTCGGTGAGCTGGCCCGCGTTCAGCATGAAGCCCATGGCGTGCTGGCCCGCGTTGAGGATGCGCACGTTGTCGATGGTGCCGCTGTTGCGGTTCGAGTGCACGCCCGCGAAGAGCACGGGGTCGCGCAGCTCGACATCGCTGAGGACGTCGTCGTCGTTCCGCACGTAGAGCGACGTGGTGCCGATGATGTCCACGTTGGTCATGTCGAGCTGGCCGTTGATCTTCGAGCCGAGGGTGAAGCCCTTCATGTCGAGGGTGATGCCGCTGATCGTCAGCGAGCCGCCCGACTTGACGATGACCGGGCCATTGATCGTGGGCGGCGGGTTCGCCGCGTTCCAGGTCGTCGCGGCGGTGATGATGCGGCGCGGGAACGGCAGCGGGGGCGCGCTCAGGGAAAGGGCCGAGCCCTGGATGTTGGTGTTCGTGTCCGACTCGCTCAGGAAGAAGCTGTCCGAGTTGGCGCCCGCCCCGCCGTAGTAGTTGCCGTCGTAGTCGCAGACGCTGTCGTCGATGAGCGACACCTGCTCACCGTTCGGGAGGATGATGCTGACGGCGCGGGAGCCCGCGAGGGCATCCGCGTAGTTCTCGTCGATGTTGTTGCTCTGGACGAGCGGGTGGGCGATGGTCCAGCAGAACACGCCGATGGCGTTGGCGGTGATGCGGTTGTGCTTGTACGTGCCGGCGCCGCCGCCGAGGATGCGGATGGCGAACTCGTTCATCTCGAAGGTGTTGTTGTTCACGTTCGGGGCCGCCGCCTCCTCGCAGCAGCCGAGGCCGATCTGGACGGCGTCGAAGTTGCGCGTGAACACGTTGCGCGCGATGGTGATCTTGGACGTCGTCGTGATGGCGCCGACCACGTCGCTGAGGTGGCCGATGTTGTTGAACGTCGAGTCCACGACGTAGCTGGTGAACCCGTCATCGGTCGCTGTCGCGAAGTGCCGGAGCGCGATCTCGGAGAAGCTGCTGCGCTCCACCTTCAGCTCGCCTTGGACGGTGATGAGGCCGTAGGCGAGGCGGTTGCCCTCGTTCTGCTTGATGGTGGAGTCGAGGATGGTGAGCTTGACGCCGGGGTCGAGGATGATGGAGTGGTGCTGCCGCTCGGTGGTCTTGAAGGTGACGGTGGCGTGGTCGAGGGTCAGATCGTGTTGCACGATCCAGTTCGCGTCCACGACCTGGGTACCAGTGAGCGTCTCGGGGGCGCCGGGCGGGAAGACGCGGACGGGGATCTCGCCGACCGCGTCGGGGCTGGCGCCGTTCGGGCCGAAGACGTCCGAGAGCTTCGGCAGGTCCTGCGGCAGGCCCTGCAGCGCCTGGTTGAGGCGGTGCGTGAGGGGGTTCATGTCCATGCCCGGCTGGCTCACGCCGCGCAGGCTCAGCAGGCCTCCTGGGCCCGCTTCAAGATACTGCGACAGGTCATTCGACGTCGCTTCGGACGCCGGGGCGGCGCCGAAGAACAGGACGCCACCCGGCGGCATTAGGAACGCAAGCGCTACGGCAAACGCGATGACTCCCCGCAAGCCCATGGGACTCAACCTCGAACCCATTCGGGCCGAACGCGGACCGGTCCTTCAACAATCTCTGCAGAGTTTGGGCCTGGCCAACCCTGGGCAACCGGACACCCGCCGGCTCGTGCGCGACATCGCGTGCCGAACCTGGAAATCTCCCGGAAACCTCGCTAGATCCTCGTCATGTCCCCTCACGATGACGCAGAATCGGCCATCGAAGGCGCGGCCATCGCAACTGGACTGGAAAGGCCCCCCAAACCTACTTCCCCCCCCCGGCGCCGTTGGTCAGCCGGTGGATCCATGGGCCTCCGAGTTGCGCTCATCACATTCAGCCTGATTGCGTGGTTCGCCACGGTCGCGGCGCCCGTGCAGGCGTGCACCATCACATCGGAAGGCGGGACGTGCACCTTCTCCTGTGGGAGCTCGGTCGTCCCAGGGCAAGAGCTCACGATGATCGTGGTCATGTCGAGCGGAGACGCGGGTGAGGTCGTCGCCGCCTCGGCCATTTGCGAGGCTGCCGCGGCCTCCTGCGCCGACATCGAGCACTGCACCGGGGGGACCTTCAACGAAGTCCAGTCCTCGGGTACGTGCAAGCTCATCTCGGGCACGAGCGCGAGCTGCGCAACCTGTCCGGCCCTCGTCGAGGTCGAAGGCTGCCCCTAGGTGCGCTGCTCGCTCAAGTCCCCCGTTCGCCCAACGGCGCCAGCACCCACTCCCGCCTTCCCGCAGGCAGGCCGGCGCGCCGCGCCTGCCACGCAAAGACGGGCACGCCGGCCGCGATGAGCACGAGGCTGAAGAGGGCTTGCGTGGGCGCGGTGAGGAGCGTGTTGAGCACGATGAACACGGCGCTGCCGAGGAAGATCAGCGGCACGACCGGGTAGCCCGGCGTCGTGAACGGCTTCGCGACGCTGCGGTCCTTGTGCAGCCGGAAGTACGCCAGCGCGGTCGGGATGTAGAAGAGCCAGAGGCTGAACACCACCACGATCACCAGTTGCGCGTACGTGCCGGTGAGCACGAGCAGCGAGGCCCACTCGGCCATGAGCACGGTCGCGAAGGCCGGCGTCGCGCGCTTGGGGTGGAGCTTGCCCATGCTCTTCAGGAACGCGCCGTCCTTGCTGAGCGCGTAGAACACGCGCGGGCTGCTGAGCACGTACGCGTTGACCGTGCCGAAGGTGCTGACGAGCGCGACGACCACGATGGCCGCGGCGGCGGTGGGGCCGAGGACCGCGAGCGCTGCGTCGGCCGCGATGCGTCCGCCGGGCCTCCCAGCCGCGGAGGCGGCGCCGATGTCGAGCGCGTAGATGTACGCGAAGACCGTGGACACATAGATGGCCATGGTGATGAGCGGCGCGATGATCAGCGCGCGCGGCAGGTTGCGCTTCGCGTCCTTCACCTCCGCCGCGACGTAGGTTGCCTGGGGCCAGCCATCGTAGGCGAAGAGCGCGCTGACCACGGCGAGCCCGAAGACGCTCAGCAGCGCGGCGCCCTGCGGCGCGCCCACCAAGGCGGAGCCGAGCACGTCGTGGTTCGGCCGCCCAAACAGCAGGATCCCCACGACCAACCCCACGATGCCCAGCACCTTGGCCGCGGTGGTGACGTTCTGCACGACCCCGCCGTACTTCACGCCGAGGTAGTTGACCGCGCTCAGCAGCAGGATGCACCCCACGGCCACGACGGCGACGCCCCACGGCGGCACGGTGAGCGGCCCGAGCGGCGTGAATTGCCCCGGGAGATCGAAGAAGAAATCCACGAACGTCGCGAAGGCGATCGCCACGGCCGCGATGATGCCGGTCTGGATCACCCAGAACATGCTCCAGCCGTAGAGGAAGCTCCATCCGCGGCCGAGGCCCTCGCGCAGGAACACGTACTGCCCGCCCGCGCGCGGGTACGCGCTCGCCATCTCGGCGAAGGTGAGCGCGCCGGCGATGGTCAGCAAGCCCGGCAGGATCCACGCCAGCAGCAGGATCCCCGAGTTGCCGAGCTGGCCCGCCATGACGCCGGGCAGGATCAGGATGCCCGAGCCGATCATCGAGCCGACGATGAGCGTGATGGCCGTGGCCAGCCCGAGGTCCTGGCGAAACTGGGCGACGCCCATGGGCGCGTCATGGCCAGGGAGGCATTGAAGCCTTCGGCGGGCGCGGATGAGGGCGAGATTGGGGAACCTTCGAGCCTTGCCTGAGGTCGCCTTCGACGACCGTCGGAGGACGTTCATGGCCCACGCAGCCCCGATGCGCCTGCATGAAGCCCAAGATGCTGGGCATCGCCGCCCTCGCGGCGGTGCTGGTTGTGAGCGCGGCCGCGATGGCTGCGCGGCCCGACGCGCTGCCCGAGGCGGCCGCGGACCATCCGAACGCCAAGGCGCTCGGCGCCGAGCGGCCCGACGCCGCCGGCCACGCCGCGGCCGCGTCCGACGACGCGCCGGACGACGCGGGCGATGACGTCGCCGACGATGCGCCCGCGCACGCCCACGGCGCCGCGCCGCAGGACAACGAGCGCGGCCAAGGCCTGCTGAACGCCATCGAGCACGTGCCCGACCACGTGCGCGCGCACCTGCAGAGCCTCTGGGACGCCATGCAGGATGGCCTGAAGGGCCTCGGCGACGCGCTGGTCAAGCCCGCGAAGCCTTGAACGGAAACGCTATCGCGCGGGGTCGCCGCCTCACCGGGGCCCCGCGCTCCTGCTCACGCCGGCCGCGGCGCCGCGCCGCGCGCCGGCCGGAACTTGTAGCCGTAGTGGATCACGCCGCTCTCGCCGTCCTGGTTGATGCGGCGGAACACGCGCTGCACCTTCATGCCCACCTCGACCAGCTCGTGCTCCACGTCCACCACTTGGGCCGTGAGCCGCGGGCCCTCGGCGAGCTCGATGACGGCCATGACGTAGGGCGCCTGCAGCTCGTAGCCTTGCGGCGGGCTGTGCACGACCGTGAACGTCTGCACCGTGCCCTCGCCGCTGAACACGAAGGGCGTGAGCTTGCCGAGGCTGCGGTGCCGGCACTTGGGGCAGAGGGTGCGGGCGGGGAAGATGCGCTCGCCGCAGTTGCCGCACTGGACCCCTTCCAAGTTGTAGCGCTGCTCGATGCTGCGCCAGAAGCGCGGGGCTTGCGTCATTCAGGCAGCCTCCAGGATCGTGACCACGGCGGTGGCGCCGCTGCCGCCCACGTTGTGGGCCAGCGCGCGCCGCGCGCCCTGCACCTGCCGCTTGTCGGCCTTGCCGCGGAGCTGCAGCACCAGCTCCGCCACCTGCGCGATGCCCGTCGCGCCCGGAGGATGGCCCCGGGCCTTGAGCCCGCCGCTGGGGTTGGTGGGGATCGTGCCCTTGAGGCCCGTGAGGCCCTTCTCGGTCGCGGGGCCGCCCTCGCCCTTCTTCACGAAGCCGAGGTCCTCGAGGGCCATCACCTCGGCGATGGTGAAGCAGTCGTGGACCTCCGCGACCTGGATGTCCTTGGGCTTCACGTTGGCCATCTTGTAGGCGCGCTCCGCCGCGACGCGCGTCGCCGCCAGCTCCGTGAAGGAGCGCCGGTTGTGCAGCGCGAAGGTGTCGCTGGCGCTGGTCGCGGCCTTGATCAGCACGGGGTCGGACCGGAACTGCTTCGCCACGCCCAGCTCCGCGACCACCAGGGCAGCGGCGCCGTCGCAGTTGCTGGCGCTGTCGAGGAGGCGCAGCGGGTCCGCGACGAGGGGCGAGGCCAGCACGGCCTCGGGCTTGATCGTGAAGGGATACGCGGCCTTGGGGTTCATCGCGCCGTGGGCGTGGTTCTTCACGGCCACCATCGCGAGCTGCTCGCGGGTCGTGTGGTGGTCGTGCATGTGCCGGTTCGCCATCATGGCCCACAGGCTGGGGTACGTGGCGCCGAAGAACGCCTCCCACTCCTGGTCGGCAGCCGTGGCCAGGGTGTTGATCTGCTCCTGGTCGATGACGTCGGTCATCTTCTCCGCGCCGCCCACGACGACCACGTCGTGCACGCCGCTCCTGACCGCCATGTAGGCTTGGTGCAGCGCCGCGCCGCCGCTGGCATCGGCAGCCTCGATCCGCACCGCGGGGATGTTCGTGTGCGCCAGCCCCGCCTCGTCCACCGCGAGGGGACCGAGGTGCTCCTGGCCGATGAGGCGGCCCGCGCTCATGCTGCCGACGTACATGGCGTCGATCCGCTCGCCCGGGATGCCTGCGTCTGCGACGGCCTCGATGCCTGCTTGAGCTGAAAGCTGCCGGAAGCTCTTCTCCCACAGCTCGCCGAAGCGCGTGACGCCCACGCCGACGATGGCGACCTCGCGCGTCATGCGGCCAGCCCCCGCTCGATCTTGCCGCGGAACTTCGCGTACATCGCGTAGTCGACGTACTCCTTGTCGTTGATCAGGTCCCACACGGTGGGGGTGCCGGCGCGGTCGAGCTTCGTGATGCCGTCGCTGACCGTGATGTCGAACGCGTCGGCGCCCGCGCCGCTGCCGTAGGCGCACACGAAGATGCGCTCGCCCGGCTGCGCGATGTCAAGGACCGCGCACAGCCCGATCATGCTGCTGCCGCTGTACGTGTTGCCGATGATCGGGGTCAGCAGGCCGGTCTTGATCTGCGCCTCGTGGAAGCCCAGCTTGGTCGCGGCGCGCACGGGGAACTTGCCGTTGGGCTGGTGCAGCACGCAGTACTGGTAGTCCGCCGGCTTGGTCTTGGCCCGCTCCATCAGGCGCTGGGACGCCTGCGTGACATGCCGGAAGTAGGCCGGCTCGCCCGTGAAGCGCCCGCCGTGGGTGGGGTACTTGGCGCCCTCGCGGCGCCAGAAGTCGGGCGTGTCGGTGGTGAAGCTCTGGGTGTCGTTGATGATGGCGATGGGGTCCTTCTGGCCGAGGATCAGCGCACCGGCGCCCGCGCTGGCGCTGTACTCGAGGGCATCGCCCGGCGCTCCCTGGCTGGTGTCGGCGCCGATGGCGAGGCCGTACTCGATCATGCCCGCCCCGACCATGCCCATGCACGTCTGCACCGACACGGTCCCGGCCTTGCAGGCGAACTCGAAATCGCCGGCCGTGTGGAAGGGCGTCGCGCCGATCGCCTCGCCCACGATCGTCGCGGAGGGCTTGACCGCGTACGGGTGCGACTCGGAGCCCACGAAGATGGCGCCGATCTTCATCGGGTCGACGCGGCCGCGGTGCATGGCGATGCGGGCCGCCTCGACGCTGAGCGTGATGGTGTCCTCGTCGGGCTGCGGCACCGATTTCTCGTGCACGTTGAGCCCGCGTTTGATGGTCTCGGGGTCCTCGCCCCACACCCGCGCGATCTCCTCCGCCTTGATGCGGTAGCGCGGGACGAAGGCCCCGTAGCTGACGATTCCGACACCGGTGGGCATGGAATCGGCCGGCATGGGGGCTGGCCCTACATAAGGATGCCGCGGGCCGCGCCAGCGCGTGCGCGCGCCGCGTTAAGGCCCTGCCGGCGCGGGGGTGGTGGGGCACGTGCCGTCGGTGTGCACCGCGCCCGGATCGAGGTTGAGCGGGTCCGGCACGTTGGTGGCGCGGTCGTCGTAGCACACCTGCACGAACGTCGCGTCGACGCGCGCGTGGGCCTCGATGTAGTCGGGGCTGCGGCGCGTGGCGGCGTCGTTGCAGCCGGCGCTGTCCTCGGTGTAGTAGCTGAGCGCCTGGTCGAGGGCTGCGACGGCGCCCGTCAAGGTCGGGAGCACGACGGTCGCGCCCGCGGGGTCGTTCGTGTCGGCCGCGACGCCCAGCGCGTCCTCGCCCCCGTTGCCGGCGGCGTCGTAGCACTGGCCCGACGCTCCAACCTCGACGATGGTCGCCGACGCGGGCAGGGCGGTCGCGAGCGTGGCGAGCAGGAGCAGCAGGGCAGCGCGCATGGCGCCTCGACGCGGCGTCGGGGGAAAGCGTTTCTCTGCGCGCCCGCGCCGCGGGGGTCGTTGGGTCTCGCGACGCTGTCTGTGTGCCCAGGATGTAACGTCCGTTACATTCATGGGCTACCCCGCCCGTGCAGGGCCATGCAGGAGCTTTGACACATGGACTGGGTCACCCGCGCGCGGCCCCACGTGGACCGCTGCGCCACGGCCTGGCTGGTGCGCCGGTTCCTCGACCCGAAGGCGCGCTTCGCCTTCCTCGGCGACGGC
>DASYRW010000244.1:0-8483 GCA_036003985.1 Thermoplasmatota archaeon
GACCGTGAACCCCGGCGGGCTGGTGGGCATGGCCACGAAGCTCGACCCGGCCCTCACCAAGAGCGACAACCTCGCCGGCAAGATGGCCGGCAAGCCCGGCACGCTCCCGCCGCAGCAGGAGGCGCTGACGATGGAAGTGCACCTGCTCGAGCGCGTCGTCGGGGCTGCCGACGAGCTGCGGGTGGAGCCCGTCAAGACCCGCGAGCCGTTGATGCTCAACGTGGGCACGGCCACGACCGTCGGGGTGGTCACGAGCGCGCGCAAGGACGACGTGGACGTCCAGCTCAAGCTGCCCGTGGTGTCGGAGCCGAAGCAGCGCGTGGCGATCTCGCGCCGCATCGGCGCGCGCTGGCGCCTCATCGGGTACGGGGTGATCAAGTAGTGGCGGCGCGCAAGCCCGCGAGCCGGGGACGGGGCGGGCCGGCGAAAACGCGCAAGGCCAAGCCGAAGGCCAAGGCCGCGCCGAAGCCCAAGGCCGCCTCCAAGCCAACGCCGGAGCGGCCGCCCAAGCTCGTCCTCGAGGACCCCTCGCAGATGGCCCCCCAGAGGGTGCCGGAGATCCGCGTCGAGGAGCCGCTGAACCTCGTGAGCCCGGAGGAGCTGGTCGCGGGGCTCGCGCCGCCCGAGCTCGGCCGCAGCGCGAAGCGGTTCATCATCCTCGACAGCAACGCGCTGATGATGCAATTCCAGTTCAGCGTGGACATCGAGAGCGAGATGCGCCGCATCCTCGACGTGCCCTACGAGATCGTGGTGCCCGAGCTGGTGATCGGCGAGCTCCGCCACCTGGCGCAGAGCATGGCGGGCAAGGACCGCGGCGAAGCGCTGATGGCCATCCGGCTGGCGCACACGTTCCGCGTGGTGAAGACCGAGGGCCCGGCCGACACGGGCATCCTTCGCTTGGCGGAGAAGCTGCAGGCGATCGTGGTCACCAACGACAAGATCCTCCGCGCTCGCCTGAGGGCCAAGAACATCCCCAACATCCACCTGCGCTCCAAGGCCTTCCTGACCGTCGAGGGGCACATCGGGTTCTAGCGCCGCCAGGCCTCCATCCAGAACCTTCATGGCCTCGGCCCAGCATGGCCGCGCGTGCCCCGCACGCTCCTGCTCGCCGAGGCTTCCCAAGCGGAGGTCAACAAGCAGGTGCGCGGCGAGCTGGAGCAGCGCGGCGCGCTGTTCGACGAGCGCACCCACGCGCGCACCGTCTTCGAGGGGCTCCGCACCCAGGCTGGGCTGAAGCGCGGCGGCTACGTCGGCGCCTACCAGCCGATGGGCGAGAAGGGCGTCGAAGTGCTCCTGGAGGCCTGGGCGTCGGGCCCGCGCCGGCTGTGGTGGGCCACCGTGGCGATCCAGCTGGTGGTCGTCGTCGTGCTCCTCGCCGCGAGCCCCGGCAGCGCGGTGTTCTTCCTGGCGGCCATCGTGCTCTGGCCGTGGCTGATCGTGGCAGGACTCGTGTACGCGCTGAGCTTCCAAGGCTCGCGCGCGACCGAGGTGGAGCTCGCGGCGGCCTTCGCGGCGCGCTTCCAGCGCGCAGGCTGGGCGCTGGTGAGCGACGAGGCACAACTGGAGCAGCGCATCCGCGCAAAGCTCGAGGGCGAGGCGAAGGCGCGCGCGCTGGCGGCGCAGCCGCCGTCCCCTGCCCAAGTCAAGCCGCCGAAGCCGCAGCGAGGCCGGCGCGGCAAGGCCCAACCCGCGGACGCGGAGGCAGCGCCCGCCGCGGGCAAGCGCGGGCTGTTCGGGCGCAAGCGCGAGCGCGCGTGAGCAAACCGGCACCATTATCCGCGGCGCGGAATGTTGGCGTGGCGGGATGCACATGCGCGCAGCCTTGGCGCTCCTCGCGGTCATGGTAGCCTGCAGCGGCTGCCTCGGGATCGACAACATGGGCGAGCTGAAGGCCGCGCTCGGCTTCGTCCCCGCTCCTCTGGCCCCCGACGCGCCCGTGCCGCACGTGCGCACGTCCGCGACGGTCGTGCCCGTCGGCCAGGCCATCGTCCTGAGCGCCGAGGGCAGCCGCGACCCGCAGGGCTTCGCCCTCACCTTTGCCTGGGACTTCGGCGACGGGAGCCGCGCCCAAGGCGCCGAGGTCACGCACCGCTGGGCCGCGCCGGGCATCTACACGGTGCGCCTGCTGGTGCGCAACGCGGCAGGCCTGGAGAACACGGAGGCCGCGCTCATCACCGTGCTGGACAACCGCCCGCCCACCGCCGCGCTCGAGGTGCGCCGCGGCGACGCCGCGGCCGAACGCGCGCTGGTCGGCGAGGAGCTCACCTTCGTGGCGCAGGCGCAGGACCCCGAGGGCGGCGCGCTCACGCTGGCGTGGGACTTCGGCGACGGCGCTTCGGCCGGGACGCCCGAGGCCACCCACACCTACGCGCGCGGCGGGCGCTACACGGTCACGCTGCGCGCCACCGACGGCGGGGGCCTCGTCGCCGAAGACCAGCGCGCCCTGCCCGTGGACGAGCTGCGCTCGGACCCCGGCACCGTCGCGCTCACGAAGGACCGCGTAACCCACCAGCTCGACATCGCGGAGCACGTGCAGCGCATCGCGATCGGCGTGCGCTTCGACGCGCTGCTGGGCGTGAACGCGCTGCGCGTGCGCCTCGTGGACGCGCAGGGCGGGGAGGTCGCCGCCTTGGACGCGAGCCCTCCCCTGGGTTCCCAGGGCCCCCACGAAGGCCTGCTCGACGTCGCCGCGCCGATGCTGCAAGGCCACGCGCCGGGCGCGTGGAGCATCGAGGTGGAGCGCACCAGCGGCCTGAGCGTGCCGTACGACCTCACGGTCGAGGTCCGCTACTGACCCTCGGGCGGTAGGTGAGCGCGCGACCCTCGCGCGCCTCATCGAGCTTGCCTTGGGTGGCGAGCCGGTGGAGGTGCCAGCGCGCGGCCCCGGGCAGGATGCCGAGCTCGCGCGCGACCTCGCTCTGGCTCGCGCCGGGGTTGCGTTGGACGACGTCGAGCACGCGCTGCGCCGCTTCGCCGGGCTGGAGCGAGGCCTCGAGGAGCGCGCGGCGGACCTCGGGCGCCGCGCCGGGTTCGAAGTAGCACTTCTTGCCGCCGATGCTCTGCGCGCGCGCATAGCCGAGCCGCTCGAGGACGCGCAGATGGTACGCTGCTTGCTGCACCGGCTGCGACGTCGCGCGCGCGAGGGCGCGCAGGTGGAGGCCCGGCTGGGCGCGGATCAGCGCGAGGATCGCGGCGCGCTGCGGGTGGTCGAGCACGTTGCGCGCGTGGAGGTGCCGCCACCCCAGGCCGACGCTCGCCGCGAAGCCCCCCGCAGCCAGCGCCCACAGCAGCACGTCCGCGCCGGCGCGCGCCACGGCCTCCGGGGGTGGCAAGGGCCCGGCGGCCTGCGGCGCGACCGGGTCGGGCGGCGGCGCGACGGCGTCGCGCACGGCTTCGCCCACGCTCGCGTCGCGCGGCGGCAGCCGGAGCCGCGATGCTCGCTCGAGCGCCTCGCCCGCGTCCTCGAGGGGTGTGGCCGCGGCTGGCGCAGCGAGAGCGAGGAGGAGCAGCAGCGCTGCGGCGCGCATCGTGTCCAAAAGGGTCCATCGCCGCATGAGGACCGAGGCGCGGGTCCCAGGGGCAAGCCGGGCGCAGCGGCGCACCGGGGGGCCGGTGGTGGGCCCGCGGGGGGCCAAGTCCCCGCGGGACCGCCGGGTGAGAGTCCTACTTGGCCAGGCCGACGCAGGTGCATTCCTGCAGCACGGCCGGGACCTCGAAGTGCTCGAAGGTGAGGGCCTTCTTCGCGGCGCCGCGGCGCAGGTGGATGCGCACGCCGCCCTGGGCGCGGTCCTCGACGCGCGCGAGGGCATAGCCGGCGCGGACATGGCGCTGGAGGTCGAGCACCTTCGGGTGCATGGCCCCGCCTCGCGCGGCGCGCCCAGACCATTTGCCTGACAGCGCTTGTAGTTCGGCGCGGTCCTCTGGGCCCACGCGGCCGGTGGGGCGAGGTGCCCCGCCAGGACGTGGGCCTTATATATCGTCGGGGGGATGGCCGCCCCGCTCGGCATGGCGAAGAAGAGCGTCGAGGAGCTGGACGAGGAGCTGGCGCGGCTCGAGGCCGAGCTCGCCGCCCTCGAGTCCGGCGCCGCGCCCGAGAAGCCGAAGAAGAAGGCCAAACCCGCGGCTCCGCCGGAGCCGGAAGCGTCGGAGCCCGCCGCGCCGAAAGCTGCGCGGAAGCTGCCCTTCAAGCGAAAGGCCGCGCCGCCCCCCGAGCCAGCCGCGCCGGCCGAGGCTCCTCCCGAGCCCAAGCCCGCGCGCAAGCTTGGGCTGGGGAAGCTGGGCCGCCGGGGCCGCGCGTCGGAGCCGGCCGCCCCAGAAGAGGAGGCCTCCGCACCGGCCCCCGAGCCTGCGCCGCCGCCCCCGCCGAGCACGGGCTGGCAGCAGGTAGGAGGCGCCTGGCGCGCGTCGGCAGCCGGCCCCTCGAAGGTGGAAGTCGTCCGCCGCGAGGTGGACCAACGCGGCCAGGTCACGCGCGAGGAGACCATCGGCGAGGAGACCGAGGAGCTCCCGCCGCCCGCACCAGAGCCCGAAGCGCCGCGCGGCCTCTTCGGCCGCCGCCGCAAGGCCGAGAGCCCCCCGGAGGACGAGCCCGCGCCACCCGCCGAGCTGGCGCCTCCCGGCGAGGAGCGCCCGAAGCGCCGGCGCCGCGGCTGGATCCTCATCCCCGTCCTGATCATCCTGGCGCTGCTGCTGCTCGCGGTGGTGCTCCCGGCCCTCGGCGTGGACCCCCTGGGCGTGGGCGACCGCCTTGGCGTGGGCGGCGGCAATCCACCCGAGGCGCGCTTCACGCTCAGCGGCAACGTCGCGGCCGTCGGCCAGCTGGTGACCTTCGACGCCAGCGGCAGCCGCGATCCCGCCGGCGGCGCGCTCGAGTACGCGTGGGACTTCGGCGACGGCTCGGGCGCGAGCAGCGCGCGCGCCACCCACGCATACACGGCGCGCAGCACCCAAGAGGGCTACACGGTCACGCTCACCGTCCGCGCGGCCGGCGGCAAGGAGGCGCAGCACACCGAACACGTGGTGGTGGTGCCGCCGCCGCAGGCCCGCATCGCGATCCAGGTCGCTGGCGCCGCCGTGTCGGCCCCCTACCAGACGCTGGCCGGGCAGGAGCTCGCGTTCGACGGCGGCGGCTCCACTGCCGAGGGCGGTGTGCGCACCTACAGCTGGAGCTTCGGGGACGGCGCCCCGACCCAGACCGGCGCGCACGTGACCCACACCTACACCCGCGTCGGCGGCTTCCGCGCCACGCTCACCGTCGCGGACACCAACGGTCTGCTGGGCAACACCAGCGCGCTGGTATATGTGGGCGAAGGACGCGTCGTCGCGAGCCAGGCCCCGGCCAGCGTGGACGGCGCGAAGTCGGTCAACGAGACCTTGGCCGTGTTCGCCGGCGGCGGCGCCGCGCCCTACCGGCCGCAGTCCCTGACGGTGACGCTGGCCTACAACGCCACGACGCCGGCTCCCCCGCTCCCGCTGCCACTGCCGGGCGGCGTGAACCCCGACGAGCTGACCGTGCGCGTCTACGACGCGACGGGCGCCGTCGTGGGGCAAGGCATCGGGCCCGGCGCCGTCGTGCAGGTCACGGACTTCGGCGCGGTCGGCGCCTGGACCATCGAGGTCTTCCGGCCCCAGGGCGGCGCCCAGGCGCTCCCCTACGAGCTGGGCATCGAGCTCCGCAACGGGCCGGCCTAGAATGCGACGCCGATCGTCGGCGCGTTGAGGAAGTCCATGTCGAAGAACCCCACGCCGCGCGCCATGGCGCGGCCATCCAGGGCCACGTCGCCGTCGAACCGTGCGAGGAAGCCAGCGCGCACCCACAGGTCGCCCAGGGCCGCGCACAGCTCGCGGAGCGCGGCGCTCGCGAAGGGCTCGCCGTAGCCGAGCCTGTCCAGCATGAAGGCCGCGAGGCCGTACAGCAAGTCGCGCTCGACGACGACGCCAGCGTGCGCCGCGAACAGGCGCTCCGCCCCGGCATCGCGCGCCAGCAGGGGCAGGGGCGCGAGGGGCTGCTCGCCGCGGGGCTGCAGCGCGCCCGCCGGCGTGATGGCGAGCCGCTCCAGCGCATCGCCGCGCAGGCGGAACGCGAGCCATCGGAACCCGTCGTCGGCGTCCACGAAGATCGGGAGCCGCTTCGCGTCTTGCTGGCCGAAGGTGGCGCGCGCCTGCTCCTCGAGGAAGCCGTGGAGGGCCTCGACGCGCGCCTCGCCGAGGCCTGCGCGCAGCGCGCGCGGGCCCACGGGCAGGCCCGCCTCCGCGAGCGCGAGCCCCGCCGCGAGCCCCCGCTCCGTTCGCAGCAGGGGTGCGCACGCGCGCAGCCGCGCCCGCACGCGGGCGGGCGGCTCGTACACGCTCGCGGCGCGCGCCTGGCGGGCGAAGGCGCGCCACGCCGCCTGCGCGGCCCGGAGGGCCTCCACCGTCTCACGCGCCGGCGGCAGGGCCTCGGCGGGCGCGAAACCGCGCGCCGCGGCCGGCCCGTGCGCCCACGTGCCGGGGCAGCCGCGGTTGAGGTTGACCTGCGCGCGCCAGCTCAAGGTTGTGTGGTAGGGGAAGCTCCGGCAGCCCCTTGGCCGCAGATCGTACTGCGTGCACGCGCGCTCCCGCGACAGCAGCGCGCACGGGCCCGCCTGGCCCACGATGCGGAGCGCGTCGCCCCCCGGCGCGACCGCCTCCCGCAGCGGGCCCCGGAAGCGGCCGCGCTCCGCGACGCTGAGCCCAGGCTGGCAGAGGCAGCAGAAGCCGCAGCCCTCGAGGCAGGAGAACGTCTGGCCCCGCAGCTCCGAGGCCTCGATGGGGAAGCGTGCGGCCACGGCGCGCGATGGCTGCGCAGCCTACTTGAAGCCTTGGCCCTCCAGCGGAACCAGCCGAGGGGCCGATGCCTGGCTGACGCCGGCTTGGAGGACGAGCCCGACCTCGAAGCCTGCGCACGCGCACCGCCGCCCGCTCCGCTGGGGCGAAGGAAGTGAAAGGAAGGTGAATGGGTGGCTGACAGCGTAGCAAGCAGCCCCTGTGGTCAACGCCCCGGTTTAGTATTCCCGTCCGAAGACGGGGTACCTCCGGAACTACACAGGAGTCGCCAGGCGTCTGAGACGCTACCCGTTCCGAGGGGTCTCCCACCTCAGTCTGGGTTCTACGCAGGAGGGCTTAACTTCCGGGTTCGGAATGGGACCGGGTGAGAACCTCCGCTCTGGCCGTCAAACCACCCATTGCACTGGGATCGCTCCGGCGATTCCGAAGCGAATCAGGAATGGGCGCTTCGCGCCCGCGAACAAACGCATCCCTGTTTGAAGGTTTGAGTCACCACATTGACGATTCGGACGGTTAGTAGCGGCGGGCTGAACACCTCGCCCGAAGGCTCGGTGCGTACACCCCCGCCCTATCAATCTCGTCTTCTACGAGAGTCCAACTGCCTCGTCTTGGGGTGGGTTTCGGGCTTAGATGCTTTCAGCCCTTATCCTGTGGCGCGTGGCTGCGCGGCGATGCCCTACCGGACAACCGCTGAACTAGAGGCGCCGGGCCCTTGTTCCTCTCGTACTAAAGGACCCTTCCCCTCAGGCAGTGGCGCTTCCTAGAGATAGCAACAAACCTGTCTCACGACGGTCTGAACCCAGCTCACGATCCCCTTTAATGGGCGAACAACCCCACCCTTGGCAGCTGCTGCACCACCAGGATGGAGAGAACCGACATCGAAGTAGCAAGCCTTCGGGTCGATAGGGGCTCTTGCCGAAGACGACTCAGTTATCCCTGTGGTAACTTTTCTGACATCATTGGGCCCCATCAAAGAGCCTCAATGGTTCGCTAGGCCTTGCTTTCGCATCTCGGACACTTGTTGTGGATGTCCGAGTCAACCGGGCTTTTGCCCTTGCACTCCACGGCCGATTTCTGACCGGCCTGAGCCCGGCTTTGGGCGCGCTTGATACCTTTTTGAGCGCGTGGCGCCCCACCCAAACTGCCCACCTACGGGTGTCCTGCCCGAAGGCAGTAAGCGGTACAACTTCAGAAGGGCGGTGTTTCATCGTCCCCTCGGTACCGAGCTAGCGCCCGGCCCTTTGTAACGGGTCCCGCCTACGCTACACATCCAAAGTCGTATCGCAACCGCAGGCTGCAGTAAAGCTCAACAGGGTCTTCGCTTCCCCTAGGAAGGTACTGGACTGTTCGCCAGTATGTCGTTTTCACCGGCCTGCTTGTGGGGACAGTGGCGCCCTCGTTGGACCATTGATGCAAGCCGCCAATTAAGCGGCAAGGTATTACGCTACCTTAAGAGGGTCATAGTTACCCCCGCCGTTTAGCGGTCCTTCGTCCGGTTGAACCCGGGATTCAGATACCGCCACTGGGCAGGATTCAGCGACCATACTCACCCTTTCGGGCTTGCGGTCACCTGTGTTTTGGTTAAACAGTCGGAGCGCCCTTGTCACTGCGACCAGTCTCTCTCGAGGCTGGCACCCCTTCTCGCGAACTTACGGGGCTAATTTGCCGAGTTCCCTCAC
>DASYRW010000245.1:0-4491 GCA_036003985.1 Thermoplasmatota archaeon
CCCGACGGCACGGTGTACGTGCCCTACGGCGCGAACTGCCACGACACCTACGTCGCGCGCAGCCGCGACAATGGCCAGAGCTGGGACGCGATGCGGCTGCACACCGGCGGGCTGGGCGGCACCGAGGACGACAACGACATCGGGGTCACGTCCGACGGCGTCGCCTACTACGTCTTCAGCAGCGGGGCCGACCATCGCACGTGGCTGCTGCGGACGCGCGACGGCTTCGACAACGTCGAGGGCCCGTTCCTGGTGAGCGCGCCCGACCTCGTCAGCACGCGCTTCGGCGTCCTCGCGGCCGGCAGCGACGGGCGCATCGCCATCGCGTACCTGGGCACGCGGGACAGCGCCGCCGCGCCCAATGACGTGACGGACGACGCGCGCTGGCACCTGTTCGTGACCTTCAGCCTCGACGCCGAAGCGGCCGAGCCCACCTTCGTGACGACGCAGGTCACGCCCGCAGACGATCCGGTCCAGATCGGCTACATGTGGGAGAGCGGCGGCGGCGATCCCGCGCGCAACCTGCTCGACTTCATCGACATCGCCCTCGATCCCCAAGGAGGCGTGCACGTCGCCTTCGCCGACGGCTGCACCGAGGACTGCGCGGGCAACGCGACCGCGACGAAGCAGCAGAGCCGCGCGCGCGACGCGGCCTACGCGGGCATGGTCGCGGGCCCGTCGCTGCTCGTGCCCAGCGCGGTGACCGCGCCCGCGGCCGCCTGGAGCGGGATCCTGCCCCGCCTCACTTCATCCGCTGGAACATGAAGGTCCCGAAGCCCAGCATGAGGGCCGTGAAGCCCACCAGCATGCCGAAGCTGAACAGCGGGTTCACCGTCCCAGCTCCCAGCAGCAGGTACCGCAGCAGGTCCACCGCGTAGCTCAGCGGGTTCACCGTCGTCACCACCGTGAGCCAGCTCGGCAGTCCCGTGAGCGGGTAGAGCGCGCCGCTGAGGAAGAACAGCGGGAAGATCACGAAGCTGACCACGACCTGGAAGCCCTCGAAGCTCTCGAACATCGTGCCGATGCCCAGGCCGAGCGACGCGATCGAGACGGCGATGAGGAAGATCACCGGGAGCGACAGCAGCATGCCGACGGGGCTCAAGCCGGGGAACCCCGGGCTGAGGAAGGGGAGCACGAGCGCCCCGAGGAGGATGAGGAGCAGCGACTGCGCCAGTGCATCGGTCGTTCCGCCCAAGACCTTGCCGAGGAAGATGCTCGGCCTGCTCACCGGCGCGGCGAGCACCTCCTTGAGGAAGTCGAGCTTGCGGTCCCACACGATGTACATGCCGAAGAACATCGAGCTGAACAGGACCGTCATGAACAGCAGACCGGGGAAGATGAACGCCGTGTACGTGAGCCCCGCGGGCAGGCCCTCGACGAAGCCGCCCAGGCCGGCGCCGAACAGCACCAGCCAGAACAGCGGGCTCACGACGCTGCTCACGACGCGCGACTTCTCGCGCTGGAACACCTTGAACTCGCGCAGCCACACAGCTTGCACGGCCGCGAACTCGTTGCCCATGTCAGTTCCCCCGCTGCGTCGCGCTGAAGGCGCTCATGAACCCGCTGCCGGCCTCGTCCTCGCTCTCCTCGCGCATCTCGCGGCCGGTGAAGTGCAGGAACACGTCCTGCAGCGTCGGCGTCCGCAGCTCGACGTGCTCGACGCCGTCGGCGGCCGCGAGGATGGCCGCGAGGTTCGTGGCGCTGTCCTCCACGGTCAGCAGCACCTCGTTGCCCTTGACCTCGGCGCGCTTGACGAACTTGAGGGCCTCGAAGGGCTTCGTGCTCGGCGCCTTGAGCCGCAGCTTCACCACGTCGCCCCCCAGCGAGGCGCGCAGGCGCTCGGGCGTGTCCAGCGCGACGATCTTGCCGTGGTCGATGATGCCGACGCGGTCGCACAGGCGGTCGGCCTCGTCCATGTAGTGGGTCGTGAGGATCACGGTCGTGCGCAGCTCCTCCACCATGCGCTCGAGGTACGTCCAGATGTGCTCGCGCGTGGCTGGATCCAAGCCCAGGGTCGGCTCGTCGAGGAACAGCACGCGCGGCTTGTGCATCAGCCCGCGCGCGATCTCGAGCCGGCGCTTCATGCCGCCGCTGTAGGTCTTGACCAGGTCGTCGGCGCGGCCCTCGAGGTCCACGAGCTTCAGCAGCTCCGCGATCCGCTCGGCGCGCCTCGCGGCGGGCTGCACGCCGTAGAGCCGGCCGTGCACGTCGAGGTTCTCGCGGCCCGTCAGGATGGCATCCAGGGAGGGCTCCTGGAAGACGATGCCCACCTGCTCGCGCACCTTCAGCGGCTCGCGGGCGACGTCCATGCCGTTGATGCGCGCGGTGCCGCTGGTCGGCTTGGTGAGCGTGACGAGCATCGAGAGCGTCGTGGTCTTGCCCGCGCCATTAGGACCAAGCAGGCCGAACACCTCGCCCTCGGCGATGTCGAGGGTGACGCCATCGACGGCCTTGATCTCGCCGTAGTGCTTGGCCAGGTCGCGCGTCTCGATGACGGCCATCGCGTCCAGCACGCCGAGCATGGCCTTGAGGGTTCGCCTCGCGCGCGCCTGGTCACAACCTATTGCGGCCGCGGGGAGTGACAGACCTCGACCCCCACGCCGCCCACGAACTGGCCGTCGCACGGGCCAGGAGGGAGGAAGCACACAAGGTGAAGCGCGGGCGAGCCATCGCACGGGTCGGGCGGGGATAGCACGATGCATCCTCCAGCGCAGGCCGTGGCGCGGATGACCGCGGACGCGGGCGCGGCGATGGGCGCGGAAGCGAGCACGAGCAGCAGCGCGGCGCGGAGCAGGGCGCGCGCGGGATCGCCTCGGCCGGGCCAGTGCCCTCGGTGGCCTTGAGGCCTTGCCCGCCGGGCGCGCGACCGGGCGCGTGTCGGGAGCGACACCGAACCTTCATGGCCCGCCGGCCCGCTGCAGGCCCATGGTCCTCTTCGTCCAGAAGGTCGGCGTCGTCGGCGCCGGCACGATGGGCGCCGCCATCGCGGAAGTCCTCGCGCTCAACGGCAAGAAGGTGGTGCTCAAGGACCTCAACAAGGAGGTCGTGGAGCGCGGGCTGCGCCACGTGGACAAGCTGCTCGACGAGCTCGTGCAGTTCCATGCGTCCAAAGCTCAAGGGGAGATCGCGCGCATCGAGGACCTCGGCATCAAGCTCACCGCGGAGCAGCAGGCCAGGGTGCGCGAGGCGCGCAAACCCACGTACACGCGCGAGCGCGCCGACCGCGTGCGCGCGAGCATCCAGGGCAGCGTGGACAACAAGGACCTCGCCGACTGCGACCTCATCATCGAGGCGGTCTTCGAGGACCTCGAGGTCAAGAAGAAGGTCTTCCGCGAGCTGGACGAGGCCACGCCGCGCCATGTCGTGCTCGCGTCCAACACCAGCGGGCTCAGCATCACGGCCATCGCCGCGGCGACCAAGCGGCCGAAGAAGGTCATCGGCCTGCACTTCTTCAACCCTCCAACGATGCTGCCCCTCGTCGAGGTCATCCCGGGCATGGAGACCGACGAGTCCACCGTCGAGGACGTCCTGGGCCTGCTCCAAGAATTGCGCAACCACCGCTTCCCGATGCAGCCCGTGCGCGTGAAGGAGATCCCCGGCTTCGTCGTCAACCGCATCCTGGGCCGCATGCTGTGGGAGGCCTACGCGCTGATGGAGGAGGGCATCGCCTCGCCAAGGGACATCGACCTCGCCATGAAGGCTGGGGCAGGCATGCCGATGGGGCCCTTCGAGCTCTCCGACCTCATCGGCATCGACGTCATCTGGCACCTCACGAACCACCTGAAGGAGAGCGGCTTCGAGACCACGAAGCCGGTGCGCGTCGTGGACCAGCTCTACCACGCAGGCAGGTTCGGCAAGAAGAGCGGGCGCGGGTTCTACGAGTACGAGGCGTAGGGCGTGCACGGGTTCAGGTTCGCCGTTGCGACGATGGGCACCTTCAAGGCCATCGCGGCGCTGCCCCGAGCATGGCCGAGCGATGGACGATCGAGGGCACGTGCTTGGACGCTTGCGACTGCACCACGCTCTGCCCCTGCAACTACGGGCAGGACACCACCAACGACACCTGCACGCCGGTGATCGTCTACAACATCGAGCGCGGCAGCTACGGCGCCACGAAGCTCGACGGGCTGACGGCGATCGTGTTCATGCGGTCGGCGGCCAACAACCTCTTCAAGGGCGCCGGCGTCGCCGAGGCTGCCTGCGTCCTCGACGAGAAGGCGAAGCCGGACCAGCGCAAGGCCCTCGAAACCATCCTCGGCGGCCAGGCCGGCGGGCTCTTCGGCATGTTCGGCGCGATGATCAAGAAGAACTCCGGGGTCGTGTACGCGCCGATCGACTACAAGAACGACCAGAGAGCGTGGTCGGTCAAGGCCGGCAACTACGTCGAGGTCCGGGGCGGGTTCGCGAAGGCGCCGGAGGGCTTCCCCATCGCGTCGGAGCCCAAGAAGGCCCAGACGTATGACATCTTCTTCGGCCCCACGATGGAGAAGA
>DASYRW010000246.1:0-6207 GCA_036003985.1 Thermoplasmatota archaeon
TCAACCAGCAGCAGACCGTGACCTGCAGCGCCGCCGACGCCCACGGCAACCCCGCCTCGGGCACATTCACCGTGACCGTCGTGGACACCACGGCGCCCACGCTGATCGCGCCCGACAGCATCACAGCCGAAGCCACCAGCCACGACGGCGCGACCGTGACGTTCTCGGCGGTGGCGAACGACGTCGGCACGGGTTACGCCAGCGTCAGCTGCACCCCCGCGAGCGGCAGCACCTTCGCCCTCGGGGACTCGACCGTGAGCTGCACGGCCACGGATGCCATCGGCAACCACATCGCCAAGGACATCCCGGTGAGCGTGCTCGACACCACGCCGCCCGACATCACCGTGCCGGGCGCGAAGACCATCGACGCCGCCAATCCCGCGGGAGCGCCGTACGACTTCACCGTCTTGGCGACGGACAACTACGACCTCGACGTCGCCGTGAGCTGCACGTCCCAGTCGGGCGACCAGTTCCCGCTCGACGCCACCACGGTGGTCGCGTGCACCGCCGTGGACAGCAACGGCAACGAGGCCTCGAAGAGCTTCAGCGTGACCGTCGTCGACGCCACGCCGCCGACCCTGGCTGGCATCGCGCCCGTGACCGCCGAGGCCACGAGCGCGGCGGGCGCCCCCGTGACGTTCGGCGTCACGGCCGAGGACATCGTGGACGGCGCCATCGCGGCCTCGTGCACGCACACGTCGGGCACCACCTTCGCCCTCGGCGACACAACCGTGACCTGCACGGCGACGGACAGCCACGGCAACACCGGGAGCGACAGCTTCGTGGTCGGCGTCGTGGACACGACGCCCCCCACCCTCGCGGGGCTGCAGGACAAGTCCAAGGAAGCCAACGGCATGAACGGCGCCGCGGTGAGCTTCGCGCCCACCGCCAGCGACGTCGTGGACGGCGCGGTCACGCCCGTGTGCAACCCCGGCAGCGGCAGCACGTTCCCCGTGGGCACCACCACGGTCAGCTGCACCGCGACCGACGCCCACGGCAACGCCGCGACGGGCACCTTCCAGGTCACCATCCTGGAGGGCACCCCGCCGGCGCTGAGCCTGCCCGCCGACATCTCGGTGAAGGCCAAGAGCGCCCAGGGCACGATCGTGACCTACAGCGCGTCGGCCACCGACGCGGTCGACGGCTCCGTGGCGATCTCGTGCGACCCGCCCTCGGGCACGAAGTTCCCCGTGGGCACCACCACCGTGACCTGCACGGCCAGCGACGCCGCCGGCAACGTCCGGATCGGCACGTTCAAGGTGAGCGTGACGTACCAGTGGAGCGGCGTCAAGTCGCCCGTCGGCTCGGGCAGCGGCGGCTCCACGACGCAGTCCACCAGCACCCCGACCGCCAAGCTCGGCAGCACGCTGGCGGTCAAGTTCAGCCTCGTCGGGGAGAGCGCTGGGATCATCGATGCCACCGGCAAGGTGTACGTGGCCAAGCTGGACAGCGCGGGCAATGCCGGCGCCGAATCCGCCGCCATGTCCACCAGCAACGCCGTGGCGGGCAACCTCTTCCGCTACGACGCGACCAGCGACCAGTACATCTTCAACCTGAACACGAAGTCGCTGGCGCTCGGCGCGTGGCAGATCCGGATCGACCTGGGCGACGGCGTGACGCGCGCGTGCCAAGTCTCGCTCGTGAAGTAGGGGCAACACACCGGGGCGGGGCGCTCGGCAACACGCGCTCCGCCGCCGCTCTTTTTCTCCCTTCACCCTGAACACGGCATCGCTGGCGCTCGCCCCCTGCCAGATCCGCATCGATCGCACCGACGGCGTGGTGCGCGCCCTCTCGCGCCGGGCGCGCGGCGGCGCGCGTGCCGTTCCGCGCCCCGATCTCCTTCTTTCTCGTCATCATTCCAGCGGAAGCCCCACGCGGCCGCCATCCGCGTCGTGCGCGCCGTTGCTACCCGCAGCGCAACCCCAGAAAAATCCTAGGCAACCGTTCGATTGCGTCGGCGACGAGTCGTGAGGACGCAGCGTCCGGAATGGTCAACGTTGCACCAACGATGTGTGATTACCAAGCGAAAAGCCTCGGGCGCAGGTTGGGTATTCGCCGCGTTGGCGGCATCCTGTTGCGAGGCGTTCGAAGGAGGCTCCAAAATGTCATGGAACCGCACAAGTGCGATCGTGCTTGCAACGCTGATGCTGGGGACCACGGCCGTGGCCCCTGTGGCGATGGCTGACGATGGCCTGCTCGCCGGGGGCCTGCAGGACGTCGTGGTCTTCCTCGATGGGCTCCTCGGCTCCGCGACGGACGCGAAGGCCAAGATGTCCACCCCGATCCTCGGGCTGGCGGGGACCAGCCAGGGCTTCATCGAGCTCACGGTCACCGCCGGCAGCCCCACGGGCGCGCCGGCTGGATTCAGCATCCAGTGGGAGACCGCCGCGGCGCTGGCGCTCGGCCCCGACGGCCTCGCCGGGACGGCCGACGACAACACCTGGTTCGCCTCCGACGACGCGCGCCTGTGCAAGGCCTCGTTCTCGGGCAACCCGCAGGGCAGCAACTACAATCTTGCCGCCGGGGAAACCGTCACCGTGCGCATCGGCGACCTGACCCTCGACACCGGCGCGTCCGTGAGCAACGGCGCGGGCGACGCCGCCGCGTGCAACGTGGCGCTCGACTGCGGCACGGAGTACGTGTTCCACGCCTTCGCCCACGCGGACAACAAGCGCACGCGCAGCGACTGGACGCCCGACTTCGCCGCGTCCACCGAAGCGTGCCCGACCTCCGCGGGCGGCTGCACGTACACCCAAGGCTTCTGGCGGACGCACGGAGCGGCCGGACCAGCCAGCGAGAAGATCTATGACGAGTTCGGCAACGTCATCGGCTACGTGAGTCAATGGCCGGTCGGTTCCCTGACGCTCGGCACGGTCTCGTACACCGAGGCCGAGCTGCAGAGCATCCTCGATCAGGCCCCGAAGGGCAACGGCCTCATCACCCTGGCCCACCAGCTCATCGCGGCCAAGCTGAGCATCGCCAATGGGGCGGACGGGACCGCGGTCGAGACCACCATCGCCGACGCCGACGCCCTCATCGGCGGCCTCGTCGTGCCGCCCGTCGGCACCGGGTCCCTGGCCGCGGGAGCCACTTCGACCCTTGTGCTGGCGCTGGACGACTACGCCAACGGTCGCACCGGCCCCGGCCACTGCGGCGACGAAATCGTGTAGACCAGCCTCGAACCTCGGCGGGGCCTGTGGCGGCCCCGCCATCCTTCTTTCTCCTTACACCCTCCAGCGCGAGCCCTTCTTCCCTGGCCTACCTCGGCGCGAGGAACCGCGCGCTGGCGAGCGCCCTCACTCCGCCAACCCGACGCACCCGCGCAGCACCACGTGGGCGTGGCTCGGGTCGTCCAGCAGCGACCATGCGGTCGGAATCATGCACGGCGCGATCGTGCCCGGCACCACCGCGAATTGCAGGTGCGTCGCCGCCTCCGCCTGGGCGAGGGCGGCGTCGAGGCGAACGGCGAACTTGTAGCTGGGGTCGACGCGCAGGTCGCCGACCTCCGGCAGCTCGACGCCCAGGGAGCTGCGCACGTGGAGGCCAAGCGCCCGACCGTCCTGGTCGAGGATGGGTGCGCCGCTGTCGCCGGGCTGGGCGAAGCCGAGGTACGAAAACTCCGCATCGTCCCAGCCGAGCACGACGCCGACCCGCGCCCGCGTCGTCTCGCTGACGTTGTAGACGTTGCCCCACCCGTAATGGAAGGTCACCTCGAACAGCTCGGGGTCGCCCGCGGCGAGGCCGACGGGGCCGCCCCAGTGAAGGAGCGTAGGGTCCACGGCGCCGCGGAAGCTCTCGTCGATGCGCGCCAAGGCGAAGTCCATGCCGCCGTCCCAGTAACGGTCGTACACGACGGTGGCCACCGCGTCGCCGACGTCCACCACACCGAGCGTCTCGCCGACGTCGCCGCAGTGCCCCGCCGTGCCGAAGTACAGCCTGCCCTGCGCGTCGCGGACGATGAAGTTCATCGTGCAGCCGTTCGTGAGGCGCGCGCCGGGCTGGATGGTGCCGACGGCAGGGCCGCAGGCCCATCCCGCATCGCAGTCCGCGGCCATCGCCCCCGACGCCGGTGCGGGCGCCGCGGCGAGCGCCAGCAACAAGCCTGCGACGGCGAGCGGACGGAGGGACATGGATGGGTCTGGCTGCGCATCGCGGGTCGGGCTGCATAGCGTTTGCCTGAGAAGCGTGGCAGCGACGCCCTCGCAACGGTGCGCAAGTTCGCGGACGCGCGGCGCTGCGGACCGAAACGCCGTTTGCGACGCGCGCGACGATTCGTGCTTCTGCACGCTCAGAGGTCGGCCATCGCCGGCCCGTCCGGCCCCACGGCCGCGCGGCCGAAGCGCACGCGAGGCAAGGCTGGTGAAGCCTGAGTTGCCGACTTCGGAACCGTTATGGCGCGGGCCCGCAATGCTCGGTCGGGTGGTGCCGGCAATCGGGAGCCGGCTGGTTTGGGGGTCCTCATCATGCGCGCGCTTGTCGCCATCGCGGTCACGCTGCTTCTGATTGCCCAATTGCCCTCTGCTGACGCCTCGCGCAGCGCGCGCGGCTCCAGCTCCTCGCTCGAGGGCCTGACGATCGCCCTCGTCCACGGCGTGGACCACGGCGCGGCCCCCGCACGGCTGGCGAGCTTGGCCCAGGACCGCGCCGGGGCGCTGCTCGCCGCCATGGCCTCCGACCCCGCCCGCGCGCTGCGCGCCGCGCTGCCCGACGACGTGGCCGCGGCGCTCCCCGACGGCGCCCCCGCGGAAGCGGCCGTCGACTTGGAGGGAACGATCCTGCTGCTGCACGCCGACGGCGCCCGGCGGAGCATCGACTCGTGGCGCCTCGCCACCGATGGCGGCGACGAGGTCGTGCTCCACTTCGCGGCGCCGACCGAGCTGCAGCCGGGCGAGCGCGCGCGCGTGACGGGCCTGCGCCTCGGCCAGGACATGGCGGTCGCAGCCGCCGACGGCGACGGCACCGGCACCGTCGCGGCGGCCAGCGCCGCAGCACCCGTCGCGAAGAAGGTCCTCGTGCTGATGTTCAAGTTCCCCGGCCAGGCCGACCCCTGGAGCGCGGACGCGGTGCGCAAGGAGGTCTTCACAGGATCGTCGTCGGCGAACGCGTACTGGACCGACAGCAGCTTCGGCCTGCTGAGCCTCACCGGCAACCTGCGGCCCGACGGCGACGTCGCGGGGCCGTACGTGATCAACTCCACCAACAGCGCCTGCAGCTCCAACTACAAGACCTGGAGCAACGCAGCTCGCGCCGCGGCGCAGGCCGACGGCTGGGACCTCGGCGGCTACGATCACTTCGTGTACGCGTTCAAGTCCAGCGGCTGCCCGGGCTCGGGCTGGGCGTACATCAGCGCCTCCGACAGCTGGGTCATCAGCATGACGTCGTACGTCGTCGCCCACGAGCTGGGCCACAACTTCGGGCTCCACCACGCGAGCAGCTACCGCTGCACGGACGGCGGCGTGGCGGTCGCGATCAGCTCCGCCTGCACCGCCAGCGAGTACGGCGACCCCTTCGATGTCATGGGCACGACGAAGCGCATCAACAACAACTTCCAGAAGGGCCGCCTCGGTTTCTTCGGGAGCTCCAACACCGTCGACGCGACGACGAGCGGCGTCTACACGATCGCGCCCGTCGAGGCTCCCACCGACGCCCCGCAGGCGGTGCGGGTGGCCCGCACCACCAGCCAGTCCTACTACCTCGAGTTCCGGCAGCCGTGGGGCACCTTCGACAGCTTCGCCGCGACCGACCCCGTCGTCCGCGGCGTGTCGCTGCGCCTCGGGCCAGGTTACGCCACCCTCGCGAAGCCGCTGCTGCTCGACGCGACGCCGTCCACGTCGTCCTTCACCGACGGGGCCCTGCTTGCGGACAGGTGGCTCTACGACGCGGTGAAGAACATCACCTTCCACACGCTCAGCGTCGGCCCCGAGGGCGCCCAGGTCGAGGTCACCATCGGCGCGCTGCCCTGCACGCGCGCGGCGCCGGGCGTGGCCGTGAGCCCGAGCAGCGCGTGGGCCGAGGCCGGCCAGACGGTCCAGTACACCATGACGATCACCAACCTCGACGCGCCGAGCTGCGCCGCGGCGGACTTCCACCTGGAGGGCGTGCTGCCGGAGGGGTGGTCGCAGAGCCTCGCGACCTCGGTGGTGAGCCTCGCGCCGGGCGCGTCGGCCACGGTGCAGGTGGCGGTGACCTCCGCGGCGGACGCGGCCG
>DASYRW010000247.1:0-9682 GCA_036003985.1 Thermoplasmatota archaeon
GCCCGCGGACGGCCGCGACGTGCCCATCTGGGATGGCACGGAGGTGCGCGCGCGCCGGCTGGCGCGGCCCTCGCATCTCGTGCTGCTGGGCGACATCGTGGAGCTGTGGGACGCCGAGAACCAGGCGGTGCTCATGTCCACCCTGGCGATCGCCGAGCCGCTGCGCGCGGCGCCCGGCGCGAAGGTGCACGTGGTGGGCAACCACGACAACGTGCTCGGCGCCCTGGCGGGCAGCTATCCCCTGGGCGCGCCGCCCCTCGAGATCGTCGGCGAGGTCTTCCCGGTGCCCGATGCGCAGGGCCACGTCGCGCCGCTGCGCATCGGCGAGCGGGGCTACGTGTTCGTGCACGGCCACCAGTTCGACACGCAGTTCATGCGCGTCCAGGGCGCGTGGGCGCTGCTGGGTCACGTGCGCCAGTTCGGCGCGGCCCTCGGCGCGTGGGCGTGGGCGTTCGCCGCGCTGTGGGTGGTGCTGCTCGGCCTGCAGCTGGTTTCGCCGACGCTGGTGGGGTGGGTGCTGCTCGGGGCGCTGACCCTCGCGTGGTTCCCGCGGTTCTACATGACCATCGGCCGTCGCCTCTGGCGCCAGATCGCGGGCACGCGCTACGACCGCCAGGGCACCCTCGCGGGCTTCGAGGCGTGGTGGAGGACCTTCGGCCCGCGCGTCGGCCCCGCGGAGGATCTGGGCGTCGTGTATGGCCACACGCACATCCTCGACTGGCTCGAGGCGGGTCAGGCCGAGGCCGCCATGCAGGCAGCGCGCGCCACGAAGCCGGAGGCGCGCGTGCTGGCTCAGCTGCGCGAAGAGCGGGCGCGCACGTCGCTGTTCAACGTGTCCTCGTGGGTTTCCACCGAGGGCTCGCACAAGGACATCATGATGGCCACCATGTTCTACGCCGACGCCGAGGGCCCGATGCTGCTGGGCTGGGACTGGCGCGCGCAGCGGCCGTTCCACGTCCCGTTCGCGTTCGTCCGGACGCGCCGGCTCGGGCGGCCCATGACCGCGGCCGAAGCGAAGGTCGCCGAGCAGCTGCAGTGGCCGGCGAAGCTCGTGGCCAAGTGGACCCAGGCGAGCGAAGACCTCTAACCGGCCGCCTCGCGGTAGCCGCGCGCGCTGGCTTCGACCAGATCGGCGCGCCGCCATTGGCCCCGCGCGTCGCGCTGCAGCACGCCGCCGTAGTAGGGCGCGCGCTCCGCCACGACGCGCCGGAAGGCCGCGCGGATGCCGGCGTCGTCGAGGCCTTGGGTCGGCACCGTCGCCGCGACGTTGAGGCAACCCTTCAGCTCTCCTTGGGCGGTGACGCGCACGCGGTGGCAATTCGCGCAGAAGTCCTCGTTGCCCACCGGGTCCACGACCTCCACCTGGCTGGCGCCGATGTGGTAGACGCGCCGGTGGTGCATCGCGCGCACCTCGACGCGGTCCGCGCGCTCCGCGAGCCAGGCGTGGATCGCGCCGATGTCCACGCGCCAGTCGCGGTGGCCGACGAGCTCGGGCATGAACTCGATCAGCTGCAGGTGCAGCCCAGCATGCGACGCGACGAAGTCCACCATCTCAGGGATGTGCGCTGCGGTGGGCTTGAACACCACCATGTTGAGCTTCACGGGCGTGAGTCCCGCCTCGAGCGCCGCGCCCACGCCCGCCAAGACCGGCGCGAGCTGCCCGCCCGTCACGGCCGTGAAGTCGTCCGGCCGCGCGCTGTGCACGCTCACGTTCACGCGCGCCAACCCAGCTTGCCGAAGCCGCGTCGCGCGCCCGGCCAGCATGGAACCGTTCGTGGTCATGCTGACCTCGACGTCGTCGCCGAGGCTGGCCAATCCGGCCACGATCGCCTCGCAGTCGCGGCGCACCAGCGGCTCGCCCCCGGTGAGCTTGAAGTTCGCGACGCCGAACTCGTGCGCGATCCTGCCCAAGCGCAGCGCGTGGTCGAGGCTCATCTCGCCAGGGGCTGGCTCGGAGGGGCTGTGGACCTCGCCCTGGCCCTCGTTGTGGCAGAACACGCACCGGAAGTTGCACCGGTCCGTGAGCGAGATGCGCAGGTCGGTCGTGGGCCGACCCCAGGCATCGACGAGCATGACGAAGACCCTAGGCCAGTCGCGCGGTTAAAGGTTGCTCGCCGCGGGAGACCCGCCCGCCCCGGGTTTGAAACTTCGTCGGCATCACCCTTGCGAGGGGAGGTGGCCGAAAGGTTCACCGCGTCCAGGGACAGCCTCAAGTAGCCCAGGGGCTTACCCGGGCCCGTGCCCGACGCCCCGCGCACCGCGCCCGCAGCGAAGCGCGAGCCCATCGTGACGCGTCCCACGAAGGCACCCGAGCCCGCGCCCCAGCAGGGCCCTGCCGCTCCCCCCGCGCCCATGCGCGAGGTCGCCTTGCAGGACAGCACCGGCGCAGCGATCCAGGTCCAGGGCCTGCGTCGCGTCTTCGGCGCCAAGGTCGCGCTCGAGGGCGCAACGTTCGAGGTGCGCCGCGGGGAGGTGTTCGGCTTCCTCGGCCCCAACGGCGCGGGCAAGACCACCACCATCCGCGTCCTCACCGGCCTGCTCCGGCCGACGGCGGGCCAGGCGTGGATCCTCGGCAAGGCCGTGAGCCCCGACAGCGCCGACGCGAAGGCCCTCTTCGGCTACGTGCCCGATGAGCCCGCCTTCCCCGCGCCGCTCAAGGCCATGCCCCTGCTGCGCGCCTACGCGCGCTTCTACGGCATGGCGCCCGACGCCGCCGAGCGCCGCGCGCGCGAGCTGCTGCAGCTGGTCGCGCTGGGCGACCAGGGACCGCAGCGCATCCGAACGTTCAGCCACGGCATGCGCAAGCGCTTCGCGCTGGCCCAAGCCCTGCTGCACGATCCACCCCTCCTGATCCTGGACGAGCCGAGCAGCGGCCTCGATCCTGCCGGCACAGCGTGGTTCCGCGACTTCCTCCGCGCGCTGCGCGACCAGGGCAAGACGGTCTTCCTCAGCTCGCACCTGTTGCACGAGGTCGAGCAGGTGTGCGACCGCGTCGGCATCATCCACGGCGGCCGCGTGCTCGCCGTGGACCGCATCGACAACCTCGCGCGCCGCGTGCGCGGCCGCTCGGAGATCCGTGTGGTCGCGAGCGGGGTGTCGGCCGCGGTCCTCGCGGAGGTCCGCGCGCTGCCCGGCGTGCTCAACGTGCGGCAGGACGGCACCGATCTCGCCATCGAGGCGGGCGATCCGGGCCTGGCGCCCGAGGTCAACGCCGCGCTGGTCAAAGCAGGGGCGCGCGTGTCGAAGCTCGACGCCGGCGAGCCCGACCTGGAGGAGATCTTCCTGGCCATGACGGGGGCGCCGGCATGAGCGACGCGACGCGCGGCGTGCTGGCCGTGGCAAGGCTCGAGTTCCAGCAAGCCCTGTGGAGCGTGCGCTCGCTCGCGCTGGGCGCGCTGTTCCTGCTGTTCGTCGCGGCCGGCGCGTTCCTCGGCGTCGGCGCCGTCGTGGGCGCGCCCGGGGCCGTGCCGACCGACGCCGCAGCCGGGCTCGTGATCCTCGCGATCGTGATCATGACGGCCTTCTTCGCGCCCTTCATCGCCATGTTCAGCACCGTCGATGCCATCGTCGGGGAGCGCAGCGCGCGCACGCTCGACATGCTGCTCTCCAGGCCTGTGACGCGCCGCGGGCTCGCGCTGGGCAAGCTGCTGGGGCGCGCGGCGCACCTCGCGCTCATCGCGTACGTGGCCATGTTCCTGGGCCTGCTCATCATCGCGTCCCAGGCCGCGCCCCCCGCGGCCGAGGCCTTCACGCTCGCCGTGCTCGTCGCGCTGCTGTGCACCGTGTGGGTCAGCCTCGCGCTCCTCGTCAGCGCGCTCGCGCGCACGCCCACCAGCGCGCTCGTCGCGGGCGTCGCGGTGTGGCTGATGTTCTACGTGTTCTGGGGCTTCGTGAAGGGCGGCCTCGACCGCGTCGGCATGGGCGGGCTCGCGGCGCTGCTCAACCCGAACACGCTCTTCCTCGGCGCCGTGCAGGCCATGGTGCCCAGCATGACGAACCTCGGCCAGCTCACCCAGGGGCTCAACACGGACTTCGCCCTGCCGGCGTTGCTGGTGTTCCTGCTGGCCGCGGCGTTCCTCGCGGTCGAGGTGTTCGGGCGGCAGGACGAGGCCGGGATCTGAGCCTCAGATCTTGCCCACGCGCTGCTGCCACGCGCGGACGCGCGGGAACTCCTTCGGCAGCTCTTTCTTGACGAACCGCAGCGGGTCGAGGGCCCCGTAGACCGCGAAGTCCGCGAGGCACGGCGCATCGCCCAGCACGTAGTCGTGGTCGGCGAGCGCGGTCTCGACGAAGGCCACGTGCTTGCGCATGTCGTCGAGGGCCGCAGGCTGCTTGGCCTTCAGCGCTTCCATGGGGCCGCGCTTCCAGAACTGGATCTCCTCGAACACCCAGCGCTCGAGGTCGTCCTTGAAGACTTGGCTGAAGTCGGGCACGACGTAGCGCCACACGCGCTCCTCGAGGATGTCGTGCGCCCACTGCTCGAGGATGCGCGCTTGGCCTTCGAGGCCGGGCAGGAACGCGCTCGGGTCCGGCACCTTGCGCTCGAGGAACGCGACGATCTCGTGCCACACCACGCCCTCGCTGCCCCATTGGAGGAAGGGCACGTAGTCCTGACCGCTCACCTTGAGGAGCTCGCGCTTGTCGTGGTAGGCGACCTCGCGGCGCTCGTACGTGATGCCCTTGAAGTCGAGCAGCTTGCGCGCCTTCACGCAGTGGTGGCTGAAGCTCTCCTCGTACAGCGTGACCTTGGGCTGCTTGGCGGCGGGCTTCGCGGGCATGGCTGCGCATCCTTGGCCCAGCACTTGAGCCTGCTGCCGCCGGCCGCCGGGGGACGCGTCCGCCGCACTTCATACGAAGCGCGCGCTCCCCGAGCCTCGATGGGGGAAACGCTCAAGGCTGCACAAGAGGGCCGCGAGACCGTCGTCATGCTGGGGAAGGCCCTCGCGCTGGCAGCGGTCGTGCTCTGCTTTGCCCCCACCCTGGGCGCTGCCGCCGGGCTGCTCCCGTCGCTCGCGCCGCCCCCGTTGTGGACGCGCGACCTCGGCGCTGGCGAGGCGACCGGCGCGGCCATCGACGCGCTCGGCAACGTGTTCGTCGCGGGCACGCAAGCAGGCACCATCACGGTGTGGCGGCTCGACGCGCTCGGCGCGGTGGTGTGGCAAGCGCCCCTCGCGCGCGGCCTCGCGGGCGGCATCGCGGCCCGCCCCGACCTCGGTGGCGTGGTCGTGGTGGGCAGCTCGGTCGGCCAAGGCACCGACGCGTACGTGGCCGCGCTCGATCCCGATGGCGCGCTGCTCTGGGAGCGCACCATCGCCACGCCGGCGGACGACGCGGCGCGCGGCGTGGTCGCCACCACCGATGCGATCTACATCGCGGGCTCGACGGGCAAGGACCTGCTCCTGGCGCGCATCGACCCCGACGGCCTGCACCGCTGGACGCGCGCACTGGACTTCGGCCGCGAGGAGGTGCTGCAGGACGCGCTCGCGCTGCGCGATGGCTCGCCCGTCGGCGTGGGCTGGAGCTACGACGGCGTGCGCAACCTCGCGCTGCTGGTGCACCTCGACGCGCTCGGCGACCTCGACCCCGCGACGGGCGGCTGGGTGCGCTTCGTCGCCGCGCCCGACGGCGGCCACCTGCGCGGCTATGCGGGGGAAGGCACGCCCGCCGGCTTCGTCATCGCCGGCGAGGAGGCCCGCGGCTTGTGGAAGGCGCCCTACGCGGCGAGCTTCACGGCGCTCGGCGCGCTGCAGTGGCAGAGCACGCTCGGCCGCGAGACCGGCGCGAGCGCGCGCTCGCTGGCCCTCGACGCGGTCGGGGGCACGCTGCTGGCGGGTCCAGGAGGCGCGGGCCGGCCGGGGCTCGTGGCGCGGCTCGGGCCGACGGGCGACGTGGCGTGGAGCGGCGCCTTCGAGGGCCCCGGCAGCGCGGCCGCGGCGGTCGCGGCGCATCCGGCCGGGCTCGTGGTCGTGGCCGGCGCGGCGGCCGGCGAGGCCTTGGCGACGGCGTACGCGGATGCGCCCCTCCGCGTTCGCTGACCCTGACCGGTTCAAGCCCAAGGCTTAAGGTCAAGCCCCCCTTTACGATTTTCGCAGCCCGGGGAGACCCGCCTTGGACGCCCTCGACGAGCGCATCCTGAGCATCCTGCGCGGCAACGCGCGCGAGCCCTTCGTGAACATCGCGAAGCAGCTCGGCACCAGCGAGGGCACCATCCGCGCGCGCGTGAAGAAGCTGCAGAAGGACGGCGTCATCAAGCGCTTCACGGTGAAGACCGCGGGCAAGGGCGTCAAGGCCCTCATCGAGGTCAAGGTCGAGACCGGCGTGCACACCAGCGACGTGTCGCAGCAGGTCGCGGGCTGGAAGGGCGTCGAGCAGGTGTGGGAAGTGAGCGGCGAGAACGACATCGTCGTCCTCGTCAACTGTGGCGCCACGGAGGAGCTCAACGACCTCGTCGAGCGCGTGCGCGCCCTAAAGGAGATCAAGGCCACGGGCTCGCGCCTGATCCTGAAGGAGTTCTGACGCGCCCGCGGCGGGGCAAGGGCCTTGGCCCTCCAGGCCCATCGCGCTGCGATGCCGTTCCTCGACAACCCGTCCGAGAGCCCATGCTGGGGCTGCGGCCCCCAGCACGCGCGCGGCCTGCACTTGCAGTTCGAGCGCGTGGGCGACGAGGTCCTCGTGCGCTACACGCCCAAGGCCGACGAAGTCGGGTGGCCAGGGCTCTTCCACACGGGCCTCCACTACGCGGTCGCCTACGAGTGCGCGTACTGGGCCTGCCTCGAGCTCGGGGGCGCGGTGGGCATCCCGAAGGGCCCCCAGAACTGGGACCAGCAGCGCCTGCCGCCGACGGGAGCGCCGTTCCTCGCGCGCGCCCGCATCGCCGCGGCGACGCCCGACGGGCTCAAGATCCAGGTGCGCAGCGAGAGCCTCGAAGGCAGGCTGTACGCCACGCTGGACGTGGGCTTCCGCTGGTCGAGCCGGGCCAAGGTCGAGGCCTCGGGCGTCCAACTGCCTGCGTACTTGCTGGACGAGATGAAGCCGTAGCAGGCAGGCTTCATGACCCCGGAGGGGCTTGCGCCCGCGTGGACGACGCCGTCGCGAAGCTGATGAAGGGCTCGGTGGGCGACATCCTGCGCGCCGAGGACCTGGTCTTCGACGCGATGCGCGACATCGTCCGCGACGAGCTCAAGCGCAAGATCCGCGAGCAGCTCGAGGCGAGCCCGGAGCTGCGCGACGAGCTGCGCGACGCGGTGCGCCTGATGTTCGAGGCGAAGATGCAGGAGGCCTACGCGGGCCTGAAGCTCGCCAAAGCAGGAGCGAAGCTCGGCTTGGAGATGCTGCCCCCGGACCTGAGGGCCGAGATCGGCCGCGAGCTGCAGGCGACGTTCGAGAAGGAAGTCGCGCGGCTGCTCGAGAAGACGCTCTAGCGCCGCCTGCGAGCTGCGAGCAGCGCCGCGCCCACCGCTGCAGCCGCGAGGAGAGGCTCGAACCCCGGGGTGCGCGCGGGTTCCGGTGCAGGCGCGGGAGCGCTCGCGCTCCCCAGGTTCTCGACGGGTCCTTCGGGGTACTCGGCGAGCACGTGCAGCTCGTACATCGCGCCGCTGTAGTCGAGGGGCGCGTAGCCGAGGCCGGTCACGTGCACCGTGTACATCCCAGGCTCGAAGGGGCCTTGCGCCTCGACCGCCGCGCTGCCCACGGCGTTGGCCATGCCCTCCGCGAGCGCCTTGCCTGCCGGGTCCATGAGGTGCAGCGTCAGGGCCGCGGGCGCAGCGCCATCGACGTGCTGCACCACGGCCATCGTCGCGAGCGCCAGCTCGGCGCTGAAGCGGGTCGCGCCGGCCTTGATCGGCACGGGGTAGGACTTGTCGAACGCGTACTGGTAGGTGCCGCCGACCGCGCGCACGCTGCTGGTGCTGTCGTGGTACACGGCCTCGTACGTCGCCGGGTAGTGCACGACGCCATCCGCGGGCACCGGCAGCAGGATCGGCCAGCTCGCGATGGCCGGCTGCCAGAAGGCGCCGCTCGCCTCGGGCGTTGGGCCGGCATAAGCGCTGATCGTGTACAAGCCAGGGGACGGGAACGCGAAGCCCCATTCCAGCACGCCGTCGTGCGGGTGCCGGTGGCCGGTCGTGTGCAGGATCGCGCCGTCGGGCCCGCGGGCCGTGAGGATGAAGTCCGGGTGCAGCGCCGTCGCGCCGTCGGCGTTCTTGGCGACGAGGGTCGCGTGGAAGGGCGTCCACAGCGCCGGATCCTGCTCGAGCACGAGGTCGAGCTCCATGCCCCCCGTTCCAAGGGCGATGGGCCCGCCGAGCATCGGCCGCGGCGACCCGCGCGTCTCCACGCGGCCCACGGGGGGCTCGGGGTAGAACACGCCGAGCGCGACCTGCAGCTCGGTGCCGGCGAGCCCGAGGGGGTTCGCGCCCGTGCCGTAGAGGCGCACCTTGTACTCGCCGGGCGGCAGCGGCCCGCGCAGCCGCGCGTCCATGCTGGGGGTGATGGCGTCGAGCTTGCCGTAGCTCAGCTGGTCGTCGGAGGGCCCGAGCACCTCGACGTACATCGAGCCAGCGCCGACGGCCGCGCCGGCGGTGGAGCCCAGCTGCACCTGGACGCTCGCGCTGTCCGCGCCCGCGATCACCGGGAAGCGCAGCAGCTTCTCGTACTGCCGCGGCAGGTCGGCGGTGTTCGCGTGCAGCTCGGAGGTCGGCTCGGCGTACTGCGCGCGGTACGTGTCGGGGTAGCGCAGCGCGTCGTACTCCGTTCCAGGCAGGAGCACGTCGAACTCCGCGACGACTGGCTCGAAGGGCGCGTCGGTGACCGCGAGGGGCCGCGCCGCCACCAGCACGCGGAAGTGGCCCGGCCCGGGGAAGGTGTACGCGAAGGGCAGCGCGCCGTCCTCGCGGTGCCGCAGGCCGGTGGTGTAGAGCACCTCGCTGCGCTCGTCCACGACGCTCGCGGCCATGTCCATGCCCGACAAGGGCCCGGCGGCGCCGCCCACGCGCGCCTCGAGCGCCACGGGCTTCCACAGCTCGATGGGGCTTGCCGCTCGCAGGGAGATCGTGGCGCCCTCGAAGGGCACCTCCAGGGCAGGAAGCTCGAGGGGCACGGCGTCGCCCACGCGCAGCTCCGCGGCGGGGTCGCGCTGCGCCGTCTGCACGATGGCGCCCGGCAAGTCGAGGGGCAGGTCGCGGACGCCGAAGCCGGGCTTGTAGAGCCCCGACTCGCTGCTCTGCGCGAGGATCAGCAACGACGGCGGCAGCTCGGGGTCCACGATCGGCTGGGCGGTGAGCTTCGCGGTCAGGGCCAGCGGGGCGGTGTAGCGGTACACGACCTGGACCGTCGTGCCGTCGGTGCTCGGCACCATGTACTGCGGCGTGATGGGGATCTCGAGCTGGGCTGGCTCCATGGTCACGTTGAGCCAGTCGGGCTTGCGCGGGAAGCTGAACGTGACCAGGATCGGCGACGTGGGGTTCTGCACCGCCATGCCCTCGGCCGTGATGTCCCACGTGAAGGTCAGGTTGCCCTCGAGGTGCAGCGGGCTGGCGTCGGTGAGCTCGTACGTCGTGCCGCGCTCGCCCAGCGCCATGAGCAGGCGGGGGTAGATGTAGCCGCAGGGCACGCTGCACCCTGCCTGCGCTGCCGGCGCCAGCGCGAGCGCCGCGAGCAACGCTGCCAGCCACCACCGCGGGAG
>DASYRW010000248.1:0-4432 GCA_036003985.1 Thermoplasmatota archaeon
GACCTCGTCGCGCGCCACGTCCCACGTCCAGCTCCCGAGCCCCGCGGTGCGCTGCGCCTGGGCGAGCTGGGCCTCGCGCTCCGCCAGCGTCGCCTGGGCGCGCTCGTGCTCGCTCGCCTCGCGCCGCAGCGCGGCGATCGCCCGCTCGAGCGAGGCCGTGCGCTCGGCGACGCGCTCCTCGAGGTCGTCGCGCGCGCGGCGCAGCTCGGCCGCGATGCCCTCGCGCTCCCGCACGACCGCTGCCAGGGCGAGGCCGGTCAGGGATGCCGCGGCCATGAAGCCCTGCAGCGGCACGAGGCCCCGCGGCCCCGCATCGCCGAACGGACCGAAGCCTTGCACGGTGCCGCCGACCGCCACGGCCGACAGCACCACGGTGGCCGTCGCCACGCCGAGCGGGCCTTCGAGGTAGGCGGCGAGCACGACCAGCGGGATCACGAGGAACTCCAGCGGCCAGTCGCGCACCTGCGCGGGGGAGAGGCCGGCGAAGAGCACCACCCCCACCGCGCCCGACGCCACCACCAGCAGGCCCGCGTGCTGCGCCTCCCGCAACGTGAGCGCGCGCCACCGGGGCGCCCACGCCACCACGAAGGGCGCGACCACCACCGCGCCCGCCACGTCGCCGAGCCACCACGTGGCCCAGATGTCGGCGTAGGTGGGCCACGCGGCGAAGCCGCCGAGGGCCAAGGTGGTCACGCCGATGGTGGCGCTGAGCAGACAGGCGAGCGCGGCGAGGCCCGCGAAGGCGAGCACGTCGCGCGCGCGCTCGACGAAGGCCGGCCCGTGCGCGAGGCGCGCCACCAGCCAGGCCGCCGCGAGGCCTTCGAGGGTGTTGCCCGCCGCGATGCCGAGGGAGGTGGCCCACGTGCCTGTCGTGGTCGCGTTCACCACGAACGCGCCCGCGAGCACGCCGGGCCAGACGCGCGGCCCCCATACGAGCAGCGCCGCGATGGCGATGCCCGTGGGCGCCCACACGGCGGTGGCGCTCGGGTGCACCGACGCGAGCGACAACCCGGCCTTGCCCGCCGCGACGTAGGCGAGGAGGAGCACGGCTGCCCGCGCGGCGTCCCGGGCCTCCGCTGGGAGCCATGGGGCCCACCCGGCGGGCAGGGCACGCATGTCCGCGCATTCGCTCCGGGGGTCATAATGGCGCGGTGTCGGGGCGCTGGTCCCTCGCGCGTCGGAGGCCGGCGCGCCAGCGGCGTTGTCCTCGGGCGCAGCGGGGGCGTCGAGGCGAATGCGCCTCCTCCCGGCCCGTCGCCCTCGGTCTGCACGCCGCCCGCGTCGGAACCTCGCCCGCGCTCAGCGCCCGTTGCGCCCGCCGCTCTTCCAGTCGCGCATCAGCTGCACGAGCAGCCGGACGCCCACGCCCGTGCCGCTCCCGGCGATGTTATACTCGGGGTTGAACTTCGCGCGGCCCGAGCCCTCGTCCCAGGCCGTGGAGGCGATGTCCAGGTGGACCCACGGCGCGCCGTCCACGAAGCGCTTCAGGAAGCGCCCCCCGACGATCGTGCCTGCTTGTCCTGTCCCCGCGTTCTTCGCGTCCGCGATGTCGCTCTTGAAGTAGTCGTCGTACTCCTCGTCGAAGGGCAGCTCCCACACGCGCTCGTGGCTCGCCTCGCCCGCGCGGCGCACCTTGGCCATGAGCGCGCGGTCGGTGGCCATGGCGCCGATGTAGAGGTTGCCGAGCGCCACGCCGCAGGCTCCGGTCAGGGTGGCGAGGTCGATGACCGCCGTGGGCTTGTAGTTCTTGCTCGCGTAGGCGAGCGCGTCGCTCAGCACGACGCGGCCCTCCGCGTCGGTGTTGATGACCTCGATCCATTTGCCGTTGTACGCGCGGACGACGTCGCCCGGCTTGTACGAGTTGCCATCGGGGACGTTGTCGGTGAGCGGGCACAGGCCCACCACGCGCTGCGGCACGCCGAGCAGGGCAGCGGCGCGCAGCGCGCCGAACACCGCGCTGGCGCCAGACTTGTCGTACTTCATCTTCTCCATGTTGGCGGAGGGCTTGATCGAGATGCCGCCGCTGTCGAAGGTGATGCCCTTGCCCACGAACACGAGCGTCTCCTTGCCCTTGGGGTTGTGCTCCAGCACGACGAATCGCGCTTCATTGGAGCTGCCCTGGTTCACGGCGAGGAGCGCGCCGAAGCCCATCTTCTCCAATTCCTTGCGCCCGTAGATGTCGCACTTGAGGCCCACCTGCTTCGCCATGTCTTGGACCCGCGTCGCGATGGCCGCGGGCGTGCCGTCCTTCGCGCTCTCGTTGACGAGGTCGCGCGTGAAGTTCACCGACTCCGCGATGACCTTCGCGGTCGCGACGCCCCGCTCCGCCTGCTTGGCCATGCGGCCGTCCTCGAGCAGGATGGTGATCCGCTCCACGACCTTGGGCGCCTTCAGCTTGGGCGCGAGGCGCTCTTTCTCGGCGGCCTCGGTGCGCTTGGCCTCCTCGGCTTCCTCCTCCTCGGGCGTGCGGTACTTGTCGAACTTGTACAGCGCCAGCTCGGCGCCCTCGACGAGGGCTTGGGCGGCTTCCTCGGGCCCGACGCCGCGCGTGCCAACGCCCAAGAGGGTCGTCGTGTACGAGCGGACCTTCAGGCCGTTGAGCCGCTTGGCCGCGGCGGCGCTCGCGATGCGGACCGCGTCGGGGCCGAACTGCTCCTTCTTGCCCAGCCCCACGAGCAGCAGGCGCTCCGCGGCGAGGCCCGACGGATACAGCACGATCGTGTCGGCGCGCTTGGCCTTGAAGTCGCCGCCGAGGAGCTTCGTGAGCAGGCCGCCCGTCGCGGCATCGATGTCCTTGGCCGCGCCCTGGAGCTTGGCTGCGCCCTGGAACAGGGCGACGACCACGGCCTCGTCCTTGGCGCTCGCGAGGGCGCCGCGTTGCACGGTGAACTGCATCGACTCACCTTTGCCGGAGCGGTACAGGACGGGGGGGCTAAAGACTTGCGTCGCGGGCGCGTGCGTGCGCGGATCCCGGGAAGATCGGCGAAGGTTTATTGGGCCGGACGGCGCCTCGTTGGCCCATGCCGCCCGAGGAGACGCGCGCCCGGCTCCGCTGACTCGAGAAGCACGAGCCCGAGAAGCTCCGAAACGCCGACCGTGCCGTGATGTCATGCTGAACCTGCGTCGAACCCTTGCAGAGCATCCTGCTGGTCCCCAACCGCGCGAGGCCCTGGACAAGACCCTGTTGCTTCTCCACCACGCCGTCGCGGTCCGCAACGGTCTCGCGCCTACCCCGCCACGTCGCCGAGCAAGCTCCTTGCGATGACGAGCCGCTGGATTTCGCTCGTGCCCTCGTAGATCTCCGTGATCTTCGAGTCGCGCAGGTACCGTTCGACGGGGAAGTCCTTCGTGTACCCCACCCCCCCGTGGATCTGCACGGCCTTCTGCGCGCTGCGCACCGCGACCTCGCTCGCGTACAGCTTCGCCATGCTCGCGGCGGTGCCGTACTTCTCGCCGCGGTCCTTCAGCTGCGCCGCGTGCAGCGTGAGCAGGCGAGCCGCGTCGAGCTCCGTGGCCATGTCGCTCATCATGAACTGCAGCGCTTGGAACGAGCCGATGGGCTTGCCGAAGGCCTTGCGGTCGTGCGCGTACTTGACGCTCTCCTCCAGGGAGCCGCGCGCGATGCCCAGGGCCTGAGCGGCGATGCCGATGCGGCCGCCGTCGAGGGTGCTCATGGCGATCTTGAAGCCATCGCCCTCCTTGCCCAGCATCTGGTTCTCAGGCACCTCGCAATCGCTGAAGAACAATTGCGTGCTGTGCGCGGCCTTGATGCCCATCTTGTGCTCGGGCGCGCTGATGCTGAAGCCCTTCGTGCCCTTGGTGAGCAGGAACGCGCTGATGCCCTTGTGCTTGAGCTCGAGGTTGGTGCGCGCGAAGACGATGAACGTGTGCGCGCGCGAGCCGTTGGTGATGAAGTTCTTCTGGCCGTTGAGCACCCAGCCTTGGCCCTTCTTGACCGCCGTCGTGGTCATGCCGGCAGGATCGCTGCCCGCGCCGGGCTCGCTGAGGGCATAGGCCCCGAGCTGCTCGCCCTTCGCCATGGGCACGAGGAACGTGCGCTTCTGCTCGTCGGTGGCGTACTGCTCCAGCGGCCAGCAGCTCAGCGAGTTGTTCACGCTCATGATGACCGCGGTCGCCGCGCAGTGCCGCGCGATCTCCTCCAGGGCCAAGACGTAGGAGACCGTGTCCATCCCCGCGCCGCCCAGCTCGGCTGGGACCATCATGCCGAGGAAGCCCAGCTCCGCCATGCGCTTGACCGTCTCGTCGGGGAAGCGGCCCTCGCGGTCGATCTCGGCCGCGATGGGCGCCACCTCTTGGGCCGCGAAGTCGCGCGCCATCTTCTGGACGAGCTGCTGCTCCTCCGTGAGGTCGAACCGCATCGGGGCCGCAAGGTGAGGGCGGGCCAAATGGGTTCCGGTGGCCGGGGGCGCAC
>DASYRW010000249.1:0-1723 GCA_036003985.1 Thermoplasmatota archaeon
CGCTCGTGACCTGCAGGACGGGCTTGATGTGGCCCAGGAAGGACCGCGCGATGGCCTCGCGCTCCGCCTCCAGCTCGGGGCTGGAGTCCTTGTACACGATGGCCTCCGTGGGGCAGTACTTCACGCAAGCGGGATCACCGCCGCAGAGGTTGCACTTGATCACCTCGCGGTCCAGGAATTGGATGGCGCTGTAGTCGCACTTGATCGCGCAGATGCCGCAGCCGATGCAGCGCTCCTCGAGGAGTTCGACCGTGCCCACGACCTGGTTCCACACGAGCGCGTCGGTGGGGCAGTACTTCATGCACGTCTTGTCCTCGCACTGGATGCAGAAGTTCGGGTACTCGAGCTTGCCAGCTTCGCGCACGATGCGGATGGCCGTCTTGGTCTTGCTGAGCTCGCCGAACTTGACCATGCTGCACGCGTAGCTGCAGAGGTGGCAGCCCACGCACAGGTCGGGGTACATGAACAGCTGCTTCGGCCGCGGCTCGCTGACGAGCACGGTGTTCATGGACCGCAGCGTCATGGCGGCCTGCCAACGTGGCGCGGGCCCTAAAGGGTTCCGGAGCGGCCCTCGCGCGCGGCCGCTCGCGTCAAGCCCCGCGGGCATCGCTCGGAACGCACCTGCGCGGCCGCGTTGGCTGCGCTCCGGCCCCCGCCCTGCTGCCCAGCCTTGCCCCCTCGCGAGCGCCGTGCTCGTGGCGGAGCGCAGCCTCGGCGTGGACACGATCAGGTTGCTGCAACGTTCCCGTCGCGGTGACGGCCTCCGTTCGAGGGACGTCGGAGAATGCTTGAGGTCCTGGCAAGCCTCCCGGGGCCTGTGCTGCCGCTGGCCTACGATCCCCGCATCCCCGACGCGCTGCTCGAGGAGATGGAGCGCGCAGCGCGGGACGTCGGCCTGCCGCTGCGCGCCATGGAGCACGTCGGCTCGCGATGGGACCTCTGCGTCGACTTCGTGCTGGCCGCGCGGCGCGGCGACTTGCGCAGGCTGCGCACGCTCGCGCGATCGCCCGATCCTATAAGCCGCTGATCCGCCGCGCCCTCATGCTGCTCCGAGGGCGCGGCGAAAAGCTTAGCACGTCCGCCCAGCTAGGGCAGCACCATGTGCCGCATGTTCGCGAGCCTGGGCGCGCCGGGGCCCTCGGCGGATGAGCTCCGCGCCTTCCGCGGCCTCTGCGAAGAGGGATGCGGCGGGCCCCACGGCGACGGCTGGGGCATGGTGGGTTTCCTGCAGCCAGGCCAGCCCTCGTGGAGCGCGAAGAGCTTGCGGCCCGCGAGCTTGGATCCTGGCTACGACCTGGCCGCGCAGCACGCGGCGCAGTTCCCGGCCCTGCTCGCGCACTTCCGCAAGGCCAGCAGCGGCGCGCTCACCCTCGACAACACCCACCCCTTCGTCGCGGACGGGTGGGCCTTCGCGCACAACGGCACCATCCGCGGCGGCTACGCCGAGAAGTTCGGCGGTTCCGCCGGAGGCAGCGACAGCCGCGCCTTCTTCGGCCGCGTGCGCGCGCGCCTCGATCGCGGCCCCGTCGAGGCGCTGCGGGCGGCGCTGCGCGAGGTCCACGACGGCGGCTACGCCTACTCGAGCATCACCACGCTGCTCACCGACGGCCAGCGCTTCTGGGCGCTCCGCGACGTGCGCGAGCGGCCCGACGAGTACACGATGCACGTCGCGCACACGGGCGGACGCGCGATCCTGTGCCAGGAGCGGATCGTCGACGCGGAC
>DASYRW010000250.1:0-3369 GCA_036003985.1 Thermoplasmatota archaeon
GCGGCGGGCGCGCTGGCTTCGCCCTCGCCCGGCCCTGCGCCGTCAGCTTCACCCCACCACCCCGCGCCGTCTCAGTCAGGCCCGCAGTGTTGCACGCCCCCAAGCCGTTCGTGAACCCCTTGCTGTTCACATGCCCGTACCCCGCGAACGTCGCCAAGAGGGCCCGGGGGACTTCGTGGACGCCTAGGGTGTGGAGCTCGGCGAGGCTGTTGAGGATGCGCTCCTGCACGTTGCCGCTCGACCGCGGCGCAGATGCAGGGCGGGGCTCGACCTCGCCGGGCACCTCGACCACAGTCCACGTAGGCTTGATGTGATACGGCGAGGTCGATGGGGCCTCGCGCTCTTCCCGCCGGATGTGCTCCCGCAGGTCCTGCACGGGGTACGCCGCGCGCAGCTTCTCCACCCGGACGCAGAGCGCGTGGCCAACGGCGTGGAACTCGTCCAGGACCTCCTCCGGGATGAAGGGCACCGGCTTCTCGATCGTCACCTCGACCTCGCGCTCCACCACCTCCGGCAGCGGGAACGCCGGCTGGTCGGCCCGCGCGGCCATCAGCTCGCGCTCGAGCCGGTTGACCTCGATGCGCAGCTCGTCGATGGTCGCCGCCTCCTCCCTGGCCCGCTTCGGCAGGTCGCGGAGCTGCTCCAAGGCGTGCAGAACGGCCTCGCGGGGGGCCGGGGGCTTGCGCGCGCCAGCGCCCTTGGGCGGCGGCTTCGTCCGAGGCTCCTCGATGCCCGTCAGGAGGGCGTCGGTCGCGTCGAAGGCCTCGCCCAGCGCGAAGAAGTGCCCCGCCTTCAACCGGCGCACCTGCTCCTCCGCCGCGTTCCGCTGCCCCTTCGCCACGCCCAACACCTCGACCGCGCGCTCGCGGTCCTCCGGCAGGTTGTGCTTCCCGACCAGGACGGCGTTGCACTCGCCCGCCGTGTCCTTGTCCAGCTTCGCGAGCCGCTGCGTGGCGAGGACGAGGCGGAAGCCGCGCTTCCTGCCCATGGCCGCCAGGTTCACCACCTCCGCCTTCGCCGGGCTGGTCTCGCCGCGCTTGTCCTTCTGTGGACATAGGAGGTGGCTCTCATCGATGACGACGAGCGTGTCGTGCCACTGGTCCCGCGGCGCCCGCAGGAACCCATGGAGGAAGGCCTGGGCGAAGTCGTGCCGGTCGCGCACGTCGGCCTCGCTGAGGTCCACGATCAGGTTGAACTTCTGCTCCAAACACCGCTGCGCCAACAGCCCCGCGCTCGCCACGTCCAACGGCAAGTCCCCGTCCTTGCCGACCAGCACGTAGTCCCCCCGCTCCCGCAGGTTCGCGAACTCGCCCTCCCAGTCCAAGATCACCTGGTGAATGCCCTCCGCCAGCGCACGCTCGAGGAGCAGCAGCAGGGCCCAGGTCTTGCCGCCGCCCGAACTCGCGGTGACGAGGAGGTGGATGAGGCGGTCGAGGTCCAAGCTCGCGTCCTTGCTGATGCTCACTGGCTTCATGGCATGTCCACCTCTCGCAAATCCTCGGCGCGTAGGCCGCAGTAGATGCACCGCCACGTCGAGGGCGAGAACGCGTGGAACTCCCCGATCGGCCCCCTACACGGGGGCTCGATGCGCACGTTACGCTCGCTCGGGCGGCTCATGGGAGATCCTCCAGGGCTTCGGCTGGGCCGCCGTCAGGGCAGTCCTCGGCGGCATGCTCGCGCGCCCTCGCCGCCAGCCGCTCCAGGGCGGCGTGGCGCTCGGCCGAGATCACCGCGAGCGCCTCGCCCCTCAGCGGGTGGAGCACGATCACCGGCACCTTCCCCTCCGCCTTCGCGTTCGCGCGCGTCGCCTTCCAGAGGCCGCCGAACGGCAGCAGCCGCTTCCCGTGTTTGATCTCCACGTACAACCGCGGGTGGTCCGTGTCGCTGCTCGTGCCGCCCTGCTGGTTGTTCGACCCGCTCAGCGAGATCCTCGTGGCGCCGTAGAGGCGCGCGACCCGGAGCTCGACCTTCTTCCACGTGCTCGGCGTCATGCTCAGAGGCCCCCCGGGGCCGAAAGTGTCTTGCGTTCGTTGCCTTCTTCGCGGCCATGAGCGACGTTGGGACGCGGACGAGCGCGAAGACCATGGCTGTCGAGGAGTACCTGACCTGGGTCAACAACCCGGAATCTCGGGTTCGCGTGACCAGCACCACGCTGATCCAGGGAAATGGCCTGAAGGCCGAGCTCCTCGTGACGTACCTGGAAACCGTGGGCGACACGAGCCCGGTCGGGGTCTGGTAGCGGATCTCCAGAGAAGGCGCTCATCAGCGTCGCCTCCCTAGCTTTGCAGCCTCTTCCTCGGCGAGCTTCACCAGCGACCGTCCCCGATCGGCGAGCTGCTCCAACTCCCGCTCCACCAGCTCGACCCGATCATCGCAGTTGTACAGCGCGCGGATCACATGCCCGACCTTCTCGACGTTCCAGTCGCTCAGCCCGATGCCGGTGTGCCTGCGGAACTCGACGAGCACGGCCTTCTGCTTCTCGTACTCCCGCGCGACGTACGCGTTCTCCCCGGACTCCCGGCCGTGCTTCACGCCGCGCTGGTACTCGCGCGCCATCTTCAGCGACCACAGCTCGCCATCGGGGCCGCTTTCGCCCTGCTCGAACGCGCGGCGGATCACGTGGGCTAGGAAGCCTCGGTCGAAGTGCGCCTTCTCCCGGAGCGGCGCCTGCACCACGACCCTCAGGCGGTCGCCCTCAAGTTCCATCAGCCCCCAACCCGCCGGCAACTCCCCCTGCTTGACGATGCCGGGCTTGGCTCCGATGAGCCACCAGCGGTCCGTCGCGCCGAAGAAGTACAGGCTCTTGGTCGGGTTGTCCAGCTCCTTGACCCAGTCGCCGCGACTGGCCTTCAGCTCGCATCCCCAGACTTCGTACCGGGTCTTTGGGGTGAAGCCGATGCAGATCGCGTCGGCGCGCCCGCGGCCCTCCTCGTCTTCGACCTCGCGGAAGATCGCCCACGCCTTGTAGCGGGGGTTGAGCTTCTTCTCAAGGGCGAGGTACGCTTGGGCGGTGGCGTTGGCGTCGCTGACGAACGGCTTATCGGGCGCTCCCTCAAGGCTCGCCTGCTCGGTCATGCTGGCACCGCCTGCCGCTTCCACGACGCGCAATTCTTGCACAGCCGACCCATCCCCACCACTTGACCCACCACGTAGCACTTGCGACCACGCAGGCCGACACGTTGGCCATGCTCGTTTCCGCAGCGCGTGCGCGCGGGGCGCTCGCGCGTCGCGAGCTGCTCGATCACGTGCTTCACGCGCTCACCCGCCGGACGCTGATGGCGTACACCCACGGGTTGGCCGCCCAGCCGAAGCCCCGCTTACCGTTGATCTCGTCCACACCGCAGCAAAGCACTCCCCCGCGCTCTGGAG
>DASYRW010000251.1:0-4535 GCA_036003985.1 Thermoplasmatota archaeon
TGGTCCACCTCGACCTCCTCCAGCGCGCTGATGACGGCCGTCGCGACCGAGATGGACGCCGAATCGCCCTCGACGCCCTCGTACGTGCCGATGAACTGGATGTGCACGTCGTGGTTGCTGATGTCGGTGCCCGTGTACTTCTTCACGAGCGCGCTCACGTTCTGGACAGCTTCCTGGGCGATCTCGCCCAGCTTGCCGGTCGCGATGATGCGGCCCTCGTTCCTGCTGTGGGCTGGGGTGACCTCGGCCACGATGGGCAGCATGATGCCGCTGGGCTCGCCGACATCGCTCGCGCCGATGACCGCGAGGCCATTGACCTGGCCCACCACGCCGCCGCTCGTGCGGAAGCTGCGGTAGTCCTTGCGGCGCTCGATGTACTGGTCCGCGACCTGCTGCTCGAGGGAGCGCGCGATGCTCTTGGCCTTGAGGACATGGGCTTGGGTCACGATGGTGGCCTTCTCCTCGTAGGCGATGTCGCCGGCGGTGCGCACCAGCCCGCCCAGCTCGCGGAGCCTCAGGGTGAGCCGGCCGCGGCGCCCGGCGCGGCGCTGCCCTTCGCGCAGGATCTCGGCCACGGCCGCGCGGTCGAACTGCGCGATCTTGCCGTCGCGCTTGACCTCCTGGGCGACGAACCGCACGATCTTCCAGCGGTTGTCGTGGGTGTCGTCCATGGAGTTGTTCATGTACACCTCGTACCCGTAGCCGCGGATGCGGCTGCGGAGCGCGGGGTGCATGCCCGGGTGGAAGGGGTTGCCCTCGGCGGGCTTGATCGCGTCGAGATTGCCGGCCGCGCACAACACGAAGTCGCACGGCACGCTCTCGGTCTTCACCATCGCGCCCGAGGAGCGCTCGCTCTGGCCCATGATGGCGAAGCGCTTCTCCTGCAGGGCGGTCAGCAGGGACTGCTGCGACTCCATGCGCAGCATGTTGATCTCGTCCACGAACAGCACACCGCGGTGGGCCTTGTGGATGGCCCCGGCCTCGACGCGCTCGTGGGGCGGGGTCTCCAGCCCGCCGCTCTGGAAGGGGTCGTGGCGCACGTCGCCCAGCAGCGAGCCCGCGTGCGCGCCCGTCGCGTCCACGAAGGGCGGCTTGTCCTGGGGGGTGTGGGCCACGAGCAGCTTGGGCACCAGCGCGGTCTCGCGCATGCCCATCTGCCGCATGACCATCACGAGCATCGCGGCCGCGATGATGCCGACGATGAGGATCGTCGGGTCGTGGGTCTGGACGTAGGTGATGATCGCGAAGGCGCCGATGGCGAGCATGATGAGGAGCTGGAGGGTGGCCTTGCGCTCCTGCTTGCGGTTCGCCTCCGCCTTCTGGGCCGCGACGATCTCCTTGCCCTTGCCGGAGGGCACGACGCGGATGCGCGGCTGGTGGGGATCCTCGAGGTTCGGGTAGGCGATGATGTCCTCGAGGTCCTCCTGCGGCAGGAGCTCGCTCATCGCCTTGGCGAGCATGCTCTTGCCGGTGCCGGGGTCGCCGATCAGCATGACGTGCCGCTTCTGCTCCGCGGCCTTCTTGACGACCTCGACGGCCTTGTCCTGGCCGATGACCTGGTCGATGAGCTTCTCGGGGACGGGCAAGTCGGCGGTCGTGCTGAAGTCCTGCTCCAGCACCCACTCGTCCACCGGCTTGAGGGTTTGCTGCGTCATCCTAGTCACTCAGGGGCGCGAGAACGGGGGCAGAGCGCTCCTCCGCCCAGCGTAGTATCACGGTCGTTCCAAGCTTATGAAATCGGGATATAAAGGTCTTGTGGACAGGGACTAGGGCCGCGGGCGGCTCACAAGCCCGCGTGGGCCAGCCCTGGCGCGCACCGCGGGCCGCCGCCTGAACATCTCCACCTGCGACGATGGGCGCAGCTTCAAGCAACCGGCCAGCGTTGCGACGGCCATGCTGCTCGTGCCCGGGCCGCGGAGCCCGCTGCTCGGGGAGCGCCTGGGGCGCGCGCTGGGCGCCCAGGTGGCCCAGGTGGAGCAGAAGCACTTCCCCGACGGCGAGGCGTACGTGCGCGTCGCCACCCCCCTGCGCGGCGAGGACGTCGTGGTCGTGCAGACCACCTGGCCCAACGAGGCCCTCGTCGCGCTCCTGCTGCTGCAGGACGCGGTGCGCCGGCGCGGGGCGCGCTCCGTGACCGTCATCGTGCCGTACTTCGCCTACGCGCGGCAGGACCGCACCTTCCTCGACGGCGAGCCGGTCAGCGCGGAGGCGGTCATGAAGCTGATCGGTCACGAAGCCGACCGGGTCATCACCGTGGACCTGCACCGACCCGACACGCTGAAAGTGCTGGGGAAAGCCACCAAGAACGTCAGCGCGATTCCGGCCATCGCCGACCACTTCCGCGCGCTGCCGCCCCAGGTCGTCCTCGCGCCGGACAAGAACGCCCTCGAGCGCGCGAAGGAGTGCGCCGCGCTGCTCGGCGCGGAGGTCGATCATTTGGTCAAGAAGCGCGTCGCCGCCGACACGGTCGAGATCACCACCCACGACCTCGAGGTCGCGGGGCTGCGGGTGCTCATCGTGGACGACATCATCTCCACGGGCGGCACCATGGTGGCGGCCGCGCAGGAGCTGCGGCGCCAAGGGGCGACCAGCGTGAGCGCCGCGTGCACCCACGGCCTCTTCGCGCCGGGCGCGCTCGACAAGCTGCACGCTGCTGGCTTGGAGCAGACCGTCGCGACGGACACCATCGAGGGCCCGGCGAGCGCGGTGAGCGTCGCGCCGGAGCTGGCGAAGGTGCTCAAGGGCGCCTAGCGCGGGCGCGCGCGGCCACCGCGACGATCGCGAGGGCCGCGGCCCCGGCGAGCGCGGGGGGGCCCGGCACCGTCTGCCGCAGGTCGTTGACCACGTTCTTCTGCGACAGCCTCGGGTTGTCGGGGTAACCGTCGAGCCGGTCGGGCACGCCGTCGTTGTCGCGGTCCCGGGGGCCCACCTCGACGCTGCTGCTGGCGGAGAGGGTGCGGTTCCCCCAGCGCACCGCGATCTCCACCGGCGCGCCCCCCTCCTGCGGGACGGCGAACGTGAGCGTCGCGTCGGCGCGACCGAGGCCCGGCACGTGCACTTGCGTCGCGCGCGTGTCGCCGGCGACGGCCACGTCCAAGGCCGCCTCGGCAGGGCTTTCCCCGTCGTTGACCAGCGTGACCACGAGCGGGAACGGCACGTCCACCTGCGGCGGCTCCTCGGCGCGGACGTGCTCCACGACCAGATCCGCGGCCGTCAGCACGCGGAAGGGCTGGCGCAGGTACGCGATGCGCGCGGTGTGCTCGCCCGGCGCTCCGGCCGTGACCGTGAACACCACCGGCGCGGTGCCCTGGGGCCCGAGGGTGATGGTCTTCTCGCCGGCGAGGCGCTCGTCGATCAGCAGCTCGACGCTGCGCGACTCGGTCGAGGAGCGCACGTTCGTGGCCACGACCCGCACCTCCAGCGGCGCGCCCTCCTCGAGCACGGCCGGCTCCAGCTCGAGCTGGTCGAACACCACCGGGGCCTCGGACGCGACCTCGCGGTAGGGCGGCCAGCAGCCGGGCGCGCAGGCGTCGGTGCTGTTGCCCCACACGAAGGCGCGGAAGAAGTTCTGCATGTCCCAGTTCGCGTGGCGCTGCACCACCTTGTTGACCACGCCGAGCACGTCGTCGTTGCTCAGCCGCTTCTCGCCCGGGCGCTCGAGGACCACGTCCTCGAAGAACGCATTCAGCTCGCGCAGGACCTCGTTGAGCCCCGCCGCGCCGCGCGTGAGGTTGCGCAGCTCATGGTCGAGGTAGATCAGCGAGAACAGGCCCTTCTTGTACGCGACCTGCTCGTAGGCCCCGCCGTACGTCGCGGAGCTGAGGGGCTGCTGGAGCGTGTCGTTCGCGCGGCCCTTGTCGTAGTCCTGCTGGAACTCCTGGTGGAGCTTGCCGAGGGTGAAGCCCGCCTCGACCTCGGTCACGAACCGCGACAGCGCGCCGTGCAGGTCCGCGTCGCCCTCGTTGACCCACAGCGAGCTCTCGCCGAAGCGGTCGATGGTCTGGAAGCGCTGCCACACGTGGGCGTACTCGTGCGCGATGGTCTCGAGGGTGGAGTTCTGGTGCACGAACAGGGAGTCGGTGGAGCCGAGCCCGCCGGTGAACATGGGCTTGCCCGCGCTCACCACGAGGATGCGCGCGCCCGTGGCGTTGCCGTACACGCTCTGGTAGTAGGGCGTCGCCTTCTCGAGGTAGTCGAACAGCAGCTCGCGGTCCTTGAGCTCGCCGGCGAGGCGCACGTACACGAACTCCTTGCCCACCCCGGCCGCGACGTGGGGCTCGGGCGTGAAGCGGCCCAGCGCGAAGAAGCCCCTCGGCAGGGGAGGATCGCCGGGGATCTCGAAGCCGTCGGCGAGCCTGGTCCAAGGAGCCTCGGCGCTCCAGCCCTCGGGCAGCACGAAGCGCACCACGGCGTGGAAGGGCGGGGGGCAGTTCTCGTCCGAGGGGCAACCGGGCTCGTTGAAGAACGCGTAGCTGAAGGGGATCGCCAGGGCCTCGGCCTTCACCACGCCCCAGAGGTCGCCGAGGTAGCTGTTG
>DASYRW010000252.1:0-8938 GCA_036003985.1 Thermoplasmatota archaeon
ACGGCGTACGTCAACGACGTCGAGGTGTCGCCGGACGGGCATTGGGCCTTCCTGCCCACGTCGCCCATCAAGACGCGCGAGAACGATCCCCTCGGCGGCGGGCTCGTCGCGGTGGGCGATTATGGCATCCAGGTCGTGGACGTCGCCGACCCGGCGGCGCCGGCGCTCGCGACCGTGTGGGTGGCGCCCGATCCCGACCGCATGGGCTACCACCGCGTGGACCTCGAGGTCATCCAGGGCCAGCTGCACGTCTTCGGCGCTTCCCTCGGGTACCCGCGCGTGGACATCCTGCGCTTCGAGCCCGCGCCGGTGCCGCACTTGGTGTTCGTGTCCACGTACCTGAGCGACGACGCGCGCAATCCCATGCTCGACCGCGGCAGCCATCCTGGGGGCTACGGCATCCACGACGTCACCGTGGATCCCGACCCGATCGACGGCTTCCCGCTCATGGCCGTGGCGCACTGGCGCTCGGGCGCGCACTTCGTGGACGTGAGCGACCCCGCGAACCCGCGCTTCCTCGGCCGCTGGAACGACTTCCCCCTCGAGGGCGGCAATGTGCACAACGTCGAGTTCACCCGCATCGAGGGTCGCCGCGTCGCCGTCGCGGCGCCCGAGTACCCCAACCCCGACGTGCAGGGCACGCTGTGGGTCGTGGACTTCACCGACTTCTCCGCGCCGGTCCTGCTCGGCAACTGGTCGCTGCCGGGCAACCACCCCACGGGCGGCGCGGCGCCGGCGACGGGCAACCACGTGTTCTCGACGAACCGCGTGCTGCTGCGCAACGGGACGCTCTTCGACGCGCACTTCCATGCCGGGGCGATCGTGCTCGACATCGGCACCCTCGCCAAAGCCGCGCGGCCGGAGCTGCTGGGCTTCGTGCTGCCGCGCGGCCAGACGCGCGTGCCGTACTTCGAGACCGGCGCGAACCCGTACATCTACGACGCGATCCCCTACGGCCGCTGGCTCGTCTACACCGACCTCACCGGCGGCGTGCACGTCGCAGAGATGGACCCGGAGGTCGTGCGCGGGAACGCGTGGGCGGGCTGAGCCCCGCTGCCCTTCGCCGCCTACGAGGCTTGCGCGCGCCCGGGAAGCGCGAGCCCTCCGGGCGAGCCTGGGCCGTCCGCGGAGGTGACGCTGTGGAGCGCGTGCTGCTCCTCGGCCGTCGGCGGAGGCCGCGGCGGGGCGCGCCGCTCCGGCGGTGGCTCGTCGCCGGGGCCCGCGGGCGGAGCGCCCGGCTTGAAGGGGCCAGTCGCTGACGCGGGCGGAGGCGCGGCAGGCGGGGCGGCCCCGGCGGCGGCCTTCGCGGCCAGGGTCTTCGCGGTCACGGGCTTGGGATGGCCTGCGATGCCTGGCGTTCCGGCCAGCGCGGGCTCGCCCGTCGCGGGCGACTTCGCGGCCGCCGGCGCTGGCGCCGCATCGCTCGGCGGGGCAGGCTCGACCTTCGCCGGCTTCCCGCGTTTCACGAGGTCGTCCAGGAGGTCGCCGTAGGCGACCGCGAGGTCCGTGTACTCCATGGCCAGCGCTGCATGGGATTTGGCGAGCGCGTCGTGCTCCATCGCCGAGGCGGTGTGTGCCCTCGCCTCGGCCGGGCGCGGACCCGGGGCCCCGCTCGGCCGCGGGCTCGGGACGAGCGCGACCTCGGGCTTGGCCGGGACCTTCCCGGCTGGCGCGAGCGGCTCCGGAGGAGGCTTGGCCACGGGAGCGGCCTCGGCGGGTTCGTCCTCGCTCGGGTTGTGCGGGATGCGCTCGTCGGGCATGGGCTCACCCGCCCCGGTGGTTGCGCGCGGCCTGGACCCAGTGCGTCACGCCCGCGTGGCCGATGGCATTGCCTTGGATGCGGATGTCGAGGGCGTCCTGCGTCCGCGTGACGCTCGCCAGCAGGGCCTCGGGCTTGGAGGCCTTCAGCTCGGCAATGCTGCCCACGCCCGAGCGCTGGAGCAGCTCCGCGTACTGGGGGCCGATCCCCTTGACGGCGATGAGCTCCGACATCTGCTGCCACTTGTGGACCATCGACACCGGGACATCGATCTGGTTGGCGACCTGCGCAGCATTGGCCTCCCACAGCTGGCGAGTGTCGTGGATGCCCATGCGGTTCAGCGCCTTCGCGAAGACCGGCCCGATGCCCTCCACATCGAGGACTGGACAGACGTCCCCGAACACACTCGAACGGCGAGGGGCCGCGGCTACGACAGCGATCTGCGTCGCAGGCTTGCCTTGCACGCGCTCCAAGGCCGCGATGCGGCGCTCGGCGCGCGCGAGTTGGGCGCCCCAGCCGTTGGTGCCAGGGCTGACCTCCAGCGAGGCGAGGCGCAGGTCCTGCGTCCCGTCGCGCTCGGCTTGCAGCTCGGCGAGGCGGTCCTGGACCCCCTCGTCGATGGTGTCGCGCAGCGTGAGGAACAGGTACACCAGGGCCGCGGCCAGGATGAGCACGGCAGCTCCGACCGCGAAGAACGCCGCGGGAACGCTGTTGAACACGCCGCCGCCGGGAATCGCGCCGACGTACGCGAGCACGCCCACCGAAAACAGGCCTAGGACGACCAAGCCGCCGAGCACCGCGTAGGGGCGGGACCGTGCGGGTCGCGTGCTTGCATGGGCGGGTCGCGCCTCGTGATCCCGAGTCTCCATTCCAGTTCACCTGCGCTCCCGATGGTCGCGGCGGCGGGTATAGGCTCCCGAGCGCGAACATGTGAGGCCGCGTCGCCGCGCATCGTGCCAGGCCGGCCGCCTCGGGGCGCTGCGCGGCCGCGCGCCTGTGCGGGACACAGCGGCGCGAGCCCGCGACGCGCGTCGCGGGCTCGATGGTTGGACGCGAGAGGGATGGGGTGAGGACCGGTTTTCGGCCTCACCCCGAGGGGGGATGTCAGACGGACGCGGCCGCGGGGTGCGACCGGGGGGACACGGCAGTCCCAGGCGCCCCTGCGGCTGCTGCCGACCGCGCGATCTCAGTTCCGCCCCCACGACGCGTCCATCCCGCGGACGCGCAGCGGCACACAGTAGGCGAGCGTCTGGGCCAGCTCGGCGCGGCGCCAGCAGCCCTGGACCTCGTCCTGCTCGCGCAGCTTCCACTCGCCGAAGCCCAAGGCCTTCATCGGACACCCGTGCCCGTCGCCTCGCAGCAGCCGACCCGCGGCGCTTCCGGCATCGTGCGCTGCCTGCTTCGGCCTGCGGAGAGGAGATTCGACGCTCGCATCGCTGGAGACACCATCTGCCCAACACCTGGACAATGCAGCATGCGGCAACTACGTTGCGCGGCCCGAACATGTGGGGTTCCGCCGCGGCGGGCCGACGCCGGAAACCCGCACATGTCCGTAGAAAGGCCGAAACGGAGGCGAAGCGAGGCCCCCGCGACGGGGAGCCGGCCGGCCCGGGTCGCGCGCTGCGCCTCATGCGCCGTCCAGGCGCTGTGCGCCTACGTCACGCGACCGACCATCGGGGTCAGCTTGTACGATCCGTTGCCTTGGTGGATCACGTGCAGGTCCAAGCGCACCGTGGTCGTGGAACCGGCACGGATCGTGAAGGGGCCATTCAGCTTCAGCGCGTCGCTGGGGACGTCCACGGTGACGTTGGAGCGTTCCCCGACGCCGAGAAGGCCTGCCTTGAGCGTGCCGTTCGCGCTCGTGACGCCGATGCGGATCCAGGAGTAGTTCCCGGCCGCCAGGCCCGTGCGCGCCAACTCGGAGAGGTTGCCCCCTTGGAGGGTCACCACGTCGACGCTGCGGACGCCCGCGCTGAATTCCCGGTCGTTGCCGTCGCTGCCGTGCACCGTGAAGCCGCTGACGTGCACCGTGAGGCTGCTGAAATCGGCGATGTCGTCGGGCGGGTCGGATCCCTGCACGAGGAGCGTCCCGTCGCCGGTGGTGCAGCCTGCGAGCGCGAGCGCCGCGACGACGAGACCCAGCGCCACCACGTGACGCTTGCCGCCGGAGGGGGCCGCGGTGCGAGCGGGGCCCTCGAGATGGACGCGTGTCGCCATTGTGCCCTCACCTCGCGAGCAGCAACACCTTGCCGCCGGAAGTAGGGCGGTGCACCCGAACATGTGGGGCGCTGGGGGCATGGGCGCGACGCGCAGCACGCGGGCACGTTGGCGGTGTCGGCAAGCCTTTGGCTTCCGAGCCCCTGAAGGACGCGTGCGCATGCGCCGATGGGGTGCCGACCCGGCGACCTGCACAACCTGCGGAGATGCCCTGTCGCCGACGGCGCGGTCGTGCCCGCGCGGCCATCCGCGCCCGCCCGCGACCACGGCGGGAACTCCCGCTGCACCGCAGGTGGACGAGGCCCTCCGGTGGCTTCCGCTGGCGGCCGCGCCGGAGGAAGCTTCGCTGCTGGCCACGCGCCGCGCCGTGGAGCGGCCCGCGCCCGCGGCGCCCAAGCGGCCGCACATGTCGTGGCGCCAGCAACGCGTGCGCGCGGAGGAGCTGCTCGCAGCACGATTCGCGGCGGCGAGGGCGGAGCCGCTGGCCTCCCAGGCCCTCGTGCTCGTCGAGGCCACGTCGAGCGTCGACCGCGGACTGCTCCCCGAGGAGGGCCCGGAAGCGACCACCTTCCTCTGGCAGGACGTGGTCACCGCCGCGCCCCCCGCGAAGCTGCAGCCGGGCGCGGTGGGCGGCTACACGCTGGGTCACACCGTCGAAGCAGACCCCAAGATGCGCATCACGTACTCCACCCTCGTGCATGCGCGCGGCGACGTCGCCCCGACCGGGTCGCCCCCCGCCACGCTGCGCGTCATGGTCGACTGCCGCGTCAGCGTCGAGAAGCGCGTCCTCCTGGAGAGGATGCAACGGCTGCGGCGGTCCGCCGCCCGGCGGGCGCCGCGACGCCGCGACGCCCTGGCGCGGCGCCTGGCGCGGCACCGCTATGCGGTCCGTCGCTGGCCCCGCCCCCTGCTCGCGCTGGCGTACATCTTCATCGGCCTCGAGCGCAAGGCCGGTGCCTTCTACATCGGCACCACGACGCGCGTCACCAGCGCCCTCATCGAGATCCCCGACATGCTGGTCGGTCAGGTCCTCCGGGCCGACCACCACATCAACAACCGGCTGCGCCGGCACAGCTTGTGGAGGGGGCTGCACGACCCGAGGTCGCTCACGACGGAGCAGCGCGGGCTCATGCTGTTCCTGACGGCCTTGGTCGTGCTCGGCGCGGTGCTGGCCCTCAACTCGTTCTTCGCACTGGCCTACCCCGAAGGAGCGCCCGCGTACCGTCACGTGCTCTTCAACGCCGGGGCGCAGTTCGTCAGCCAGTTCGGCGTGCCGTTCTTCGTCGAGCCCGTGCTGCTGCTCAGCATCCCGAGCCTCGGGCCTGTCCTCGCGGTGGCGGGCTTCGTCGTGGGCAAGCTGCTCGGGGTGTGGGTGCTCTACCTGCTCGGGGCCTCGCTCCATGGCCAGCTCGTGCGGTGGACCACCGGGAGGCCGCGCGCGGAGCGGCTCGTGGGCTGGTTGACACGCAACGGGGACAAGTGGGGGTTCGCGATTCTCTTCCTCGACAACGTCATCCCGCTGATGCCCGACCAGGTGCAGATCGTGTTCGCGGTGAGCGGCGTGCGGTTCCGCGCCTGGATCGGCGGCATCATGGGCGGGACGCTGCTCAAGTTCGGCATCATCCTCGTGGGGTACTACCTCGTCGGCCCGGCGCGCGTGGCCCAGTTCTTCAGCAACCCGTTCGCGTAGGCCCACGATCGGGAGCCCTTGCGCAGCCTCCGGGGCGGGATCCCCGCGGGCGAGCTCGGGCGGGCCCCCTCACGTGTCGGGGTCCGGGTCGAGCACCTTCCCGGGTTCGTGCCACTTGGCCTCGGTGAGCGAATCGATGTAGCTGGTGAGGATGAGGGCCTCGGCCCGGCGCAGCAGCTCCGAGACGGCACCGTGGCTGAGCCCCATGTTCTTGGCGAGGGCCCGCAGGTTCACCTTGTGCGGGATCTCGAAATAGCCCAGGGCGACGGCTTTCGAGAGCGCCTCGAGCTGCCGGCGCGTGAGCTTCACCTGCTCGGTCGCGGGTTGGGTCTTGCGGAAACGGACCACCGGTTGCCCCGATTGGATCGCCTGGATGAATCGCCCGATCTCTGCGATGGGTCCTCGGATGAAGATCGAGGCGGTCCCGTCGGGGCTGAGTTCGAGGTGGCGGATGTGGAGCGCCGACAGGAGCTGCCGCCACGCCTCGGGCAACTCGCGGAAATCGGCTTCGAGGAGCTTGGGTGCCACCCCGGGCGCGATGCGGACCGCGGTGGGACCGTATTCCTCCAGCCAGCGGGCGATGGCCGCGCTCTTGCCGGCCTCGGTGAGCGCGAGGAGGCCGGTGCCTTCGTCGATCTCGACGAACTTCAGGTGGACATGGCAAGGCGGGGCGGAGAAGCCCGCCATCGAAGCGGGCAGGTCCATCCGCAGGGATGCCTCGCGCTCCACGAGCTCCTGGAGGACCCCGTCGGGGGCGAGGGGGGGCGGCGCTCCGGTGTCGTCCATCGTCGTCATCCGTCGGGGGCCCCTGTTCTGTGGTATCCCACTCGCATCCCCCCCGATGAAGGAGCGCCACCCACGCGGGGGGACAGACACCCGCACCGCCCAGGCTTGTCGCACAGCGGCCGGCGGAGTCCGTCGTGCCGGTCGAGGCCGACGGTCTCGCGGTGCTCCAAGAGTTGATGTGCCGGCCCGGCGATTCGGCCTTGCTTGCCGCGCACGGACGTCGAGCAGCGCCTGCAAAGCCTCGGCTTGAGCGGGTACCAAGCCCGGATCTACCTGAAGGCGCTTGAGCTCGGGCCGTTGAGCGGCGCTCAGCTGGCCGAGAGGGCGCAGGTCCCGCGCTCCAAGGTGTACGAGGTCTGCCAGGCCCTCATCGACAAGGGCCTCATCGAGCCGGAGTCGGGCACGCCCCGGAGGTTCCGCGCGATGCCCCTGGCCCGGCTCGTGGAGCAGCGCAAGAGCCAGCTCCTCCGCGAAGCCGAGGCGCTGGAGCAGAAGCACCGCGAGGTCGAGGCGCTGCTGTCGCAGATGGTGCCGCGCACCGAGCCCCACGAGGGCGGCCTGGCCGTGTTGCAGGGCGAGGCCCGCGTGACCGCCCACGTGCGGATGATGGTCCGTGCCGCGACGGAACGCATCCAAGTGCTCCTCGCCGACGGCTCCTTGGGCCTCCTGGGGCTCCTGATGGAGGAGAAGCCCCCGGCCGCGGCGGTCCGCGTCGTGCACCGGCTCGCGCCGGAGGACATGCCGCGCGTCCAGCGGCTCGCCGAACGCGGGGTGGCCTTCCGGCACGCGAAGGCTCCGATTCCCGTCACCTCGGTGACCGTGGATCGGACCCACAGCCTCATCCTCATCCACACCCAAGCCGGCGAAGCCCCCACCACTGCGCTCTGGTCCTCGGAGCCGAGCCTCGTCGCGGCGGAGGAGGGGCGGTTCACGTCGTCGTGGAGGGACGCGAGCACGCTCGCGCGCCGGCAGAAGGAGCTCTCCGACGGGCGCGAGGGCGGCACCACCGAGGTGCTGAGCCACGAGGATGACCGGAGCGAGGGATTCGCCGGCTTCGCCGCGGCCTGCATCGCGGGCTTGGGGAACGATGGCGAGCCCGTGGACATCGCCCTGGGCTGGCCGTTCCTGGCGGTCGCGGGGGACGAACGCCTGAAGGCCCTGCTGGCGAAGCACCGCACGCGCCTCCTGCTGCCCTTCCCGCGCGACGCGCGGTCCAAGGCGATCGTCGAGGCAGCCTCCAGCCTGGGAGAGACGCGCCTCGTTCCGCCCTGGCTGGGCGACGTGGCGATGCTCATCGCGAGCAGCACCAGCCTCGCCGCGAGCATGGACCCGGCCAGCGGCCAGCTCGAGACCATCATCGCGACCAGCGAGCCGGGGCTCGTCCGATGGCGCCGCCGGGTCTACGACGCCGCATGGGAGATGGCCGCGGAGCGTCGGCCCGAGGGCCAGGAACAGACCGCCCTCTGGAGCTTCAGCCACCGCACCGCCGAGGCCGAGGCGTGGCTGCGCCACGTCGTCTCCATCGCCACGTCGGTCGTCGAGGTGCGCGGCCCCCCGGCCGCCGAGGCGTACATCGCCAGCCTCGTCAAGGACCCCAAGGTGAAGGTCCACCGCGTGCCGCTCCCGAGGGCCGCGGAAGGCTCCTTCGTCGTCGAGGTCGATGGTCGCCTGCTGCTGGTGCTCGAGGGCGTCAAGTTCTCGACCCGCGGCGCGTCGCGGCTCCTGCAGGCCATCGACGTGGGCGTGCTGACCGACAGCCGCGCCCTGCTCGCGTTCGACGGGGGCGCGCCCGGCGACGGGAAGCGTCAGCGCTGAGGCGGGCGCTCAGCCGCGGGCTTGCCGCGGGGGGGGGACAGCTGCACGCCCTCGTGGGTGATGCGGAACTCGCGGACGTCGTAGCTGTGCGCGCTGCCGCGGGTCTTCAAGACCTGCAGGCGGTGGCCGAAGCCGCCGTTCTCGTCGGCGAACCGCAGCCGCACGACGTTGTCCGCGAAGCGGCTGACCCCGGTCGACGATCTCAAGAGTTCGCCGTTCGACCCGCCCTCGTAGGTCATGAAGGCGGTGATGCCGCGGTCCTTGAAGTACTGGACGAGCGTGAACAAATAGTTCCGGAACCGCGCCTCGTCGAACGCCGCGCTCTCGAAATCGGAGAGGCTGTCGATGACCACGCACCGCGAGCCGGACTCCTCGACGCTGGCGACGATGCGGAGGATGTGCTCGTCGATGTCGAGCTCGATGGGGCTCACGTACAGGTGCCGCAGCTTGCCCTGCGCGACGGCGCGCGGGGCGTCGAGGCCCAACTTCCTGGCCACGGCGACGATCTGGTTGGGGTCCTCGCTGAAGGTCACCAGCGTGGCGGGTTCGCCCCGCCGCACGGCCTCGAAGGCGACCGCGAGCCCCAGCGAGGTTTTCCCCGACCCCGCGGGGCCCAGGACGAGCGTGCTCGAACCCTGCAGCAGCCCGCCCCCCAACATGTCGTCCAGGGC
>DASYRW010000253.1:0-7595 GCA_036003985.1 Thermoplasmatota archaeon
CGCGGCCGAGCTCGAGCGCCTCGCGGCACGCGTGCCGACGGAGCTGCGGTTCGGGCTGCGGCTGCCCATGCAGGTGTACGTGGACAGCGAGGTCGGCGACGCACTGTACGTGCTGGACCGCGCCGCCGGCGAGGCACTCGACGCGCTCGGCCATGCGTTGGGGGGGGCCCGACGCGCAGGGGCGGCGCTGGTTCGGGCGCGCGCTGGGCCCGGAGACGCTGCGCGACTTGCCCACTGCGGTGCAGTTCGTGTACCTATAGCTATGTCAATCCAGGTACGCGGCGGTCTCCACCTGCCGCGAGCCGCGGACGAGCTGCACGCTGGCGCCCATCGGCAAGGAAGCACCCACCGAGGGGATGCGGTCGAAACCGCTCGCAACGACAGCGCCTCCCCTCGCGGAAACCGCGAAACTCTGCACCGAGAAGAAGCGGTGGTCCTTCGACGACCACAGGACCGCCCCGGTCAGACCGTCGAGTGCCGTCAAGCCGCTCGCTCCCGACGACTGGCCGTTCGCCAGCACGCGGCCGTCGGGCGCCGGCAAGAGCCCGCCACTTCCGCCCCCGCCGGCGACCAAGCTCAGCGCGGAAACGGGAAGCCCCGTGCTTGCGTCATACAGGACGATCGATCCGTCTCCGCCAGCGAAGGCGCGCTCGCCTCCGGCACCGAAGGCCGCAGAGGCCAATGCGTCGGCCCACAGAGCCGACCACCGGCGCGACCCGGCCTGGGCGTCGTAGAAGACCGAGGCGCCGAGATCGCCCACAGGACTCGATGTCGTGCCCGTCACGAACAGCCCCTGGTCGTCCGGCGCGACGGCCATGCCCCGAGCCACGTCCGTGCCCCCGGCGTCGAACCGGTCCGACCAACGCACGCTCCCGTCAGCCACGCTCAATGCCACCGTGGAAAAATCATAGGACGGCCCGATCTCGAAGGCCCCGGCGATTCCCGAGGCGTACACCTGCAAGCCGCGGGGCTCCTGCGCCAGCGCGGTCGCCGTCCCTGGGTCCCCGGCATAGCGCCACTCCTCCGCTCCGGAGGCCGCGTCGTAGCTCACGACGGCGAAACGGCAGCTCTCGTAGCTGCTCCCATCCCCGCCTGCGAGGACGAGGTGGCGGCCATCCGCCGTTCCTGCCATCGCGAGCGGCAGGGCGCCGCTGACCCAAACCCCGCAGTCGCGGACGTCGACAACGCTCCATCGAAGTGCGCCCGAGGCCACATCGTAGGCCCGCAGGACCCGCGCGGACTGCGTCCACACGGTGTGGTTCTCGACGACGTTCCACGCCGCGCGCGCCGCCACGTACAAGCTCGATCCGTCGGGGCTGAAGGTGGCTGCCGCAGGCCACGTCTCGCCGAGCGCGAAGGTCTGGGCCCACACGAGGGCACCGCTGCTCGTGTCGAAGAGCCGCAGGAAGGTGACGTGCCCGGTGGCCATGCTCCACGACGCGCGGCCCGCGAGGGCCCGCGACCCATCGGAGCTGACGGCAGTGACGAAGTTGTGGTCCGTCGCCGGCGGCTCGTCGCTCACCCAGACCGGGCAGCGGACCGGACCCGTCGCCAATGCCGCGCACGCACCGGGGCCGGGCGTGTCGCCCGCGACTCCGATCACCTCCGCCAAGGTCCCTGGCACGTCCGGGCCCGTCGCCAGCGCGCCCGGGAGGAACATGATCGCCGCGATTACGATGGCGTTGCTCATCATGGCTCCCTATGCGCCGCAGCCCTCGCAAGGGGAAGAAGATTGGCTGCGAAGGGTGCGCGCTCTGGCTAGCCCGCGACCGCCAGCAGCGGTGTCCCCTCGGCGACGCGCGCGACCACGACCTGGGTGCGGCGTTGGCTCTCGTTGGGCGGGATGGAGTCCTGCACGTAGCCCACGATCGGCAGGCCGTTCGGCCGCAGGGCGATCTCGAAGAAGTCGCCCCGGGTGCGGTCGCCGACGGTGCAGCCCGTGCCCTGCGTGCAGATGCTGCCGAAGTGGATCGGCTCGCTGGTCGTGGAGGCGATCTCCCACGCGGGCTCGGCCTGGTCGGCGGTGACGGTCGTCGCGAGGCGCACGAACCACTCGTTGGGGAGCACGTCGCTCGGCAGGGGCGTGGCGGCCTCGTACCATCCCAGCGCGACGCGGCCCGGCGCGCCCGCGACCAGGGCTGGCAGCACCGCGGCGCGGTCGGGCGGGCTCATGCGCATGGCCGCGCTCCACGTGGCGCCGCGGTCCTTGCTCACCGACAGGAACACCTTCGGCGTCATCACCGACTTGCCGCCCAGCGTCCAGAGCTGAGGCGCCGCCTCGGGGTCCTCGGACCACGCCGCGTACACCGTCCCTGCGGCATCGACCGCGACCAGCGGGAAGATGAAATGCATGATGCCACCGAAGGCCGGCTGGCCCGTCGCGGCGGGCAGCGGCACGGCGTCCCATGTCGCGCCCGCGTCGAAGCTCCGCAGGACCGTGACCGGCCGCCCGTCGAAGTAGCTCACCGCGACGTACAGCGCGCCGCTCACCGGGTCCACCGCGAGCGGACCGTCCACCGGGTCCTCGTCCTCCACCGCGACGATCGGGCCCCAGGTGAGGCCGCGGTCGTGGCTCGCGCGGAAGCGCAGGCCCACGGGCGTCGGTGTCGCCGGCGCGAGCAAGCCGCCGCCCTGCTGCGGCGCGCCGCTGTCGCGCCAGAGCGCGTAGATCGTCGTGCCGTTGGGCGCGACGGCGAGCCACTCGCGGTCGGTGCTGTTCCCGTCCGCGAGGTCGAAGGCGTCGCTCCACGTCGCGCCCTGGTCGTCGCTGAACTGGTACGGCACGCTCGCGTTCGGGCCGAAGAGCCCCGCCCAGTGCAGGCGGCCTTGGCCATCGAGGACCAGCGCGCCGTCGCCGCCTCCCTCGAGGCCACTGTCGCGGTCGGCGCCCGTGGGGCACCCGGGCAGCAGCGAGGCCGGCGGGGCCGCGTTGCAGATCGCCTCGCCCATCGCCTCGAAGCTTGCACCGCCATCGAGGCTCCGCCACAGGTTCGTGCCGGTGGTCGTCACGAAGATCCGGTCCTGCGCATCGGCGCGGACGTTGGGCTCCGTGCCGCCGATGGGCTCGAGCAGCACGGGCGCGTCGAAGCTCAAGGGCAGCAGCTCGGGCCGCGGCAGGTCCGCGGCGGAGGGCAGCGGCGGCGTGGTGGTGGGGCTCACGCCCGGGGCCACGCAGCCTGCGAGCGTGACCACGATGCCGAGCAAGGCCAGGGCGCGCATGGCCGGGCGAGGGCGCGCTCGGCCATGAGCTTTCTCTCCGGAGCCTGGATGCTGGAGGGACGAGGCAAGATCAAGCGTTGGAGGGTCATGCAACCCCGTTGGCCCCCACGCCCTTCGCCGCCTTCGCGGCGTGCTGCGAGGCCCTGCGCGCCACCCCGAGCAAGCTCGAGAAGGTGAAGCTCGCCGCCGCGTTCCTGCGCGGCCTCGACTCCGACGAGCGCGCGGCGGGCGCGCGGTTCCTCGCGGGCAAGGCGCTGGCCGAGCACGACCCGCGCGCGCTGGACATGGGATGGGTGGCGGTCCACGCCGCGATGCAGCCGGGGACCCAGCGCAACCTCCTCGAACCTGCGCCGCTCACCCTCGCGGAGGTGGAGCGCGCCCTCGATGACATCGCCGACCTCGAGGGCCCCGCGTCCCGGCAGCGCAAGGAGCAGCGGCTCCGCGCGCTGCTCGGCCGCTGCAGCCCGGAAGAGCGTGGGTGGCTGCTGGCGCTGCTCGGCGGAGAGATGCGCACCGGCGCGAGCGACGGCGTCGTGCTCGAGGCGCTGGCCCAAGCGAGCGGCGCGCGGCCCGAGGCGGTGCGGCGCGCGCACCTGCTGCGCGGCGACCTCGGCGACGTCGCCCTCCTTGGCCTGGAAGGCGGCCCGGAGGCGCTCGCCTCCGTGAGGTTGCGGCTCTTCCATCCGCTGCGTCCCATGCTCGCGGACCTCGCCGAGGACGTGCCGGACGCGCTCTCCCAGCTGGCTGGCGAGGTTGCGTGGGAGCACAAGTTCGACGGCGCGCGCATCGCGATCCACAAGCGCGGCGAAGACGTGCGCGTGTTCTCCCGCCGGCTCACCGACGTGACGGCCAGCGTGCCCGAGGTGGTCGAGGCGGGCCGCGGGCTCCGCGCCGAGGACGCCGTCGTCGAGGGTGAGGTCGTCGCCTACGATGCGCAAGCCAAGCCCCTGCCCTTCCAGGACCTGATGCGCCGCTTCCGCCGCATCCGCGCGCTCGACGAGGAGCGCGCGCGCATCCCGCTCACAACGCACGTGTTCGACTGCCTCCACGCCGACGGCCGCACGCTGCTCGACGAGCCGCTGCGCGCGCGCTGGGCGGAGCTCGTCCGCATCGCGCCCCCGGCGCTGCTGGCGCCGCGCCTCGTCACGCGCGATCCATCCCGGGCAGAAGCGTTCCTCGAGGACGCGCTGGCGCGCGGCCACGAGGGCCTCATGGCCAAGGACCTCGCGAGCGCCTACGTGCCGGGCCGCCGCGGCAGCTTCTGGCTGAAGATCAAGCGCGCGCACACCCTCGACTGCGTCGTGCTCGCGGCGGAGCGGGGCAGCGGCCGCCGCGAGGGCTGGCTGAGCAACTTGCACCTCGGCGTGCGTGTGCCGGAAGGCGAGGAAGCCCTGCTGGTCGAGCCGCCCACGGCGCGGGCGCGGCCGACGTCCCGCGTGCCCGGGTGGGCGATGGTCGGCAAGACCTTCAAAGGCTTGACCGACGCGATGCTCGACCTGCTGACCCAGCGGCTGCAGGCGCTTGCCGTGGACGAGGAGGACTGGGGCGTGCGCGTCAGGCCTGAGCTCGTGATCGAGGTCGCGTACGACGAGATCCAGCGCAGCCCTCACTACGACAGCGGCTTCGCGCTGCGCTTCGCGCGCGTGAAGGCGGTCCGCGAGGACAAGCTCGCCGAGGACGCGGACACCCTCGGAACCCTCAGGAAGCTCGCCGAAGCCCAGGCGCGGCGGAAGGGCAGCCTCGCGACGGAGTCTTAGTCGCCCCGTCGCGACGACGCCCTCCCAAGACACCTTAAGCCACGGTGTTGCGCTGCGGGCCTCGGAGGCTGCTCGGGTGAGGGCGCGGCTGGCGGTGCTCGTGCTGGCGGTCGTGGCAGGCGCGGGGGTGCTCCCCGCGGCGAAGGGCGCCGACCTGCAGATCTGGCTCTTCTGCGACAACGACAAGGGCACCGCTGCGGTCCCGAGCATGGAAGCGACCTACATCGACAACCCGGGCCCCAACGGCGACGGCTGCTGGGCGCACATGGGCGCGCACCAGTACTTCCCGGGCGTGGACACGATCTACGCGCTGCGCCGCGGCGAGGGCGAGGTCTTCGCGGTGGAGCAGCAGTTCTCGCCGCCCATCGAGGTCGGCGCCATCACGACCGGCACGCTGCACGTCTACACGCCCATCGTCATCGAGATCAGCCGCGACGGCAAGGGCTGGCAGACCGTGGGCGTCGCCGAGTACCACTTCCTCGGCATCCCCGGCGGCCTCAACGAGCGCCAACTGCTGCACTTCGCATTCCTCGGCGACGGCCAGGAGTTCCGCTTCCTCCGCATCCGCGAGCCCCTCAGCGCTGCCCAAGGCCTCAGCGGCTACCTCGACTTCAGCCAGATCACGCTCGACGTGGACATCGTGGGCCCAGCGGACCCGCTGCCGACCCAACCGCAGGTCGACGACCTCCGCACGTGCGCGACCGACATCCTCGAGGACATCTACCCTGGCCACCCGTGCCACTTCGGCGGCCTCGACCGCTGGGACGCGCCGAGCTGGACGCACACCTACTACCTCGACAACGCGCAGCTGGACCGCATCAAGGGCGCGGCGATCCTGCACTACTTCCGCCCCGACGACCCCGGCACGTGCTGCGGCCAGACCGTGCAGGGCATCCTGGACGGCTCGGCCCTCGTGCAGACGAGCCTCGACGGCGTTGCGTGGGACACGGTCGGGACGTTCCCCGTGACGTACAACGTCCCCGCCACCTTCGACGTCGGCGGCCTCGACCACAAGCCGGCGGCCTTCGTGCGGATCATCAGCGCCAAGCATCCGGGCTGGGCCAACCACCCGGCGCTGAAGCACGCCGAGGCGTTCCTGCTGTTCAGCGCGCTGCAGCTGAGCGGCGAGCTGCCCTGATCAGCGGGTCGCGGCGCGGCGCTCGACCAGGAACCACGCCAGCTTCTCCGCCACCTCGTCCGGCCGCAGCGTGCTCTCGAGCAGCGTCCCATCCTGCGCAGCGAAGGCGAGCGCCCCCGTGCGCTCCCTGCCAAGGCCCTCGGCCACCCACCGTCCCGCGCGCTGCCCCTCGAGGCTGTTGAGCGTGAGCGCGAACTTCTCCAGGGACAAGGTCGCGATGCGTGGCCGGGACCGGCTGGTGGTCGGCGCCCAAGCCCACCCGCGCCACGCCGCGCCGTAGCGGTAGCCGCGCTCGCCCTCGACGGCGACGAGCACCAGGTCGCCCTGCGCCGCGCGGTCGACCACTGCCGCGTGGGGCTCCCGCGTCCATTCTGCGACGGTCAGCCGCGCCGGCGGCAGGTCCGTGACCGCCAGCGCGCCGCTCGCGAGCGCGTCGCGGCTGGCCTGGAAGCGCTCGAGCTCGTCGCTCCACAGCGCCCAGTGCGGCTCGAGGTCGTCCGCGAGCCCGGGCAGGATCGCCAGCGCGTGCTCCGTCGCGAGCGCGGCCGCGTCGGGCACGGGCAGGCCCTCGAGCTTCGCGGCGAGGGGGCTCAGCGGGCTGCGCAGCAGGCCGTCGAGGGTCGCGGCCAGTTTGAGGGCGTCCTCGTCGTGCCCCTGGCCGAAGTCGCTGAAGGCTGCCGCGGCCACGTAGCGCTCGGCGTCCGAGCGCGCCTCGTCGGGCCGCAGCACCGCGAGGAGGCTCAGCACGCCGTCGGCGTCGTGGTGGTCGTTGGTCGCGATCTCGAGCGCGCCGCGTTCGCTCGCGGCGAACCGAAGCGCGGCCTCCACCCCCAGGTCCGCGCGGAAGCGCTCGGGCGTCGCGGCGCCGGGCCAATGGCCCAGCTGCACGGCCGCGTCCGCGGCGCCGTCCACGCTCACGGCGCGGGCGCGCTCGCCCGGGGAAAGGAGGTGCGCGGGGACGAAGCGCATGGCTCACCTGCCGGGGGTGCCCCAGAAGAGGAGCAGCGAGCGGCCCACGCCGACCACGTCGCCGTGCCGCAGCGGCGCCTCGCCGCCCCGCGGCAAGGGCCCCCAGTTGAGCTGCGTGCCGTTCGTCGAGCCGAGGTCCGCGAGGCTGAAGCCACCCTCGGACCAGCGCACCTCCGCGTGGCGGTTCGACGCATACGGGTCGTGCTGCATCGCGACTTGGCAGCCGGGCTCGCGCCCGATCACCCACCGCGGCTCGGGCCCGCGCTCGAGCGGGAACCGCTGGCCGGGCGTGAGACCGCGCGCGACGATCAGGCACGGCCCGCGGGCCGGCACGCTCTCCTCCGGCTCCACCTCGACCTGGGTGCGCGACATCACGCGCGTCGGCTCGCGCGGCCGGAGCGTGCCGAGCTTGCCCACCTCGTCGTGGATGAGGAAGAGCGCCTGGGTGTTCAGCATGTACTCGGTGACGGGCCCCGACTCGCGCACGCCCGCGCGGCGCTCGAGCAGCCCGA
>DASYRW010000254.1:0-6925 GCA_036003985.1 Thermoplasmatota archaeon
CGACCCCGAGGGCGCGACGCTGCTCGACGTGTACCACACCTACAGCCGCGACGGCGGCCAAAGCTGGGCGCCGAACTTCCGCGTCACCGAGCAGAGCAGCGACCCGCAGTACAGCCACCACCAGAACGGCATGGTGTTCATCGGCGACTACATCGACATCGACTCCTCCGACGCCTGCGCGTGGCCGGTGTGGGTGGACACGCGCGCCGAGAAGGCCGACGTCATGACGGCGTGCGTGCAGAGGCCGGGCACGACGATCGCGTGATGGGACGAGCCCCGCGGTGCCCGCTGCATCCTCACACGCGAGCAAGCCTCTTGCGTGAAACTTCAAGTGACCTTCCCCGCGTCGTGCTGGCGGTGAGACGATGCACGCACGCACCGCGATCCTAGCATTGGTCGTCACGGCCCCGCTGCTCGCGGGCTGCCTCGGGCAGTCCGCGGTGACCCCGGAGGGCCTGCCGATCCCCGCGCTGCCGGCGCAACTGCCGCGGTTCGAGTACCGCTGCCCGGGGCAAGAGGACAGCCGCTCGACCGCCTGCATCACCGAGCTGACGCGCGACGACGCGACGCTGCAGGAGCCCTACGTGGCCGTGCACCCCACGGACCCCGCCATCATGGCCGTGGGGGTCAACTACGGGCCCTCGCTGATCGAGCGCGTGCAGAACGCGCCCGAGAAGGGCCTCGAGGTCTGCAAGCTCGCCATCTACGTGACCAAGGACGGCGGCAAGAGCTGGGACGAGACCTTCGCCCCGCCGCCGCCCTACGACCTGAGCCCGCTCCCCGTGCTCACGACGCCGTGCGCTGGCGACCCCGCGCTCGTGTTCGATCCCCAGGGACGGCTGCACGTGACCGGCATCGCCGCGCCCTTGCCCATCACGGACAACCTGCCCGTGGTGGGCGCGACCGACGGCGGCTTCCGCACCTTCTACGTGCGCAGCGACGACCTCGGCGCGACGTGGACCGACCCGCTCTTCCTGGACGACAACGGCCCGCAGGACCGCAACTGGATCACGCGCGACCCCGCGACGGGCGCGCTGTTCGTGGTGTGGCAGAACACCGCCGGCATGCTGACGAACTGGACCACCGAGGTCGCGTGGAGCACCGACGACGGCGCGACGTGGGAGCACCCCGACGCCGCGCAGCTGCCCCTGTGCCACACGGACGGGCCCGTCGTCATGCACGCGGGCCAGCCGCTGTTCACCTGCTCCAACACCACCGAGCAGCAGGAGGCGCGCGTGCAGGTCTTCGTGCTCGACCCCGCGACGGGCGACAGCACGATGCGCAGCCAGCTGGTCGAGCAGGGCTACTGGCCCGTGCTGAACAAGCTGGCCGACGGCAAGCTCGTGCTCCGCTACGACGACTTCACGGGCGACACGCAATTGCTCTGGAGCAACGACGGCGGGCGCACGTGGAGCGCGCCGTCCAGCCTGCGCGGGCTCACCGACGGAGCCTGGGACATGGTGCAGGCGTACTGGGCCGAGGCCGACCCGTGGGGCGGCCTGCACATCCTCGCCGTGCTCGAGCGGCCCATGGGCGAGCCGCCCGTGGTGGGCGACCTGCTGCTGTTCGAGTACGAGATCCGGCACGTCGTGATCGACCGCGACGGCGCCGTTTCGCAGGAGACCCCGCTGGCGGCCTGGAGCACGCTCGACCCGCCGCCGATCCGGCTCGCCGAGGCGCTGGGCGACCACTACTACGGGATCGCCTGGGGCCCCGACGCGGCGCTGCTGGCATTCACGCGCAACGCCGCCGTGCAGCTGACGGAGACCGTGCCCGTCCTGCCGGTGCCAACGGCCACCGCTTGAATTCGAGGGAGCGGCGCTGCGGGTGCGGCGCCGCTCCAGCAACCTTTTTCCGCTCCCACCCGGTCATGGCCCTGAACCCATGCTCCGGCCGGCCTCGCTCTGCCTCGTGCTCCTGAGCCTCGCGATCGCGGGCTGCCTCGGCCCGACCGCGCCCGGCTCTCCATCAGGAAGCGCCGCGGGCGCCGCGCGCCTGGTGTGCTACGATGACAACAGCACGAGCCTGTGCAACTTCGAGGCGACCCTCGACCCCGAGACGCGTCAGGCCAACGAGCTGAGCATCGCCGTGAACCCCCTCGACCCGCAGAACATCATCGCGACCGGCAAGGACTACACGCCGGAGTATGCGGGCGAGTGCGTGTGGGATGGTCTGTACACCACCCTCGACGGCGGCCGAACGTGGAAGAACCAGAACGTGCCCGGCTCGCCGTGGAAGCGCCTGCAGGACCCGAGCGAGCCCTTCACGCCCGTGAGCAACTTCTGGTGCGCGACCGATCCCGTGGTGGCGTTCGGGCCGGACGGCACCGCCTACTGGGCCGTCATGCCGTACCAATGCGACCCGCTCTCGGGCAGCAAGACCGGCCGCGAGATCGTGCCAGGCTCGGGCGTGGGCATCCCCGGCTCGCCCGCGACCGGCGGCGGCGGCGGGCTCAACGACTGGTTCTGGACCTGCAGCTCGATGTTCGTGCTCGTGAGCGACGACGATGGCATGACGTGGCCCGTGGAGCGGATGCGCCGCGTCGCCATCGGCCCACGGCTGGAGCACGACAAGATGTGGCTCACCACCGCGCCGAACGGCAACGTGCTGCTCTGCTGGGACCGCAGCAGCGATGCGGACGCGGGCCTCGTCCCCATCCCGGACCAGCGCATCCCGCACAACGCCATGGTGTGCAGCGTCAGCAGCGACAAGGGCGCGAGCTGGAGCGAGGTCACCGACATGAACAACGGCTGGGCCGGCGGGCTGCCATGGGTGGACTACGGTCCTGACAACGTGGCGTGGGCCGCCTTCATCGATGGCCGCAGCGTGCTGGTCTCGCGCTCCCAGGATGGGTTGGCGTGGGAGGATCCCGTCGCCGTCGCGCCCTACGCGAACCCGCCGCCCAACGCCGAGTACGGCTGGCCCGGCCTGAACGGGAGCCGGTTCCGCACCTTCACGCTGCCCGTGCTGACCGTGGACCGCACCAACGGCACCTTCGGTGGCTCGGTCTATGTCCTGTGGATGGACCACAGCGGCGACGACGCGGACGTGCTGCTGAGCTTCAGCCGCGATGACGGCCAGACGTGGAGCCCACCCGCGCGCGTGCACGACGACGAACCCGCGCTCCATGCGGACCAGTTCCTGCCGGCCATGAGCGTCGGCCCCGATGGCACCCTCGACCTCAGCTGGCTCGACCGCCGCTACGACCCCGCCCACCACCTCATCGACCTGGCGTACACGTACAGCGTGGACGGCGGCGCCACCTTCGCGCCGAGCCTGCGCGTCACCGACGCCAGCTTCGACGAGCAGTACAGCCACCACCAGAATGGGGCTGTGTTCCTCGGCGACTACCGCGACAGCGACTCCTTCGCCGGCGGCGCGCACGTGGTCTGGACCGACACGCGCCACCAGATCGCGGATGTCTTCGTGGCGACGGTGCTGCGGCCCGGGACTCCGTAGAGGGCTCGGCTTCGCCGGAAAAGATGTCCTCGCATGGATGCCTCCCGGGGCCCGTGCCGGCGCTTGCCGGAGAAGCAGGCCGCGGCGCTGGACGCGCGCACGCCCGCCCGCAAGCCCGCGCGATGAACCCTCCGGTGCATCGGCCCTATGAAGGGGTCCGCATCCGACGGAACGCTTTTATGGGGACGGTGGCTTCCCCGCCCACCGGAGGCTCGGGATGGCCGCCAAGACCTCGACCGCGATGGAGTCCAATTCCCCGAAGGCCGCGGCGGATACCTACGACGTCATCGTCGTCGGCGGCGGCCCCGGCGGCGCCACCACGGCCAGCTACCTCAGCAGGGCTGGCTTCAAGACGCTGCTCGTGGACAAGGCCAAGTGGCCCCGCGACAAGATCTGCGGCGACGCCATCTCGGGCAAGAGCATCAGCGTGCTTCGCGAGCTGGGCCTGGACCAATGGGTCGAGCGCGAGCCCCACGGCAAGGCCGACGGCGTCATCTTCAGCGCGCCCAATGGCTATGCGGTCACGATCCCCTTCCCGAAGAAGATCGACGAGAGCAAGATGAAGGACCAGCGCGAGCACCGCTACATCCAGCCTGGGTACGTGGTGCGGCGCGAGATCTACGACAACCTTCTGTGGAGCTACGCGCAGAAGCAGGAGCACGTCACCACCCTCGAGGAGTTCAAGGTCTCGGACTTGCTGTGGGAAGGCCCGCAGGTCGTGGGCATCGAAGGCACCACCAAGAGCGGCGAGGCGCGCGCGTTCCGCGCGAAGGTCGTCGTCGGCGCCGATGGCGCGCTGAGCAAGGTCGCCGAGAAGACCCACTCCTATGATTTCGAGAACAAGGCGCACGACCACTGGATCGGCGCCTTCCGCGTATACTTCAAGGACGTGAAGGGCCTCACCGACAACATCGAGATCCACTTCGTCGAGGGCCTCCTGCCCGGCTACTTCTGGATCTTCCCCGTGGACAACGGCATGTGCAACGTCGGCGCCGGCATGATCGAGACCGACCTGCGCAAGCCCGGCAAGGACGGCAAGAAGCCCAACATGAAGGCCACGAGCTGGGAGCTCATGAGGAGCCACCCCATGTTCAAGGCGCGCTTCGAGGGGGCGACCGAAGTGCCCGGCACGTACGCGGGCTGGCTGCTGCCCTGCGGCAGCGAGCGCCGCATCCTGAGCGGGAACGGTTTCGTCCTGGTGGGCGACGCGGGCGGGCTCATCGACCCCTTCAGCGGCGAAGGCATCGGCAACGCCATGGTCAGCGGCAAGTACGCCGCGCAGACCATCACCGAGGCGTTCAAGGCCGGCACCTTCAGCGCGGGCTTCTTCAAGGCCTACGACCAGCGCGTGTGGGACGCGCTGGGCCATGAGCTCGACACGAGCTACAAGCTGCAGCAGATGGGCCGGCACACGTGGCTGCTCAACTACCTGATCAAGCGCGCTGCCACCAAGGAGCGCGTGCGCAACACCATCAGCGACATGCTGGCGGACCGCGAGAAGAAAGAGGAGCTCGCGGGCTGGTGGTTCTACATCAAACTGCTGTTCCTGTGAACCGCAAGCTCATTGGCTGGTGGAGGTATCGCGCCACATGAAACCGCTCGAGTCAGCCCAGGCAGAGCTCCGCTATTGGTTCCAAACGCCCGAGTTCCTTGAGACCTCCCTTCGGCATTCGACCTCTACGAACGAACCGCCTCACAAGGGACTGGAGCACAACGAGCGGCTCGCGTTCCTCGGCGACGCCGTCCTCGGTCTCATCGTGGCACAGATGCTTCACGAGCGGAATCGTACCGCAACAAAGGGGGAGCTGACGACCAAACGCCAGGCACTTGTCAACAACGAGAACCTCGCCACCATCGCTGGAAGCAAGATGAACCTCGATGTATGGTTGGCTCTCGGGGAGGGAGAGAAGACCAACGAAATTGGGCGGAACAAACGGCTTGCAACCTGCTTCGAGGCATTGATTGGAGCCGTTTTCCTCGATGGCGGCTACCATTGCGCGCGGAGAGTCTTCCAGCCCATCCTCGAGCAGCACATCCCGACGTAGTCTCGGTTGATGAGCAACCGCGACGGAGCAACGCCTGCGGAACACCATCAGCGACATGCTGGCGGACCGCGAGACGAAAGAGGAGCTCGCGGGCTGGTGGTTCTACATCAAGCTGCTGTTCCTCTGACCGGGCCGGGCGCGGGCGCCAGGGGATCCGCGAAGCCGCGCCCCTCGATGGCGGGCTTCATGAACGCCACGAACGCGGGATCCCACGTGGCCCGCGCGACGCCATTCTCGAACACGGCGCGGCACGCCTTCGTGCGCACCAGGGCCGGGAACATGCTCATCCAGAGGCGCCACACGTAGTCGTTGACGAGGCCCGCCCGCCGCATCTCGTAGATGTGCTGGAAGCCGTCGAGGATGTTGCGCATCGCGATCCACGCCTCGAGCCCGCCCGCGGCCTCGAAGCTCGCCTCGAATCCGGGGTTGCTCGCGAAGTAGTCGCGCGCGAGCGCCTCGTTCTCGAAGAACATGCGGCGCGTCTCGAAGATCCGCTGCGTCATGTCGCGGTTCATCTCGAGCGCTGCGAGGGTGCGCTCGGCTTCGGCTTGCCTGCGCGCCGCCTGGGCCTGCGTGCGCGCGTACGCGAGCGAGGCGCACGCGACGACGAGAGCCACGATGCCGAAGGCGGCGCCCGCGTCGAGCTCGACCATGGCCTCGCACCGCGCACGGCGCTGATCAACGTTGCTTGTTTCGCCGGCTGACGCCGGATCGAGCAGCGCCCGACGGCTCGCGCGGCTGCACCATCGACGGCCCCAACGCCGGCCTGCGCGTCGGGCACGTGCACGGGCCCGTCGACTAAGCGCGGCCCCACGACGCCAGCGCCTGCTGCTGCGCCTCGCTGAAGAGGTCGCGCTCGCACAGCCCGAACACGCCCTTGCCCATGATGCCCTGCGGCGTGTGGCCCAGCCCGAGCAGGTGGCCGGTCTCGTGGGCCAGGTACGCGAAGGCCGGCTGCAGGCGCAGCTCGGTGCCGCGCACGTCGCATGGAACCGGCTCGGCCGGGATGAAGCTCACGTACGCGCACGCGCTGCCGGGGGTGGCGAAGCCGAGGGCATCGACCATGCCATGGGCCGTGGGAACGTTGGGGAAGCTCGCGCGGTACCCGAAGAACGCCAGCACGTCCGAGCTGAAGGGCCGCGCGGCCGCGGCGAGCCGGAAGCCGGTCTCGTCGGCGACGCCCTCGACGGCGACGTGCACGGGCCGACCGAAGCGGTCGGTGAGGTAGGTTGCGAGGGCGCGCGCGTCGAGCCACGAAGCTTGGCCCTGCTGCTCGAGCCAGACGCGCACGATGAGCGGCCCTTGCGAAGGCACGAGCACCGAGGGGCAGCCCTTGGCGTCGGCCACTTGGGCCAATTGGTAGCCCACGGCCGTGGCAGGGACCAGCACCAGCACCAGGAGCACGATCACCCGCCGCTGCA
>DASYRW010000255.1:0-6872 GCA_036003985.1 Thermoplasmatota archaeon
CTACCGGTTCACGAACCGCACGGCCTTCGGCGACGTCGTGGAGGTGCTCGAGGGCAACGTCGGCGAGCTGAAGGCCAGCGGGGGCAACCGCACGCTGCGCTTCCTCGACGACCGCAACGACAGCCTGCTCAACGTCAACGACGCGTGGGTCGCGCGCGTGGACATGGACCTCGTGCTGACGGTGAGCCGGCAGGGCAGCATCCTCGGCACGAGCCAGGGCTGCGTGCGGTGAGGTTGGGTCCGAAGTCCAGGGAAAGTATTTGCGCACTCCAAGACGGTCGGGGGCTCATGGCCGAGGGGAAGATCGCTGTCCTGGCGCTGCTCGGAGTGCTCGTCGCGGGCTGCACGGCGCCGGCCCAGCCGCTGCCCGCGGTCGACCCGGCGCCCGCCACGGAGCCTGCCGAGCCGGCGGAAGCCGACACGACGATGTCCGCGTCCGCCGAGCCCGCGAGCGGGGACGCGCCTCCGCCCGCGTGCCCCGATCCCCTCGGTTGGCTCGCCAAGCGCTTCGACCTGGAGCGCGTCAACGTCTCCGCGGAGGACCTCGCGGCGCCGCCGGACACGCCGCCGCTCGGCGTGCCGATCACGTCGTGGCGGTGGTGCGCCAAGGCGCTGCCGCCGATGTTCACGGCGCACTTCGCCTTCGATCTTCCCGAGGAAACGACTTGCGAGTTCAGCGCGGTCGGCGCCACGAGGACGACGGGCGTCACCCTCGGCATGGTCGGCATGCAAGGGGACACCATCGAGAACTTCGGCTTCGCGGGCGGCGGCATGATCGTTGGCGCCCACGCGGCCGTCGCCGACACCGACATGGTGGCCGACGCGCTGGTGCAGGCCTTCGCGGGGGACCGCGTCGGGGCCGGCGCGTTCGGGGGCAGCCAGACGTGGGCTCCTGGTGTGCACACCGTCACGCTCGTGTTCCCGCACGCGGAAGCGGGGCAGAATGACATCTCGGGCGACCAAGCGGCAGGCTGGTACTTGGCGTGCGAGGAGCCCTTCGTGCTGACCACCGTGGAAGGCTCCACCGAAGCCCTCCTACTCAACATGGACAGCGCCAAGGGGGGCGTCGGCGCCCACGCCGGCTTCAGCGGCATCAACGCGGCGGACGAGGCCCGCGGCACGTTCGCGTCGCCTTCCGTGATGGCCTGGGGCTTCGGGTTCGGCGCCCTCGGCGTCGTGGACGTCCAGCACACCGGTGGGACCGCGTCCTGGACCTTCCAGCCGGATGGGTTCCAGAAGCAGGCGGAGGTCGCCGCCCCCGGTGACGTCGTCCTCCGGCTGACGGGCGTCCATCCCACGTTCGGGGACATCTACCTGATGGCCGCCGGCCACGCCCCCATCGAGAGCCTCGAGGCCCTCGGCGCCGTGCACGGCTAGCGCGAGAGCAGCTTCCGCTTCGCCGCCGCGAACTCCTCGGGGCTCAGCGCGCCCCGCTCGTGCAAGTGCGCGAGGCGCTCCAGCTGCCCAGCGATGCCAGCGCCGCTCGACGCGGCGTCGCGCGCCTCCTGCTGCTCTTCGGCGCGGCGCTCGATGAGCACGCTGCTGAGCGTCGCGGAGAACACGCCGATGAGGCCCACCCCGAGGAACATGAGCACGACGCCCACGATGCGCCCGATGCCCGTGTGGGGGTAGAAGTCGCCATAGCCGACGGTCGTGGCGGTCACGACGCCCCACCACATCGCGTCGAACAGCGTCGGGAAGGTCTCGGGCTCGACGGTCCACGCGAGGGTCGCGCAGGTCACGATGATGGCCAGGGTGAGCACGGCGACGTAGCCCAGCTTGGACTTCCGCGTGAAGCGCTCGATGAAGCGGTTGAAGCGGTCGAACCGCCGCAGCGCGCCCACGAGCCGCAGGATGCGCAGGATGCGCAGGAGACGGAAGAACCGCGCGCCGCCGAGGCTCTCCATGCCCGGCAGGATGGGGATCATGCCGGGGAGGTCGTACCAGTTGGCGCGCACGAAGGCGCGCTTGTTCGGCGCGACGCGCAGGCGCGCGAGGTACTCGACCCAGAACACGCCGACGATGGCCAGGTCCAGGTAGAGCAACGTGGTGTCGTACGCGGCGGGGACCTGCCCGAACTCCTCGGCCGCGAGGATGGCGATGCTGAGGATGGCCAGCGTGACCATGGCCACGTCGCGTCGCAGGTGGGCGGCGTCCTCGCGCGAGCGGGCCGGCACAGCCCCCCCAAGGCGCGGGAACATTCCAAGGTTGCGATGCGACGCGCCCTCGGCGCACCCTCGTCGTGAGCGCCCCGGAGGCAACAAAGTTCTTAAGGCCCCGCACCGACTGGCGCCCGACCGGAGGCTCCGCCATGGCTCCCGCCCGTTCCGTCCTGGTCGTCGCGCCGCTGCTGTGCACCCTCGCCCTCGCCGGCTGCCTGACGAATTCGTCCCCCCTGGGCCCCGAGGCGCTGCCCGTCGGCAACTTGCCGCGGCTGCCCGCGCTGGGCTTCTTGCCCGAGGTCAGCATCGATCCAGGGCACAGGGGCGGCGAGCCGAGCATCGTCGCGGACCTCGACAACAACTACTACGTGAGCGCCCCGAGCGGCTTCGTCAGCACGGTGTTCAACAGCGTCATCGACCCCACCTTGCTCCCCGCCCAGGGCCCGGCGAACCGGCAGAGCTTCATCTGGAAGAGCAGCGACCAAGGCGCGAGTTGGAACCTGCTCACCATCACGCCGCCGCCCTTGCCCCCGCTGCGCGGCGACCTCGTCATCGGCGGCGCCGACACCGACTTGGCGGTGGACGCGTGCAACACGGTGTACTTCACCGACCTCTGGCTCGGCAACATCGGCGTGAGCCACAGCGACGACGGCGGCGCGACGTGGCAGGGCGTGCCCATCACCGGCATCGCTCCTGTCCTGGACCGCAACTGGATCGCGGCCGACACGCGCGAGGGCCACTGCGGCACGGTCTACCTGCTGTTCCAGACGTTCTACCAGCAGCTCTGGGTGCTCAAGAGCACGGACAAGGGCATGACCTTCCCGCAGCAGGTGCTCGTGATGGACTGCAACCCCACGGCCGCGGTGCTGATGCCGCAGGTCGAGGGCTGCTACGGCATCGACGGCAACATCCTCTTCGACGCCTCGAGCGGGAGCCTCCACTTCATCGCCGGCCTCGCCGACGGCAACGGTGTGTGGGTGTTCCACAGCGGCGACGAGGGCGCGACCTGGATGGGCATGCAGGTGCCGATGGCCGCGGACGTCAACAACGTGTTCCCCGTCCTCGCCGCCGACAACGCGGGCAACCTCTACGCGGTCGTGAGCATGCTCAACAACGGCTCGTACAACATCTACCTCACCCAGAGCACCGACCACGGCATGAACTGGAGCGAGCCGCGCGCCATCAGCGGCCCTGAGGACTCCGGCACGGAAGTGTTCCCGTGGGTCGCTGCTGGAGATGCGGGCAAGGTCGCGGTGGTGTGGTACGGCGTCAACGACACCGTCGAGACCACCGACGCCGTCACGGGCGACTGGTTCGTGTACATGGCCGCGAGCGAGGACGCCGCGGGTGCGAGCCCGACGTGGACCTACGCGCTGGTCAGCGAGAAGCCCTTCCACAAGGGCGAGATCTGCACGCTGGGCCTGACGTGCACGCTGCCCCAGCCGCTCGGCACGCGCGGCAACCGCAACCTTGCTGATTTCTTCGAGGTCGGCATCGACCGGGAAGGGCGCGCCATCGTGACCTGGGCGAACGACTACGAGGTCGCGGACCAGTTCATCAGCGTCCCCTTCTTCGCCAAGCAGAGCCAGGGGACGATCTTCGCGGTGCCGAGCGGGAACGCGACGGGTTGAGCGCGGGCGCATCCGCGATCTCACCGCAATTCCTTTGGCGGGGCCAGCCCAAGCCCCGTCGTGGTCGAGGCGTGGCAAGCCGTCGCCGTGGCGATCGTCATCGTCGCGGCAGGAGAGGCGGTGCTGCTCGCCACCTCGACGGGCCTGACGTGCCCTCCCCTAGTGGCAGTCCAGAAGTTTGGTCGCGTGGACAACGCCGACCCTGGCGGCGAGACGGATTTCGGGATTTGGAAAGTCCAGGCCGTCGCAACGGGGGCGTACGAGACCACGAACCTGAGGTTCCAGTTCTTGAACCTCCGCACGTGGACGCTCGTGGGGAGCCCCGGCGTCCTAGGAGCTCCAGAATACTCCGATGCCAACCTCAGCTTCCGCGATGCGCAACCCGAAGGCGTCCTGAATCCTGGCGACTACCTCGAACGGAGCGACGATCGGCAGTGGGGCTTGGTGCTGGCCGACCACCTTGGATCGTACATCGGCGGAACGCGTGTCCCGCAGGACGTGAACATCAGACTCTGCAAGAATGGCGTGGATGTTCCGTGCTTACCCGTCCGCGTCTCGGCGGGGCGTGTCTTGGATGCGGCCCCGTGGCGAACTTGGTATTCCTTCCAGTCGCGCGTCGACGCGGAGCTGCTGCTGACCGAAGTTTCCTACCGGTTCAGCGGGATCGGATCGGAGGCGGTGCTCCAGCCGACGGGAACACTCGCGGAGATCACCCACGGCGACCGAAGTTTGCGGTTCTGGGATCACGAGTCGGACGGACTGCTCACACCCGGAGACGCGATCCAATCCAACCAACCACCGCTTCAACTCGAACTGCGCGATGCGCGCGGACGTCTCGTCGCCAGCAACGTTCCAGGCCCGGACTGTTCCTGAGGTGGGACTGCCTGCCTGGACCTTCCCTTGCGACCATCCCTTGCAGCATAGCTATTAGAAGCGACCCAGAGGTGCCCGCCCGGTCGGCACCATGCGGCTCCTCGCAGCGCTCGCGGTCGGGCTCGTCGTTGCGGCAGCGTTCCCCGCGGCCAGCGCGCCGCTCGGCCAGGAATGGCGCAGCAAGGCCGACGAGCCCCTGCTCGCGGCCTACGACGCGAAGGCGGCCGGCCCGCTGTCGGTCATGGTGCAGGGCCCGCCGATCCCAGCGCCCGCCGCACAGCCCCAAGATCGCGCCGCGTGGCGCGCGCACTGGGCCGCCGAGGCCGCTCCGTTCTTCGGGCTCGTGCGCGCAGAGGCGCAACGCCTGGGCGGCGAGGTCACCAGCGAGATCGCCGCGGTCAACGTCGCGCACGTCGCGCTCGTCCGCGACCGCGTGCCGGAGCTCGTCGGCCTCGCGATGGTCCGCCGCGCCGGCCTCGACTGGCCCGACGCGGTGCACATCCAGACCAGCGAGCCCGGCATCCTCGCGACCCTGTCCCAGACCGTGGCGAAGGTCGAGGCACCCGACCTCTGGGCGCTCGGCCTCCGCGGCGAGGGCGTCAAGCTCGCCATGATCGACACCGGCATCAGGCCCACCCACGAGATGTTCAACAATTCCGACGGTTCGACGCGCGTCATCGGGTGGTACGACGCCACCGGGCCGGCTGGGGCCTGCGCCACCCCTTGCGACACCCAGGGCCACGGCACCCACACGGCCAGCACCGCCGCCGGCAGCAACCTCTTCAACAGCAGCTCGCCCCAGGGCGTCGCGCCGCGGGCGCAGATCCTCGGCGTGCGCATCTTCCAGGGCACGGGCGGGCCGTGGGCCGACGCCCAGGAGGGCCTGCAGGCCGCCTTCGACCTGGGCGCCGAGGTCACGAGCAACAGCTGGGGTGGCGGCTGCGACGCCGACGGCACCGCGACGGCCGAATTGGCCGACACGCTCACCGACGCGGGGATGATCAGCGTCTTCGCCGCGGGCAACAGCGGCGCGGGCGGCGTCGGCTGCCCCGGGGTCGTGCATCGCCTCGTCACCGTCGGCGCCGTGGACATCAACGAGGTCGTCGCAAGCTTCAGCAGCCGCGGTCCCTGCGCGTGGCAGGGCGTGAGCAAGGTCTGCCCCGACGTCATGGCCGTCGGCGTCGACGTCATCGCCGCGGGCATCAGCAGCGACACGGCCTACGTGCCCAACAGCGGCACGAGCATGGCCACGCCCCACGTCGCGGGCCTCGTCGCGCTCCTCCAGCAGGCCCGCAAGGCCCAGACCGGCCATGGCTTGGACGCGCCCGCGGCCGAGGCGGACATCCTGCTCCGCTACACGGCCAAGGACCTCGGCGCAGCCGGGCCCGACAATGATGACGGCTGGGGCCTCGCGAAGGGCAAGCAGGCCGACGACCTCATGACCAGCCCGGCGGCGCTGAACGTCCAGGACCGCCTCGGCATCCCGTTCGCGACGTTGCGGGGCTATCAGACCAACAGCGTGGGCTTCAACGTGGCCAACCTCGGTTCGGCGGAGGTGTCCGGGACCCTCGAGATGCACATCGCGCAGACCGACACTGGCCTGTGCCCGCCGACGTGCGACGTCGCGGACGCGACGAAGAGCGTCAGCCTGGCCAACCTGCGCGAGGCCGACCTGACGGTCGCCTTCGAAGGCGCGACGCACGCCGCGGGCCGCTACAGCGTCACGGCCCGGTTCTCCTACACGTACGTGGACCCCGTGGACGGCCTCACGAAGAGCGGCCTCATCGAGCGCACCGGCAGCTTCCTGCTCAAGAAGGTCAGCTTCGTGAAGACGCGCGCCGTGCCCGGGGTCGTGCACGTGGGCGACGTGGTGTTCGCCGGCGTGACCCTCGCGAACGTGGGCAACGAGAACGCCTCGGGCCTGGTCTTCACCGAGCGCTTCGACGCGGTCGGCCTCGCGCCCTTGCCGAGCGTGCCGCCGGGCAGCGGCAACTACGGCGCCTTCGCGAACCCAGGCCCCAACAACGTCAACTTCGTCGTCGCCGCGCCGCGGGTGCTCATCGAGTCGTGGACCATCGGGGCCGTCAATGCGGGCAGCCAGTGGGTCATGACCTACAACTTCGCGGGCGGGCAGCCTGGCGATTACGCCTTCGCGGGCACGCTGCAATACAGGGACGAGGCGGCCCACCTGTTCAACGAGGCGTTC
>DASYRW010000256.1:0-19476 GCA_036003985.1 Thermoplasmatota archaeon
TCGCGTCGCCGGCGCGGCAGCGCCTCGCGGCGCACCTCGCGTGCGATCCTGGTTGCACGGCCGGCACGCTCGCACGCGCCCTCGGGCTCGACTACAAGACGGCGCTCCACCATCTCCGCGTGCTGCGGCGCGCGGGGAGCGTCATGGTGCTGCCGGGAGCGCAGCCTCGGTACTTCCTGGCGGGGGCCCTGCCCTCCAGCGGCATGACCGCGGCGGTCGTGCTCCGCGCGCGATCCGCGCGCCGGCTGCGCGCAGCGTTGGAGCAAGGGCCGGTGCGGGCCGCGGACCTCGCGCGCGGCCTCGGGCTCTCCGAGACGACCGTGAGCGTGCAGCTCCGCCGGCTCGCGGGCGCCGGCCTGGCGGCGCGCGCGGCGGACGGGCGCTGGGCCGCGGCGTAGGGCGCAACCTCTTTGGGCCTGCGGTGCTTGGCGGGGCCCGATGGGGCTCTACGGCCTCGCGCGACCCCTGCTGTTCCTCGGCGACCCCGAGGACGCCCACGACCGCGCGATGGCGTGGCTCGCGCGCGTCGGCGGCTCCGCCCCGCTGCGCGGCGGGCTCGAGCGGCTCTACCGCGTCGATGCCCCCGCGTTGCGGCAGACCTTGTGGGGCCTCGACGTCGCGCGGCCGGTCGGGCTCGCGGCCGGTTTCGACAAGAGCTGTCGCGCCCCGCTGGCGTGGCAAGCGCTCGGCTTCGGCTTCGCGGAGCTTGGCACGGTGACGCCGCTGCCGCAGGACGGCAACCCGCGGCCGCGCATCTTCCGCGACCCGCGCCGCCTTGCGCTGGTGAACCGCCTCGGCTTCAACAACGACGGCGCGGCCGCCGTCGCGGAGCGCCTCGCGCGCGCGAAGCCGCGGGCGACGGTCCCGCTCGGGGTGAACATCGGCAAGCAGCGGGAAACCCACCTTGACGACGCGCTCGCCGACTACCTCGCGTGCCTCGAAGCCTGCGGCCCCTCGGCGGATTTCGTCGTGGTCAACGTCAGCAGCCCCAACACGCCCGGCCTTCGCGCGCTGCAGGAACCTGCGCGGCTGCGGGCGCTGCTGGAACCCCTCGCCACGCGCGCGCTGGCGATGGGCAAGCCGCTGCTCGTGAAGCTGGACCCTGACCTCGCGCCGAAGGACCTTGAGGCGGCGGTGGGCGCGATCCTCGACGCGCGCGCGGGCGGCATCGTGGCGACCAACACGAGCAGCGAGCTTCCCCGGCCCGCGACCATGGGCGCGGGCGGCGTGAGCGGCCTGCCGCTGAAGGACCGGAGCACGGCGGCCCTGCGCCGCGTCGCGGAGATGGTCCAGGGGCAAATGCCGCTGGTGGGCGTGGGGGGCGTGTTCACGGCCGACGACGCGTACGAGAAGATCCGCGCCGGGGCGAGCCTCGTGGAGGTGTACACGGGGTTCATCTACGGCGGGCCGGGCACCGCGCGCGACCTGCACCGCGGCCTCGCGGGGCTCCTCGCGCGCGACGGGTTCGGGCGCATCGCCGACGCAGTCGGGGCCGACCTGAAGGAACACCCACGGCACCGTTGACCGGTCGCACCCGGAGGGCTGACGGACGGCGTCGGGGCAGCGCTGCTCCGAGGTCCGCAAATCCTTTTAACCACCCCCGACGATAACCAGAGCCCGGGTGGAGTCATGGCCGTTGGCTTCGTTTTGATCAGCGCGGCTCCGAGCAAGGAGCACGAGGTGTACAACCACCTGCTGAAGGTGCCCGAGATCGTCGAGCTCCACCCGCTCTTCGGGGAGTACGACCTCATCGCCAAGATCGAAGGCAGCGACTTCGACACCCTCGGGTCGATCATCGTCAACAAGATCCGCACCATCGACGGCGTGATGGACACCAAGACCCTCACGGGCACAAGGTTTTAGGGCTCGGCGCGGGATCGCCGGCTGGTCGCCATGGCGCTCACGGACGTGTTCAGCTCCATCCTCGTGCTGAGCTTCGGGCTCTTCACGCTGCTCTCGGGCGTCTTCACGGCCTACTTCGGCGCGGGCAAGAGCCGCAAGATCGGTCTGGGGCTCACGATCATCGGGCTGCTGGCGCTCATCATCTTCGCGGGCCTGACCTGGGGCGGCGTCGCGGCGCTCCAGAACCTGGGCGTCGCGTGGAGCAGCCGCGAGGTCATGGAGGGCATCGTGGCGGTCATCGCCGCCGGCGTGGGCGCGTTCCTCGCGCTGGGATTGTTCCTGGTCAGCATCATGAAGGCGTGACTGGCTGGGCCGTCTAGCTGGTCACGCGATGCTCCGGAAGTCCGGAGTGACTGTGGGGCGCGTAACCCCCAGCTTGATGAGGAAGCGCAACCCATTGCAAGGCCATGGTCCAAGGCGGCGAGGCCGGCCTCGCGCGCGCGCAGAGCGAGGAGCGCCCCGAGCGCGACGTCGCGGTGCTGAGCGAGCTCGCGCGGGAGGGCGAGGCGCGCGTAGCCTTCCAGGGACTGAGGCGCAGGCTCGAGCTCCACCAGGAAGCGCTGAGCCGCACGCTCCGCCGCCTCGAGCAGGATGGGCTGGTGGCGCGCGACGAGGGCGGCTACAAGCTCACCGAAGCTGGTTTTGGCGCGCTGCAGGGCAAGCGCGTCGCGGAGTTCAAGGCACCGGCCGTGCCGGTGGTCCAAGCGCTGCTGCCCCCGCACCTCAGCCCGGACGCCATCGCGTCCCACCTGAGCAGGCGGTGGTTCCGCGGGCTGCGCTGGTATGGCCAAGCCGAAGCGCCCGGCGAGCTGACGCTCACGTGGCTCGCCGAGCCCGGCAACGCGAAGGTGCGCGTGCGGGTCGCGGGCTCGACGCTGACCCTCGAGGTCGAGGGGGCCAATGGCACAGGATTCCCCGCGGCGCGCAGCGTCCTCGCGGCGCTGGCGGAGCTCTACGGCTTGGACGGCGGCGAGGGCCATGGCATGGCCGGCGCCTATGGCGCAGCGGCCGGCTTCGCGGCGTGACGCTCTCCGCGCGTGACCTGGTCACCGGGTCGGGCCGTCATCATGCTCGCGGGCGACCATGGGCTTGCGTGGCGCAGGCGCGCCCGGTGAGACCATGACGTACGGCAACTGCGGCCCCGGCTGGGGCGGACGGCGCTACTTCTCGAAGGAGGAGCGCATCGAGTGGCTGAAGGAATACCAAGAGCAGCTCGAAGGCGAGCTCCAGGGCGTCAAGGAGCGCCTCGCCGAGCTGAAGGAGCAGAGCGCGTGACCGACCCACGCCTGCCTCTCCCCAGCCCAGAGCCGCCCGGCCACGAGCCGCGGCCCTTCGGCCCCTGACGCTCGCTGGTCCGGTGCCCCGCGTCCCATGTGGGGCGCGGGGCCTCCCCCTCCCGCCGCGCGTGCGTCGCTTCCTCGCATCGTTTCATGCTCGGCCTTGCGCGCATCCTGAGCGTTGCACCGGAACCTATTCCCTGGCGCAACTCAGCGCTGCGACGATGCGCGCGTGGCGAGTCGGCGCGGCGGTGGCCCTCGCGGCGGCGTTCCTGGTCGTCCAAGTTCCCGCGCATGAGTACGGCCACTGCCTCGCGTATTGGGCGCGCGGCGGCGCCGTGTGCTACGTGCGCTTCGCACCGCCGGGCGACGCGCTGCCCTCCGCGGACGATGGCGCGGCGGCGGGGGCCATCGGCCAGGCCTTCGTGGGCCCGACCCCGTGGTGGGAGCACGCCGTGATGTATGGCGCGCACTTCGCGGCGACGGTCGCCGTGGGCCTGTGGCTGGGGCGTTGGGCCGCGCGCGACGCTGGCCGCGCGGAGGACCCTGCGGAAGGGCGCCCGAGGGCGAGGCGCGTCGCGGGGTTCGCGCGGCAGCCTTTTGGTCGCCCGCGGGCTTGACGCCGCGGTGCCCGACACCTACACGCGCGCCGTCCTCGACGCCCTGCTGCGCGGCGAGGCGCGCGACAAGGAGCAAGTCCACAGCCTCAAGGTGCAGCTCGCCAAGGCCCACGGCGCGCGCGCCATCCCGCGCGACGCCGACCTCCTCGCCGCTGCGCGGCCGCACGAACGCGCGACGCTCGTGGCCCTCCTGCGGACCAAGCCCACCCGCACCCTCAGCGGCGTCGCGATCGTGACGGTGCAGACCGACCCCGCGTGGTGCCCGCACGGGACCTGCGTGTTCTGCCCCGGCGGGCCTGGCTGGGGCGGTGGCGCCGGCACGGCGCAGGCGTACACGGGCCACGAGCCCGCCGCGCTGCGCGCCGCTCGCGCCGGCTTCGATCCCTTCGTCCAAGCCCAGGGCAGGCTCGCCGCGCTGGAGCGGAATGGCCATGTGGTGGACAAGGTCGAGCTGATCGTGCAGGGTGGAACCTTCCCTGCGCGTGAGACCGCCTACCAGGAAGCGTTCATCCAGGGCTGCCTCGACGCGCTGAACGCGCACGGCGCGGCGCCCGCGCGCTCCGCCGATCTGGCGGAGGCGCAGGCGCGCAACGAGGCCGCGCGCGCGCGCTGCGTCGGCCTGACCCTGGAGACCAAGCCGGATTGGTGCACGGAGGCGCACGTGGCGACGATGCTCGGACTGGGCGCGACGCGTGTCGAGGTCGGCGTGCAGACGACGCACGACGACGTCCTCGCGTCGAGCCACCGCGGCCACACCACGCAGGACAGCATCGACGCGACGCGACGCTTGAAGGACGCCGGCATCAAGGTCTGCTACCATCTCATGCCAGGCCTGCCGGGCAGCGACGAGGCGCGCGACTTGGCGATGGCGGAGCGCATCTTCGGCGACCCGGACTTCCGGCCGGACAAGCTCAAGGTCTATCCGACCCTCGTCGTGCCCGGCACGGCCCTGCACAAGCTCTGGCAGGCCGGGCGCTACGAGCCCATCGGCGAGGAGCGCGCCGTCCGCTTCCTGGTCGCGCTGAAGCAGCGCTGCCCCCCCTGGGTGCGCATCATGCGCGTGGATCGCGACATCCCGACGCACCAGATCGCCGCTGGGCCAATGCGCACGAACCTGCGTGAGCTGGCGCTCGCGGAGCTCGCGCGCCAAGGTGGCCGCTGCCGGTGTGTGCGGTGCCGCGAGGCCGGGCGCGCGCCCGGGTTCGACGGCGAGGGCTTGGTGCTGCAGGAGATTCGCTACGAGGCGAGCCGCGGCGCCGAGTGGTTCCTCAGCTTCGAGGACCGAGCCGGCGTGCTCGGCGCGTTCCTCCGGCTGCGGGAGCCCTCGTCGGCATGCTGGGTGCCCGAGGCGCAGGGCGCGCTGCTGGTGCGCGAGCTCAAGGTCGTGGGCCTCGAAGTGCCCCTCGGCCAGCACGGCGAGGGCCTGCAGCACCGCGGCCTGGGCCGCGCGTTGATGGACCGCGCCGAGGCCCTCGCGCGCGAGCGCGGCGCGGCGCGCGTGCTGGTCATGAGCGGCATCGGCGTGCGGCCGTATTACCGCAAGCTCGGCTACGAGCGCGCGGGGGCGTACATGGCGAAGCGTGTCACGTAGGACGCCGCGCGATCGCACGCTTCCGGAGGATCCGCGGCCCGGTGGGGCAGAGCGCCAGCAGCGCGCAGCCTTCGCATCGCGGTCGCTGTGCGTGGCACACCGCCCTGCCGTGCGCGATGAGCCAGTGGGTCACCCGGCCCCAGTCCTCGCGCGGCACGAGCCGCAGGAGCGCGGCCTCGACCTTGCCGGGGTCCTCGTGGCGCGTCCAGCCCAACCGGCGCGCGACCCTGCCGGCATGCGTGTCGATGGCGATGCCCTCGTTCCTGCCGAAGCCGTTCCACAGCACCACGTTCGCGGTCTTGCGTGCGACGCCGGGCAGGTCCAGCAGCTCCTCCATCGTGCCCGGCACCTTGCCGCCGTGGTGGGCCTCGAGGGCTTGACCCAGCGCCTTCAGCCGCCGCGCTTTCGTGCGGTACAGCCCGATCGGCTTCACGATGCGCTCCAGCTCGCGCACGTCCGCGTCGGCCATCGCGCGCGCGTCGGGGTAGCGCGCGAACAGCGTCGGCGTCACGCGGTCCACGCTCGCGTCGGTGGCCTGCGCGCTGAGCACCACCGCGGCCAGCAGCTGGAACGTGTCGCGGAAGCGGAGCGTGATCGCCGCGTCCGGGTACGCCGCGCGCAGCTTGGCCAGCCCCGCGGCGACGCGCTCGCGATGGTTCAATTGAGCGTCACCGCGATGAGCACGAGGTCGATGACGAAGAGCAGCACGATGAGCACTTCCAGCCACAGCGCGCGCCGCGCCTCGACCTCGTGGGCGGCCATGGTGTACAGCTCGTTGAGCGTGCGCAGCTTCTCGTTGACGGCGTGCTCCCACTCGCGCAGGTGGAAGCGCTCGTTGAGCCCCAGGTACACCTTGGCGAGGTAGTAGTCGCCGAACAGCTTGCCGATGTTCTCGATGGTCTCCGTGACCCTGATGAGGTCGATGCGCGCGTCGCTGAGGTCCTTCTTGAGGGTCGCGGGCGACGCGAACAGCTCCCGGCGCGACACGTACCGCTCGAGGTCCTCGTAGCTCTTCTCCAGGATCCTGTCCAGGTAGATGTCGTACGTGCGCAGCTCCAGCAATTGCAGGTTTGCGAGCTCCATGATGAAGAGCACGTCTTCGTATTTGCCCTCCTTGTCGAAGATCAGCGCGTAGTCCCAGTCCACCACCACGAGGTCGTCGTCGTAGTACGAATACCAGAAGCTCAGGTTGTCCTCGATCTCCTTGTCGCTGAGCTTGTCCGCGCGCGGCTCGTTGCTCAGCAGCGCCGCGAGCCTGCCGCGGTGGTCCTTCATCAGCTCCTTGGGCGAGTAGTCGGCCTCGGTGATGGCGAGGACCGTGTACTCCTCGGGCTCGATCCTGACGTTGTAGGGCTCCACCATCGCGCCCTTCAGCCCCTCGCGGATCGGCGCGTAGAAGCGCGCCGCGTAGTCGAGGAGGGAGAGCTTCTGGCCCTCGACCGCGACCTGGAAGTTGAGGTACTTGTGCAGGTCGGGCAACCCCTGCTCTGCGAAGGGCACGCGGAACTGCAGGGTGACCGCGCCGAGGTCGTAGATGCGCGCGACCGCCTCGACCTTGAGCGGCCCGATGGTGGTCTCGATCGTGAAAGGGTCGAAGCGCGCGGTCAGGGGCCGCGGCAGCTCGACGTAGCGCGGCGCGGCCTTCTGGACGACCGTGGCTGGGAACTCTGGGACCTCGTCCAGCACGCGCTTGACGGCCTCGAGGTTGACGCGCGCGCCGAGGTCGTAGATGAAATCGTAGACCACCTCGCCGCGCACGCGCGGCTATGCGCGGCGCTCAGCCTTAAGGCTTCCAGGGGCGGCCGCCTGACCTGTCCACGTGCGTGGCGCGCGCGCGACCTAGAAGATCGCGGCGCAGGCGTTGGTCTGGCCCGTGTGGTTGCACACGCTCGCGCCCGCGCGCACCGCGCCGTTGCAGCCGCCGTTGAGCGTGTGGTCCTTGATCAGCAGGCAGGCCTTGGCGCCGAGGCCTTCGTACGCGAGCTCGGGCACGTCGCCGTCCGCGGCCACGGCGAGGGCGGACGGCATCGCGAGGGCGATCGTGAGCATGCCGAGCAGGGCGAAGTGGATTGCGCGCATGGGCACCGGGCTGGGGATCGCGGGCGGGGCCAAGGTCCTTGGCAGCCGGTCGTCTGCACCCGCGCGCGGGCCACGTGCCGCCGTCCGCGCTCGGTGCGTCGGGGCGCTGGCGCGATCACCGCTCCCAGGAGCTTCGGCGCGCTACGGCGCCGGGGAGGGGACCGTGTACGTCAGCACGATGTCGTAGAACGCGATGGCGGAGGTGCTCGCGGGGACCGTCCAGGCGATGTAGGCGATGGTGGACTCAGCGTCGTTGTCCACGGGATTGAAGAGCACACTGCTGTCGGTCAAGGACTGGATGCCGCTGAAGGTGCTCGACGTGACCACCTCGGCGGAGAGGTCCGCGATCGTCGCGGTGAACGGCCGGTTGAACAGCCTCACCGTGATGTCCTGGGCGGCGTCGCTGTCGGTCACGTGGGCCTTCATGCTCGTGATGGTCGCGCCGTCGGGGAGGTGCACGCCAGCCTGGAAGCTGACGAACGCTCCGGCGGGCGTGCCGGTGAGGGAGGGCCCGCCGCGGGAATAGCTGAACGTGTCCCGGGTGGGCGCGAAGTCGCCCGCGCTGAGGACGTACGAGCGCGTGACGGGCGCGCTGAACTGGTAGTTCGCGGCGGTGATGGTCGTGCCGGGGCTGATGTGCGCGCCGGTGATGCCGCCGGTGGCAACGCTGACCGTGACCGCGCCGCTGCTGCCGCCGCCCGTGAGCCCGCTGCCGGCCGTGACGCTTTGGACATCGCCGCAGCCGGCGAAGGTGGAGCCCGCGCGGCACACCACGGAGCTGCCGAAGCGCAGCTCGCCGCCGGTGCCGGTGAGCAGGCCGGACGAGAAGCCGATGCCGTTGCTCCCCAGGGTGAGGTCGCCGCTCATGGTGTCGCCGCACTCGTCCACCACGACCGGCAGGTCGACGCCCGCGCACGGAGGCGCGAGCCGGGGTTCCTGAGCGGGTGGACCGAGGTCGGGCGAGAGCATCTCCGCCGCGACCAGCGGCGTGCTCAGCAGCAGGCACAACACGGCGACCTCGAAGCGGGTTCCCATGGCGCTCCCTCGACGCCGTCGCACGCCGCGCCTGCACGTTGAGCCTTGGCAGCCGGTCGTCTGCAGGGGCGCTCCTTGCAGTCGGCCGGCTGCGCATGCTGATGGTGGCCGGAGCGCGTGGCGCGACGTGGAGCTTCCCGGGCCCCTCCGAAGGTTGAAGCCCAGCGACCCGCATGGCCCCAGCATGGGCAGCGCCGAGGCGCTCGACTTCGAGAAGCTCGAGGACTACTTCCTGGCCTTGGCGAACAGCAACCGCCTCGAGCTGCTGCACAAGCTGCGCTTCCCGCACGCCCTGCAGGAGATCCGGCTCGCGCCGCGGCAGGTGCGCCCGGGCCAGAACCCGGATCGTCCGAGCGCGCGTCAGACCGTCCAAACGCACCTGGACAAGCTGATCGAAATCGGCGTCGTCATCGAGCACGAGGGCCCTGGCGGGCAGAGCCGCAAGCAGTACGTGGTCAACGGCCAGCGGCTCTACCAGGTGATGGAGGAGTTCCGCAAGGTCGGCACCATCGTGCAGGGCGCTCTGGCTGGCCGCGACGCCACGGTCGAGCTGGGCGACGTACGGCCGGGCGCCATGGAGGCGGGCCCGAAGCTCGTGCTGGTGCACGGCCTCATCGAGGGCAAGCCCTTCATGCTCCGGCGCAGCGAGCTGCGCGGCAACCGTGGATGGATCATCGGGCGCAAGGCGGGGCTGCATGTGAGCCTCGACTACGATCCGTACGTGAGCCTGGAGAATAGCGAGGTGCTGCCCGACGGCGACGCATTCGTGCTCGTGGACCTGCGCAGCAGCCGCAACGGCACGATGCTGAACTGGCGCACCCTCGAGCCCGACGAGCGCGCCACGCTGCAGCCCGGCGACGTGATTGGGGTCGGACGCAGTTTGCTGGTGTTCCGGCCCACCTGAGGTGCAGTCCGTCGTCTGCCAACGGTGAAACGGGGGCGGGCGTCTCCCCGCCTGTGAAGTCCGTGGTCCCTGCCCGCACCGCCCTTGGAATCGTTCTGTTGATGCTCCTGCCCGTGCTGGCCGCCGCAGCGCCGCTCGCAGAACCGGGCGCCGAGCTGGTGCCTCCAGGACCGACGTGCATCGTGCCGCCCGTGTGTGGGGACGTCCCGCTGGTGGTGGACGAGGCGGGCGACACCATGGCCGGCGATCTCGGCTTCGCGGGCAGCGCGGGCCTGGCCTTCCCCGCCGGCCGCCTCACCGGCAGCGGGGCGCTGCGCTTCGGTTCCTCCTCGGTGTGCCTGGCGAACGTGGCCATCAGCGGCTGCGGCGGCGGCGACATCACGGGAGTCGTGGCAGGCCAGGGTTTGCTGGGCGGCGGGCCGCTCGGCGACGTGACCCTGAGCGCGGACACCAGCTTCCTGCAGCGCCGCGTGGCCAGCGCGTGCCTCGCGGGCAGCAGCATCCGCGCCGTCGCGCTCGATGGGGCGGTGACGTGCGAGGCCGACGACGACACGCTGTTCGCCGCTGGCACCGGGCTGACGCTGAGCGGCACGACACTCGCGGTCAATCCAGCGGCCGTGCAGACCCGCGTCGCGGGCGCGTGCGTGGCTGGCAGCAGCATCCGCGCCATCGCGCAGGATGGCACCGTGAGCTGCGAGGCCGACGACGGGGTCACGTATGCGGCTGGGACGGGGCTGACGCTGAGCGGCACGACCTTCGCCGTCAACGCGAGCGCGGTGCAGAACCGCGTCACCGGCACGTGCGCCGCGGGCAGCAGCATCCGCACGATCGCGCAGGATGGCACGGTGAGCTGCGAGGCCGACGATGGCGCCAACTACACCGCCGGCGCGGGCCTCAGCCTGACCGGGACGGCCCTTGCCGTGAAAGATTGCACGAGCGGCCAAGTCCTGAAGTCCGGCGGGGCGGCCGTTTGGAACTGCAGCGCGGACTTCGACAGCGGCGGCGACATCACCGGCGTGACCGCCGGCACCGGCCTGAGCGGGGGTGGCACGGCGGGCAGCGTGACGCTCAACCTCGCGGCGCCCACCACCTCGGTCCTCGGCGGCGTGCGCGCGGCGGCCTGCGGCACGGGGTTCGTGCTCACGGGCATCCCTGCCTCCGGCACGCCTGAGTGCACCGTGGACCAGTCGTGGCGTGCGCCCACCGTGCCCCGCGGCAGCACCGTCACGGTGGTCGACACCAGCGCCAACGACGTCGGCTCCTACGCCAGCATGACCATCGGCGATGACGGCCTCGCGGTGATGTCCTACTACGACGCCACCGCGAACGCGCTCAAGGTCGCCAAGTGCGGCAACCTTTTCTGCAACACTGGCAACATCGTCACGACCGTGGACGACCCCGCGAATGATGTCGGGCTGCACACCAGCATCGCCATCGGCGCGGACGGCAACCCGGTCATCGCCTACCACGACACCACCGCGAACAGCCTGAAGGTGGCCAAGTGCGGCAACGCGGCGTGCACCGGCGGGAACACCATCGCGGTGGTCGACGACCCCGCCAACAACGTCGGTGAGTACATTAGCCTGGGCATCGGCCTCGACGGGGACCCGGTCATCGCCTACTACGACGCCTCGGCGGGCGACCTCAAGGTCGCGAAGTGCGGCAACGCCGCGTGCAGCGCCGGGAACACCATCACCGTGGTGAACTCCCTCGAGGCCGGCCAGTTCGTCAGCCTGGCCATCGCCTACGACGGCACGCCGGTCATCTCGTACTACGAGTCCTTCAACGGCCAGCTGCGGTTCGTCAAGTGCGCCGATGCGGCGTGCACGGCCAACGACGCGCTGCGCATCCTCGACAGCAGTAGCGCCGACATGGGCAAGCACACGAGCATCGCCATCGGGCTGGACGGCAACCCGGTCATCTCCTATTATGATGCAGAGAACTTCCGGCTGAAGCTGATCGACTGCGCGGACGTCACGTGCTTCGACTCGTCGCCCCTCGTCCTTGACAGTGGCAACGATGTGGGCCAGTTCAGCAGCGTCGTCATCGGGGAGGACGGGAGTCCGTACGTGTCCTACTACGACACGACCTCCGACGCCCTCAAGGGAGCGCGGTGCGGCGGCCCGGACTGTGGGGGGACCCTCTCCATCCGGTCCCTGAACAACCCGGCGGACGACGTCGGGCGCTACTCCAGCGTTGCCATCGGGATGGACGGCGCGCCGGTCGTGGCCTATTACGACGCCACGGTCGGCGACCTCCGGTTCATCCACACGGGCAACTCGCTCGGCAACCCGAACTGGTGGCGCCGCGGGTAGGCCTCACGGGAGCGCGGCCGCCATCGCCTGGGCGGAAGGCCGCTCGCGAGGGTCCTTCCCGAGCGCCATCGCGAGGGCCTCGTTGGCGCGCTTCGACGCCCCTTGGACGGGCAGGGCGGGCACGTCGCGCACGATCCGGCCGCGCGCGTCGAAGTCGCCCAGGCCCTCCACGGGGATCGGCGGATGCCCGGCCAGCATGGCGTACAGCGTCGCTCCGAGGCTGTACACGTCGCTGGCCGGCTTCGCGCTCACGCCTCGCGCCTGCTCGGGGCTCATGTAGGCCAGCGTCCCAGCCGGCGCGCCGGGCCCGGTCGCTCCGACCGTGTCGCCCGAAACCTGTTCCTGCGCGATGGTGAAGTCGCTGAGCTTCGCGCGGCCTTGCGCGTCGAGCAGGATGTTGCTCGGCTTCACGTCGCGGTGCACGATGCCCTTGGCGTGCAGCGCGCCGAGCGCGGCGAGCACGCTGCGCGCGATGGCGAGGGCCTCGCGCTCCGGCAGGGGCCCCCGCTGGAGGCGGTCCTCGAGGCTGCCCCCCGACATGTGCTCCATGACGAGGTACGCGTCGTCCCCCAGCTCCTCCACGTCGTGGACCGCCACGATGCCAGGGTGGCGCAGCGCGCCGGCGAGGCGCATCTCGCGGCGGAAGCGGGCCATCGCCTTGGCGTCGCGGCGCTGGGAGCCCGCGAGGAGCTTGATCGCGACCTCGCGGCCCTCGCGCTCGTCGCGCGCGAGCCACACCTCGCCCGAGCCCCCGCGGCCCAGGGGGCGCGCGATGCGGTAGCGCCCGAGGAACAGGCCTCCGGGGTGAAGCTCGGCGCGGGCGTCGCGGGCGCGGAGTTGCGCGACGAGGAGCGCGTGGTCGCGGTCCGTGAGGCCGAGGTCGCCGCGCAGGTCCCTCAGGGCCTCGCGGCCGTCCTCGGGGCTGCCCTCGTGCAAGGCCGACTCGAGCGCGGCGGTGTACACCACCAGCCGGCGCGGGTCGGGCGCGTCGCTCGGAGCGCCGAACATGCTGCGCAGCAGGGGCAAGGCCAGGGCTGTCCCGATGGCCACGCTGGCGACGAGGGCCAGGGTGGCCGAGAGCGCGAGCGGCGCTCCCGCGCTCTGGAACAGCGCGATCATGACCAAGCTCACACCGCCCATGGCGCAGAGGAGCACCGCAAGGAGCAAGGCCCGCTGCCGGCGGAGGTCCACGTCGATCAACTGGACCTGGAGGAGCCCGTAGCTCAGGAGCAGCGGGCGGACGAGCAGGTAGTCCACGGCCCCGCGGTCCGAGTCGCCGGCGGGGTCGGAGAGCAGCAGCAGCCCCGAGGCGCCCAGCGCCAGGAAGCCCAGGATCACGGCATGCTGGCGGACGCGCGCGCCGTCCTTGCGGTCGCGTACGGCGCGGACGGTGAGCGCTCCTGCGATGGCGAGGAATGCGGCGGTGATGAGGAGCCAGTTGGTGAACCCGATGGGCGTCAAGAGGGCGGAGGTGAGACTGCGGGACGGGTCGACGCCCAAGGCCACGCGAGGCGCGAAGCCCGCAGGGCCCGCGAACAGCCCGATCCTCAACGCATACGCCGCAAGGAAGAGCTGTGTTTGCGCGCGCTCCTTGGCGCCGCGCTCGACTAGGTAGGCGTGCAGGAGGAGGAGCGCGCCGAGGCTTCCGCCGGCGATCATGAGGAGGGAGAAGCTCGCTACCGCTGCATTCCCGAGCCATGCCCACGCGGGCGGCAGGCCGTCGCGAGAGGGGTCCCACGAGTCCACAACGTTGGCCGCGATCGCCACCGCGGCGAGGCTCACGGCGAGCGCGAGCACGGCGGCCTCGCCGCGCGCGCGGAGCCGGCGCCACGGGAACGCGATGGGGAGCACCGCGAGAGGGACCAGCGAGAGGACGTTCACGTCGTATGCAAGGACGCCGAGGGCGCTGAGGGGAAGGTTGGCGCGCGCGATGGCGTCGGCTTCGGACACAAGGACGGCGCGCCCGAGAGCCGCCGCGCCATTCAGCGCGAACATCAGCACGAGCAGCTTGCTCGCCAGCGTCGGCTGCCGCGCGCGCGCCACGAGCAGCGCGAGGCCCAGGTTGAGGAGGGCGAGGATGCCGAACGCCAGCGGCTCGAAGACGGCCACCCTGCTCCTCCCAGCCGGCGCACTTGCAGGGGGCACCTAAAGGGTTGTCGGTGCCGCCGCGACGTGACGAGGGCACGCATACCCTTTTTTGCTCCGCGCCCATGCCAGCGCGATGCCCTACCGCGGCCTGCCCGAGAAGCTCATCCGCGACGCGGGCGCCCAACCCGGCGACGTGGTCGAGGTGCGCGCGGCCAAGGGCAGCTTCCGCGGCGTGCTCATGCCCCATCACGACTTCAGCGCGGGCGACATCGTCACGGTCAAGCTGTCCACGGGGTACAACGCGGGCGTGCGCGTCGACGCCGACAGCACCCTCGAGCTGGTGCAGCGCGCCACGAAGCACGCAGCCCAGCGCACGCTGCCCACGCGGAAGCCGGGCCTCCCGCCCGTGAGCCTGCTGGGCACGGGCGGCACGATTGCCAGCTATGTCGATTACCGCACGGGCGCCGTGCACCCCGCGACGACCGCCGAGGAGCTCACGTTCGCGGTGCCGGAGATCTTCGAGGTCGCCGACGTGCGGCCGCGCGTCGTGTTCCAGGTGTTCAGCGAGGACATGACGCCGCAGCACTGGGTGCAGCTGGCGAAGGAGGTCGCGGCCGAGTTCGCGGCCGGCGCGCGCGGCGTGGTGGTGCCCCACGGCACCGACACGCTCGCGTACACTGCAGCAGCCCTGAGCATCATGCTGCGCGACTTGCCCGGCCCGGTCGTGCTCGTCGGCTCCCAGCGCAGCAGCGACCGCCCCAGCAGCGACGCGGCGCTCAACCTGCGCGGCGCCGTGCTCGCCGCGGCCCAAGCAGAGCTGGGGGAGGTGGTGGTGGCGATGCACGCGACCGCCAGCGACGCGGCCCTCGCGCTCCATCGGGGCACGCGCGTCCGCAAGATGCACACGTCGCGGCGCGACGCGTTCCAGAGCGTCAACTGCGCGCCGCTCGGCGAGGTGCGCGACGGCCGCGTCACCATCGCGCAGCACGCGCGGCCCCCCGGCAAGGGCCCGGTGCGCGTCGAGGCCGAGCTGGAGGAGGACGTCGCGCTCGTGCAGGCCTTCCCTGGCATGCGGCCCGAGCACCTCGAACGCGCGGCTGGCAAGGGCCTCGTCATCGCGGGCTCGGGGCTGGGCCACGTGCCGCAGCGGCTGATCCCCACCGTAGCCAAGCTGACCAAGCGCGGCACGCTCGTGGCGATGTCCTCCCATTGCTTGAACGGCCGCGCGAACATGCGCGTGTACAGCACCGGCCGCGACCTCCTCCAAGCAGGTTGCATCGACGCGGGCGACATGCTGCCCGAGACGGCCTACATCAAGCTGATGTGGGCCCTCGCCCGCGCGCGCAGCCGCGAGGAAGCGATCCGGCTCTTCGCGACCGGCCTCGCCGGCGAGCTGGGCGAGCGCACGCCCCTCGACGCCTTCGGGGGCGCCTAGCATGGGGCGCGACTTCAACCAAGCCGGGCTGGTGTGCGGCCTCGAGATCCACCAGCAGCTCGACACGCCCAAGCTCTTCTGCCGCTGCCCCTCGCGGCTCGACGACGCCACCACCGTCGAGTTCGTCCGCGCCCTTCGGCCGACGCAGAGCGAGCTGGGCGAGGTGGACCGCGCGGCGCTGGCCGAGGCAGGCAAGCACCTGGGTTTCCGCTACCTGGCGGGCGCAGCGACGAGCTGCCTCGTGGAGATGGACGAGGAGCCCCCCCATCCCATCTGCCCCGAGGCGGTGGAGGTCGGCCTGCAGTTCGCGCTGCTGACCGGCATGGCGCCCGTCGATGAGGTGCACGTGATGCGCAAGCTCGTCATCGACGGCTCGAACACCACGGGGTTCCAGCGCACGGCGCTGCTGGCCACGGGGGGCGACATCCACGTGGGGGAGCGCCGCGTGTCGCTGCAGTCGCTGTGCCTGGAGGAGGACGCCGCGCGGCGCGTCGAGCGCAAGGGCGACGAGGTCACCTTCCGCCTCGACCGGCTGGGCATCCCGCTCCTCGAGATTGCGACCGGCCCCGACATCCGGAGCCCCGACGAGGCGCGGGCGGTCGCGGAGCATTTGGGGATGGTGATGCGCTCGACGGGCCGCGTGCGCCGCGGGCTCGGCACGATCCGCCAAGACCTGAACGTGAGCGTGCGCGGCGGCGCGCGGGTGGAGATCAAGGGCGTGCAGGACCTTGCCCTCATCCCGGTCGCGGTCGAGCGCGAGGTGGACCGGCAACTCAAGTTGCTCGAGGTCGCGGCCGCCTTGAAGGATCGGGGCGCCGAGCGTCGCGCGGTGGAGGGCTGCGTCCTCGCGGACCTGACCGCGCGCTTCGAGGGCACCGAGGCCAAGATCGTGCGCGGCGCGCTGCAGGCCGGGGGCAAGGTCCTTGGCCTGCGCCTGCCCGGCCTGGCGGGGCTGCTGGGCACGAAGGAGCAGGGCTGGCCGCGGCTCGGCGCGGAGCTGGCCGACCACGCGCGGGTGCTCGGCGGCGTGAAGGGCATCTTCCACAGCGACGAGCTGCCCGGCTACGGCCTGACGCCCGCGGAGGTCGCGACCGCGCGCGCGGCGCTCGGTTGCGCGGAGCGCGACGCCTTCGTGCTCGTCGCGGCCGCGGAGAGCAACGCGCGCCGCGCGGTCGAGGCCGTGCGGACCCGCGCGGCCTTGGCGATGGAGGGCGTGCCCGAGGAGACGCGCGAGGTGCAGGAGGATGGCACGACCACCTACCTCAGGCCCCTGCCGGGCAGCGCGCGCATGTACCCCGAGACCGACGTGCCGCCGCTGCCCCTGCCCGAAGCGGCGCTCGCCGAGGTGCGCGCCCGGCTGCCCGAGTTGCTGCCGCAGCGCGAGGCGCGCATGGCGGCGCAATACAGCCTCGGCCGCGAGGAGCTGCGCGCGCTCGTGCGGGCTGGCGACGGGCCCCTGTTCGAGCGGCTCGTGCAAGCGGCAGGCAAGGAGCACGACAAGCTCGTCGCGCGCATCCTGCTCCAGACGCTGCCCGAGCTGGAGGGCGAGGTCCCAGGCGCGCGCGAGCGGCTGGGCGAGGCGGCGCTCGCGGACGCGCTCGCGGGCGTCGCGCGCGGGTCCTACGCGAAGGAGGCCTTGCCTGGGCTGCTGAAGGAGATGGCCCTCCACGGCAGGGGCGCACGCGAAGCGGCGGGTGCGCTGCAGCTCGGCGGGCTGAGCGACGAGGCTGCCGTGCGCGCGGCGGTGCGGGCGGTGCTCGTGCGCAACGCGGCGCTCATCGAGGCGAAGGGCGAGCGCGCGCTGAGCCCGCTCATGGGCGACGTCATGAAGGAACTGCGCGGCAAGGCCGACGGCGGCCTCGTGAGCCGCGTGCTCCGCGAGGAGCTGGCCGCAAGGTTGAGCGGCCGGTAGGGCGCTTCGGCCTTCGGCCCCTTGCCGGCGGGCCGACGGCGCCTCGTCCGCGGAGCCGCGCCGTTTGAAGCTTTGGGCTTGCCTTGAAGTGCCGCGGCGGCGGAGGCTCGGCCATGCAGGCCCCTGGCGGCGTGGTCGGCGGCATCCCCGCGGCCCTGGAGCGGATGGCTCCGGGCGACCACGGCTTGGTGTTCGGCCCCGCCAGCTACACGCCCTTGCTGGTGGAGTTGCTCATGGCCCGCGCGGCGGGCATGGGCTTCCAATTGCTGCTGGTGCACGCGGGCCTGCGCGAGGACGAGATCGCCGCGCAGCTCGAGCGCGTGCCCGGCGGGCGCGACGCCCTCCATGCGGGCAAGGTGGCGCTGCTCGGCGGCGAAGGCCTCGCGGTGCTGCGCCGCGGCCTCGCCAAGGAGGGCCCTGCAGCCCTCGCGCCCCTCCAAGTCGCCGCGGAGCGGCTGGGCTTCCGCGGTTTGTTCCTCTGCATCCTCCACGCCGACGGCGCGTCGCCGGAGCTCGAGGCGGCCGAGGCCGCCATCAGCGCGCGGCTCGGACCGGGGCTGGCGGTGCAGTGCGTCTATCCTTCCCCCCCCGCGGCGCGCGACGCGGCGCTCCGCGTGCTGCGCGCGCACACGCCTGGCCGCATGGTGATGCCCGCGGTCTGGCGCCTGGCCGAGCGCGGCGCGCTGCCTTCCGAGCCCCTGGCCGAGGACGTCGAACCGCAGCGCAACGCGCTGGCCGTCTAGCGGCGCGCGCCGAGGGGCAAACCTTCATGAAGGCCAACCACTTTGCCCGCCCACCGGAGCGGTAGATCAGCCGGGAGATCGCCAGACTGAAGATCTGGAGGTCGCGGGTTCGATTCCCGTCCGCTCCATTCCAGGCCAAGGAGCGCAGAGAACCTTCATCCCGCGCCGCGGGCTCGCGCGGCCATGCGTCGGCGCGCGTGGCTCCTCGGCTTGATCGGCGCAGCCGCGCTGGCGAGCCTCGCCGCGGCGGGCCAGGCCGTGTACCTCACGGACACGATCTACATGGAGGCCCTCTCCTACGTGAACCCGGTGACGGTCGTGCCGCCCGCCACGTTCGTCGTGTTCGACAACGCCGAGTTCCTCAACGGCGTCGACCCCAGCATCGTGCCCCTGCACTCCGCGACGGCCGACGACGGCAGCTGGGACACGGGCATCCTGCTGTTCCACGAGATCGTGGGCCGCACCTTCGACGGCCCTCAAGGCACCGTGATCACGTTCCATTGCCGGGTCTACGACGCCATGCACGGCGCCATCGTGCTGGTGTGATGAGGGTCTGCAGCGTGCCTTCTTGAGGGCCTGGCCGGGTGCGGGGCCGAGACCATGCGCCCCTTGCTGCTCGCCGCCGCCGCCCTCGCGCTGCTCCTGGCACCCTTCGCGCTGCCGCCGGAGGCGCGCGCCGGCGGCGACCCGCCGCAGGTGCCGTGCCAGGTCCTGGACGCGGTCTGCCCCGACCTCATGGTCGACCCGTTCAAGCTGCGCCAGAACAACATCGTGACGACGACGTTCAGCGCCACGAGCTGCAGCGTCATCGAGGGCATGGTGCCGAGCGCGGGCGCGCACGAGCTGCTCCGCTTCACCTTCACCACGCCCAACCTCGGGCCGGGCGACCTCGCCATCGGCGCGCCCAGCGCGCATCCAGAATGGTTCGTGTTCTCGCCGTGCCACAACCATTACCACTTCCGCGAGTACGCGGACTACCGCCTCTGGACCCTCGACGGCTACGCGCAGTGGGCCGCGCTGCGCGCTGCGCTGCCCACCATGACCGCGGAGGAGGTCTTCGCGCTCTTCCCCGAGTTGCAGGCCAAGATGGTCGCGGGTCACAAGCAGGGCTTCTGCGTCATCGACCTCGTGCCCGCCACGGCCGGCGTCACGACCACGGCCGGCCTCGGCAACGGCCTCTCGGCCCTGCCGCGGAACTACCTCAGCTGCGGCAGCGACCAGGGGATCAGCGTCGGCTGGAGCGACGAGTACTTCTACACGCTGAGCGGCCAGTGGGTGGTCATCGACACCGTGCCGGCAGGGCTCTACATGCTCGAGGCGGAGGTCAACGCCGAGCGGCTGTACCACGAGCACGACTACAGCAACAACGCCGCGGCCACGCCGGTCCAGATCCCTTGACAATGACCACAAGCGGCCGCTTGTGCGCCCTTCGGGAGGGTTCGACGGCGGGCCCTGAAACCCCATGAAAGCCAGCGTTTCATAGGGGCCGGGGAGTCCGTGGAAAGCCGATGCAACTCGAAATGGTCAAATAGCGTGCGCTCGCATCCCCCGCCCCGGGATGGGATGCCAGCGGCC
>DASYRW010000257.1:0-3869 GCA_036003985.1 Thermoplasmatota archaeon
GGCCTGCGGGACCTCGACGCGCGTCTCGGGCTCCAGGCCGAGGGCGCGCGCCCGCTGCGCGACGGCGTAGGCCTCGTCGCAGCGCCGCTTGAGGTGCTCGAAGTAGCGCGCCATGGCGGGGCTGCACTTCTTGGTCCCCGAGGGCAGCGGCGCGGCCGGGGCCTCGAAGTCCTTCCCCTCGGCCTCCTCGGGCTCGTCCGCCTCCTCGGCCTCGAGGAAATCCTCCAGGTCCTCCACCGCGCGGGCCACGTCCTCCCCTCCTCTCCCATCAAGCGGCTGCGCTGTCGAAGCGCAGCACGGCGCCTTTGCCGGTGCTCAGGTCCAGCGTCGGGACCCTCGCGGGCTCGGGCGCGATGCCGAGGGTCTTCTGGTAGGAGGTCTGGGCCTGCCAGGTCCCGGCGTTGATGAGCGTCACGCCGCGGTACTCGCCCATGTCGCACGTGTGCAAATGCCCCGTGACGAACACGTCCGGCACGCGCTCGATGAGCAGGTAGTCGCGGCTCTCCGGCGCGACCGGGGTCGTGCCGCCGTACATCGGCGCGAGGTGGCGCCGGCGCAGGATCTCCTGCATGATCTGGATGGGCCGGTGGACGTCGAGCCCCCGCAAGCTCTGGATGTAGTCGATGAGGCTGACGCCGTGGTAGGCCAGCACCTCGACGCCCATCAGGCTGACTTGGCACGGGTTGCCGACGAACGTGACGTTCGGCTTGAAGCCCTTCTTCATGCGGTCGCCCATCGCCGGCTGCGGCTCGGCGGGGCGCACCGCGTCGTGGTTGCCGGGCAGCATGACGACGCGCACGCGGTCCGGGATCTTGCCCAGCTCGCGCGCGGCGAAGGCGTACTGGTCGTCGATGTCCGGGATGGCGAGCTCGTGCTCCTGGCCGGGGTAGACGCCGATGCCGTCCACCATGTCGCCCGCGATGACCAGGAACTTGACTTGCGCGGCGCGGCGGCGCATGTCGGGGGTGCCTTCCTTGCCCTGGAGGAAGCGCACGAACCGGTCCCACTCCTCGCCGAGGAACGTCTTCGCGCCGAAGTGCACATCGCTGATGAAGCATGCCAGGGCCGGCTCGGCCGCGCGGTGGGGCGCGCGGCCCAGCTCGACGTCGGGCCGGAAGAACTCCTGCAAGTAGAGGATGTCCTTGCCCGCGACGACGCGCGCGACGACGCCGATGCACTCGTCCTGCAGGATGCGCTCCGCCTCGTCGCCCAGCTCGACGGCGCGGTGGTCGTCCTTGAGCACGAGGATCGGCACGCTGCCGGTCTCGTCCTCGAGCTCCAGGATGCGGTAGCCGTTCTTGGTCTTGCGGACTTCACTGACCAAGCCGATGAGCCGGACCTCGCCGGTCTGGGAAAAGCTGACGCTGTCGATGGGCCGCACGCCCGCCAGCTCGCGGCGCTGCTTCAGCAGCCGGCGCATGGTGCGCAGGCGGTCGTTGAAGTAGCGCGTGAAGTCGGCGAGGTCTCCCGTGCAGGTGCTCTTGCCCGTGATGTCCTTGAGGACGTCCACGGCCGGAGCCTGGGTCATCAGCGCTCCAGCGGGGTCGGGGCCCAGCTGGCCGTGGGCGAGGACCAAGGCCAAGGGCGGCGCGGCGGCGCGCGGGGGCTCGGGCGCCATGAGCGGGAACTCCACGGGGGGCGGCCCCGCGGAGCGCTCGGCGAGGGGGCGCGGCGGCAGCAGGGCGACGGCCGCGGCGCCGCCGCGCGCGGGGGCGGCCGCGAGGAAGGTCGCCGCGAGCGGGCCGGCCATGCTCAGGCGGGTCGCGACGGCGCCGCGTTGGCCGTCCACCATCGCCAGGGTGAGCACCATCGGCAGCTGGCCGTCCGGCAGCGCGCGGCGGAGCGCGTCGAGCGGCCTCGCTTCGGCCTGCAGCCAGCGAAGCACGTCGGGGTGCAGCAGGGCGCCGCGTCGGGCGGCGTACTCGATGACCTCGCGCATCATCCCCATCGCGCGCGGAAGCGCGCGCCCCTGGGGATGTTGGCACCCTCGGAAGAAGCTTGCGACTCGGTCGCGCGCGAGGGTCGGCGCGCGGCGACAAACGCGCGCTGCTCGCCGCGGCGCGCGCCGACGCGGGGCTCGGCGCGGGGCTGCCGGTGTCGGCGGACGCGTCCGGGCTCGCGCGGCGCGTCCACGCGAAGCGGGCCGCGGCCCGAACCGATCCAAGTTGCCTGGGGGCGCCTCGCTGCAACATCGTTCCAGGCGCAATGAAGGGGTTCGCGCCTCTGGAGATTTTATCCGCACAGCCTTCGAGAAGGTTCATCAACCAGGGTGGTGCTTCAGCCCCTGCTTCGTTTGCACGCGCGGGCGCGGCGCGAGATGCTGCCGCCCGGCTTCGCGCTCGCGGACAGGCGAGGGGAGGATGCGTTCATTGTCACGCAACGGCCTATTTGAGGCTCTGCTTCGGACCGAGCCTCTGTTCAAGAACAAGGAAGTGCTCCGGCACTCGTACACGCCCGACGAGCTGCCGCACCGATCCGACCAGGTGAACCAGCTCGCCACCGTCCTGGTGGCGGCGCTGCGAGGGGAGACGCCGAGCAACATCTTCATCTACGGCAAGACAGGGACCGGCAAGACGGCCGTGGCGAAGTACGTCGGCAAGGAGCTGGCGAAGGCCGGCCAGGAAGCGAACCGGATCATCAACTACATCTACATCAACTGCGAGGTCGTGGACACGCAATACCGGGTCCTGACCCAGATCGCGAACCACTTCATCCACGCGTGGAGCGACCGCATCCCGTTCACGGGCTGGCCGACGGACGAGGTTTATTCCAAATTGCGGCAGAAGATCGACGATTCCGGTGGCGTGACCGTCATCATCCTGGACGAGGTGGACAAGCTCGTCTTCAAGAGCGGCGACGACGTGCTCTACAACCTGAGCCGCATCAACGGCGAGCTCACGAAGGCGCGCGTCAACATCGTGGGCATCAGCAACGACCTGAAGTTCACGGAGTTCCTCGACCACCGCGTCAAGAGCTCGCTCGGCGAGGAGGAGATCATCTTCCCGCCCTATGACGCGCGCCAGCTGCAGGACATCCTGCACCAGCGCGCGGCCATCGCGTTCAAGGACGAGGCGCTGCACGCCAGCGTCATCCCGCTGTGCGCAGCGCTCGCGGCCCAGGAGCACGGCGACGCGCGCCGCGCGCTCGACCTGCTGCGCGTGTCGGGCGAGATCGCGGAGCGCGAGGGCTCCCGGCAGGTGATCGAGACCCACGTGCGCCGCGCGCAGAACAAGATCGAGCTCGACCGCGTCACCGAGGTCGTGCGCACCCTGCCCACGCAGAGCAAGCTCGTGCTGCTGGCCGCGATCCTCAACGAGGAGGCCGGGATGAAGAACCTCACCACCGGCGAGGTCTACGACACGTACAGCGAGCTCTGCAGCGTCGCGAACGCGGACGTGCTGACGCAGCGGCGCGTCACCGACCTGCTCAGCGAGCTGGACATGATGGGCATCCTCAACGCGCGCGTCATCAGCAAGGGCCGCTACGGGCGCACCAAGGAGATCCAGCTGAGCGTGCCGCTGGCCGAGACCAAGAGCGTGCTGCGCGAGGACCCCATGTTGGAAGGGGCGTGCATGATGCCCCTGCCGCGGCAGAGCAAGCTCGGCTTGGGCATGGCCTGATCGTTCGCCGGGGAGGCCGGGGTGCGCCGCGCCTCCCCCCTCCTTCTGCTTTCTTTTTCGTGCACCTGTTCACGTCTCGAGGTAGTCGAGGTCCTTGCCGTAGGTCTCCTCGATGCCCCTCAGGCTCACGAGCGCGATGAGCGTGCAGGCCACGCCCACGATGAGCGCGCTGCGCACCAAGCCCACCTCGCGCCCCAAGGCCTGGAACCCCAGCGTGATCGGCACGACGCTGCCGCGGATGAAGTTGGG
>DASYRW010000258.1:0-3516 GCA_036003985.1 Thermoplasmatota archaeon
TTGAGGCCCCACTCGCGGTTGTTGACCCGGCTGAGGGTGCGCAGGGGCTTGCGGCCCGTGACCATCTGGAGCACCTTCTCGGCCTTGATCAGCTTCTCGCCGCCCTCGCCCACGCCGATGTTGACCACGACCTTCTCGAGCCGCGGCTTGCGCATCGGGTTGTCGTAGGTGAAGGTCTGCAGCTGGTAGGGCATCAGGCCATCCTCCAGGGCTTCGCCGCGGTGATGCGCTCCTCGGGCAAGCGGATCTCGGCCTTGTCCTTGCCCACGACGAACACGTAGGGCTTGATCGTGAGGAACTCCAGCTCCCCAGCCTTGAGGTGCACGAGGTTCGCGCGGGGGTCGCGCGTAACCTCGATCTTGCTGATGGCGGCGTTCTCGCCCACGTGGCTGCCGCCGGTGATGAAGGCCTGCGAGCCCTCGTTCATCGGGTAGTGCTCCATCACCTTCTGCTCGGGGAGCTTGACCTTCAGCACGTCGCCGGTCTTGTAGGGCGCCTCCTTGGCCACGATGTTGCGGCCGTCGTGGAGGTTCAGCTGGGTCGCGCCGCCGTGGATGGTGGTCTTGTCCTCGATGCGGCAGAGCTTCCAGCCGGCGTTGGCCTTGTTCATCTCGGCCAGCGCCAAGCGGCCATTGGTGTCGAGCAGCACGCGCCAGCTCTGGTCGAGCTTGCCGATGGTGAGCACGTCCATGAGCCCCAAGGACCGCTTGGGGTCGGTGACGACGCGCTGGTCCACCATCACCGTGCGCGAGTTGAGGATCGCGCGCGCCTCCCTGGCGGTGTCGCAGACCTTGAGGTAGTCGCGCAGCACCAAGAGCAAGGGGATGGAGGCGTCGCCGGCGTGGGGCCCAGGCGCGGGCTTGGGCGCCCAGTGCTTGACCTTCTTCGGGATGCTCCACTGGCGCGGGACCGCGAGGCGCTTCAGGTGCTTGCTCATGCCTTCTCCTCCTCGTCCTCGTCCTCGTCCAGGTCCTCGTCCGCGTCGTCGTCCGCGCCGGCGGGCTCCTCGGCCTTGGCGGCGCGCTTGGCGGCCGCGCGCTCGGCCGGGGTGGGCTGGGCGGGCTTGGCCTCGCTGGCCTCGGCCTTCACGGGCTTCTCCTTCTTGGGCGTCGCGTCGGCCTCGCTCGCGCCCAGCTTCTGCCTGCGCAGCTTGTCGCTGAGGTCGAGCTTGGTGAGCACCACGTCGCTGGGGTGCATCGGCTTGGGCTTCTCCTTGCCATCGGCTTTCTTGGTGGTGACGCCCTCGACGGTGATGCTGAAACGGCGGCGGTCCACGGTGAGCACCTCGCCGCTCGTGCCGGCGTGCTTGCCGCGCACGACCTTGACCGTGTCCCCCACGCGGACGGACGTGGAGCGCTTGCCGAACTTGACCAGGAGCTCCTCGCTGAGGTGGGCGTGGATCTGCTTGGCGCGCTGGTGCAGGGGCCCTTGGTGGAGCGCCTTCCGCTGCTTCCGTGGCTGGATGCTGCTCTGCATGGCCTCACCTCACACGATCATGCTCGCGGTGGCTGCGATGCGGGGCCACCGCTCGGCGGCCTCGCGGGCGACGGGGCCCTTGATGTCGGTGCCCTTGGTGTCGCCGGTCTCGTTCACGATCACGCACGCGTTGTCCTCGAACTGCACGGTGGTCCCATCGGGGCGGCGGTAGGGGCGCCGCGTGCGCACGACCACGGCTTGGACCACCTGGCGACGCATCTCGGGCGTGCCCTTCTTGACGCTGCAGATGAACATGTCCCCGATCGCCGCAGCAGGATAGCGGCGCTTGTGGCTGCCCACGCGCGGCACGGCGATGATCTGGATCACCTTGGCGCCGGTGTTGTCGGCCACGTCGAGGCGCGCCCCGACCGGAAGGCCGCGGGTGATGCTGGCCGGGATCGCCTTCATGCGGCCTCGCCCTCCGGAGCCTTGGCGGCCTTCTTGGCTTCGGCAGCAGCGCGCTGCGCCTCGGTGTAGTCCTCGGCGACGACCTCGACGGCGCCCTTGCGGGCCTCGATGACGACGAAGTGCTTCGTCTTGCTGAGGGGCCTGCACTCCATGATGGTGACCTCGTCGCCCGCGATGGCCCCGATGCAAGGGGGATTGTGCGCGTGGTGCTTGCTGCGGCGCTTCTCGTACCGCTCGAACTTCGGCAGGTAGCGCAGGAGCTCGCTTTGCACCACGACCGTGTTCTGCATGCGGGCGCTGAGGACCCTGCCCTTGAGGATCTGGCCCCGCACCCGCAGGTCGCCGTGGAAGGGGCACTTGGCGTCGCTGCAGTCCTTGCCGGGGACAGCAACTTCGATGCCGATGTCGCGGGCTGGCATGGTCTCAGTCCTTGGGGGGTGCGCGCCGGCTTGGCCGGGGGCGCGCTTTCCGGGTGCGGTCCTCGGGGCGGTGGACGAGGTCCTTGCCCTGCAGGGTCTCGCGCTGCCCGCCGCTGATGGTGAACTCGAACACCTGCCCCTGCTTGGGCACGAGCACTTCCTTCGTGCTGGTGTCGAGGGTGAACGTCTTCATCGTCTCGTCGACCACGCGGCCTTCGAGGCCGAGGTAGTTGCGGTGGCCCGACGCGACCACGCGCGCCCGGAGCCCGATCAGCTCGCGCTGCGCCAGCGAGCCGGGGCCAGCGCTGCGCGCTCCCCCGTGCTCCGCGCTCGCGCGCATCACTTGACCTCCGTGTTGAAGCCCATCTTCTCCAGGACCTCCTTGGCGCGGCGGCGGTGGTCGCCTTGCAGCTCCACGCGGCCCTCCTTGTGGGTGCCGCCGCAGGCGCAGGCCGACTTGAGGTCCTTGGTCAGGGAATCCATGTCGATGTCCGAGCTGTTCATGCCGTCCACGATGGTGACCGTCTTGCCGTACCTGCGCTGGGCCGTGTAGATCTGGATGCGCTGTTGCTCGCGGGCGATCTCCTCGCATACACAGATCTCCTTCGGCAGTCCGCAGGTCTCGCAGACAGCACTCATCGGGCTCCTCCCTTCGGGGCGGTCGTCTTCGCCTTGGGCTTGGCCGCGGCCTTGGGGGCGCCCTTGGGGGCGGCCTTGGCGGGCTTCGCCGCGGCCTTGGGCTTCGCGGTTGCCTTGGAGGGCGCGGCGGGCCTGGGCTTGGGCTTCGCCGGGGCGGCCAGCGCCGGCCGGCCCGTCTCGCCCATCTCGCGCTCGATGGTGAGCACGCGCGCGATGGTGGTGCGCAGGTCGCGGATCCGGCCAGGGTTCTTGACGCTGCCACCCATGGCAGCGAGCCCGCGCTCGTGCATCAGCTCGGCGCGGTTCTCCCGCAGCACCTTGGCGCGGTCCGGCGCGCTCATGCCGCGGATCTCCTTGGTCTTGAGGGCCATCTCAGGCGCCCCCGTCGAGCTTGTCCAGGTCGTGCTTGATCTTCTTCGCGAGCTTGTCGCCGATGCCCGCGACCCTGGCGAGGTCGTCGACGCTCGTGCTGCGGAGCGCCTCGATGTCGCCGAAGCCGGCCTCCTTCAGGGCTTCGGCCTTCTTCTTGCCGACGCCCTCGATGTCCGTGACCTTGGTGGGCCGGCCGCCCTTG
>DASYRW010000259.1:0-8716 GCA_036003985.1 Thermoplasmatota archaeon
GAGCCCCGAGTACCTGCTCGTGCTGCCGGGCATCAACCCGCTCATCCCGCTGTGGTATGGCCTGCTGAGCCTCGCCATCGCGCTCATCGTGCACGAGGGCGCGCATGGGGTGGTAGCCCGCGCCCACCAGATCAAGGTCAAGTCGCTGGGGCTGCTGCTGCTCGTCGTCCCCATCGGGGCGTTCGTCGAGCCCGACGAGGAGGAGCTGGAGCGCGCGCCAACCCGCGCGAAGAACCGCGTGTTCGCCGCAGGCATCATGTCGAACCTGGTGGTCGCGTTCCTGTGCGCGGCCGCCTTCAGCGCCGCGTGGGGCAACGTCGCCGTGGCGCACGACGGCCTCGCCATCACGAGCGTCGTGGACGGCCAGGGCGCCTCGCTGGCGGGGCTGCAGCCGGGCATGATCATCACGTCCCTGGACGGCCGGCAGGTCCGCACCGCCGACGACTTCGCCTCCGTCATCAACGCCACCCACGCAGGCGACACCATCGCGGTCGGGCTGTGGAGCCAGGGCGAAGCCCTCGAGCGGCAAGTCCAGCTCACCGACAAGTACGCGTACTACGCACGCACGAACCCGCAGCTCAACAACGAGACCTTCCGCGGCAAGGGGTTCATGGGCATCAGCAGCGTGCCGATGGCGTTCTTCCAGTTCCTCCGCGACCTCAGCGCCGACCCGGCCGCGCAGGGCACGGTCGGCCTCGGCACGTACCTGCTCCTGCCGATCCCGAGCATCGCCGGCACGGGCCTCAGCCCGCTGCCCGCGGACTTCGAGCCGCTGTACACCATCGGCGGCCTCGCCGCAGCGATCCCCGCGCCCGTGTTCTGGGTCACGGTCAACAGCCTCTACTGGATCTTCTGGCTGAACCTCATGGTGGGCACCTTCAACGCGCTGCCCCTGGGCTTCCTCGACGGGGGCCAGATGTTCAAGGCGTCCCTGAAGGGCATCCTGCGCCGCAAGTTCGGCGTCGCGCGCGAGAGCCTCGTGGTGGAGCGCCTGCTGGGCGGCAAGCAGATCATCGTCCGCGGCTCCGACTCGGCCACCCAGGCCAAGGTGGAGCGCATCGATGGCCTGGTAAGGGTGGCGATGCTGACCACGGGCCTCACCATCCTCGGCATGATCCTGGTGCCCATCGTGGGCCCCCACCTGGCGCGGCTCATCTAGGCCGGGCGTGGTCAGCGGTCGAAGCTCGAGCGAAGCGGCCCGTCGGCGCTCGCCGTGGCGATGGGGTCCGCATGGCGGTGCGCGATCTTCCACGCGCCGCCCTCGCGGCGGAACGTCGTCGTCGTGCGGAGCTGGAACTCGGTGATTTCCTTCCGGTCGCCGATCCGCGCTTGCCAGTGCTCCAGCTCGTAGAGGCAGGCCAGCTCCGGCGCCACGTACGCGGCGAGGCGGTCGAACCGGCGGCACGCGCCGTCCCGGTACTTCCCCGCGGCTGCGTCCATGTGCTGCGCCGCCGTCGTCCAACCGCGCACAGCAGGACCGAAGGGGTTCGCGAGGACCACGTCGTCGCCGTGGGAGAACAGCTCCTTCACCGGCCCTGGATCGCCGCGGGCGAAGGCGTCGAGGGCGAGGTGGTAGCGCTCCACGAGCTTGTCGAGGTCGTCCTGGGTCGGCATGGTCGGGCCTCCGCGCCGCGTTGCGGACCGGACCCCCAGGGCTCCCCGCCCTCTTGAACCTCGCCCGCGCCCTGCGCGGCCCCGGTCCGGACGCCGGCCCGCCGCGTGCCGAGCCCTTCCGGAGCCGGGCCGTCCCGCCGGCAACAACCTTTTTGGCACCCTCCCGCCTTGCCGCCCCCTGGACGGGAGCCCATGAGCGTCACGTACCGGATCGCGAAGAACTACACCCTGCACGTCGCGCTCGTCATCCTCGTGGCTAGCGCCGTGGGCCTCGTGATCTTCTTCGTGCCCGGCGCGCTTCCTGACTCCGCGCGGCCCATCCTCGGCACGCTGGGCCTTTGGATCCCGATCCTCGGCGGCCTCGGCGCGCTCATCGGGGGCTGGTACGTCGCCGAGCAGCTTTGGAAACGCCGCAAGTTCGAGAAGCTGCTCAAGACCGACAAGCGCTCCGACTTCGTCGCGTCGCGCAAGGACCTCGAGGACCTCGCGAAGGCCCTCCCGGACCGGTACAAGCCCCGCATCGCCGAGAAGGAAGCCCAGTTCTCCAAGAGCCGGCGCGCCTGACGCCGACGCGCGCGTCGCCGCGCGCGGGGCGGGCCTCTGCTCGGGGTTTAAGGCCTTTCGGCCCTCTGTCCTTGTCAACACCTCGGCCTCCTTCATGACCCCAGGCGGCCGGTTCCTAGCGCGGAGCGGGTGAGCCCATGCACGGCATCGTCTTCGTCGAGCTGAAGAAGTACGTCGTCGCGCGCCTCGGGCCCGACACGTGGAACCAGCTGCTGGACCACGCCGGCCTGCCGGGCAAAGCCTACCTCCCGCGCGAGGTGTACCCCGACGCCGAGGCCGGCAAGCTCGTGGCGAGCGCGTCGCAGCTCACGGGCAAGCCCGCCGGGGACATCCTCGAGGACTTCGGCGACTTCATCGCGCCCGACCTCCTGGCCATGTACGGCGCGCAGGTCAACCCGGCCTGGAAGACCCTCGAGGTGCTCGAGCACACCGAGGAGACCATCCACCGCATGGTGCGCACCAAGCAGGAGGGCGCGTCGCCGCCCGAGCTCCGCGCCGAGCGCGTCGGCCCCGACGAGGTCCTGGTGCGCTACGCGAGCCCGCGCCGGATGTGCTCGCTCGCGAAAGGCATCGCGCGCGGGCTCGGCCGGCACTACCAGCAGGTCGTGGTCGTCCGCGAGCCGAAGTGCATGCACAAGGGCGACCCCGAGTGCACGATCTACGTCCGCGTGGCGCGGTGAGGCATGGCCGCGCCCGACGCGCGCCCCGACGAGCAGCTGCTCGCGCAAGCCTTCGCCGCGGCGAGCCCCGAGCCGATCCTCGTGCTGACCCCCGAGCTGCGCGTGGTCGCGTGGAACTGGGGCGCCGAGCTCACGTACCAGCACGCCGCCTCGGAGGCCCTCGGCAAATCCGTGGTGGAGCTGCTGTGCCTGCCGGAGCACCGCGCCGCGGCCGAGGCGCTGCATCGCGAGGCACTGACCACGGGCGACGCCTTCGGCGAGCTCACGCTGCTGCGCCGCGACGGCAAGGCCTTGCGCGTGGAGGTGTTCCTGCGCGCCGTGCGGCGCGCTGGCCAAGGGGCCGTGGCGTTCCTGACGTCGGCGCACCGCAACGTGACCGAGCAGCGCCACCTCGAGACGGAGCAGACCGAGCAGCGCTGGCAGTTCGAGCGCACCGTGGAGGAGCTGCACCGCTCCGAGGACGACCTGCGCAAGGCGACGCGCGCCGCCGAGGGCGCCGCCCGCGCCAAGGCCGAGTTCCTGGCCAACATGAGCCACGAGATCCGCACGCCCATGAACGCCGTCATCGGCATGACCTCGCTCCTGATGGAGACGCCCCTCGACGCGCAGCAGCGCGAGTTCGTCGAGACGATCCGCGGCAGCGGCGACCACCTGCTCAGCATCATCAACGACATCCTCGACTTCAGCAAGATCGAGTCGGGCAAGCTCGAGCTGGAGAGCCACCCCTTCGACGTGCGCGCGCTGGTGGAGGAGTGCCTCGACCTCCTCGCGCCCAAGGCGGCGGAGAAGCGGCTCGACCTGGCCTACGTCCTGGACGACGACGTGCCCTCATCGCTGCTGGGCGACCCGAGCCGGCTGAAGCAAGTGCTCGTCAACCTGCTGAGCAACGCGGTGAAGTTCACCGGGCAGGGCGAGGTGGTGGTGTACGTCACCGCCCGCCGCATCGAAGGCGACAAGTACGAGGTCCAGTTCGCGGTCCGCGACTCGGGCATCGGCATCTCCCCCGACCGCTTGCCGCGGCTGTTCACACCCTTCACCCAAGCTGATGCATCGACGACGCGCCACTTCGGCGGCACGGGACTGGGGCTCGCGATCTGCAAGCGGCTGTGCGAGAAGATGGGCGGCATGGTGTGGGCCGAGAGCGACCCGGGCAAGGGCTCGACCTTCCACGCGACGATCGTGGCGCCGTCCATCGTGGTCCAGCGCCGCGTCGCGGTGGGGGAAGGCCCAGCCCTGCAGGGGAAGCGCGTCCTGGTGGTGGACGACAACGCCACCAACCGCAACATCCTCGCGCTGCAGGCCAAGCGCTGGGGCATGCTGCCGCGCACCACCGCAAGCCCCGAGGAGGCGCTCGCGTGGGTGCAGCGCGGCGACCCCTTCGACCTCGCGGTCCTCGACTTCCACATGCCGGCCATGGACGGCATCGAGCTGGGCCGGCGCATCCAGGCGGTCCGCGCCGACCTGCCGCTGGTGATGCTGAGCTCCCTCGGCTCCCAGGGCGTGCCGGCGGGCGCGGGCGTGCGCTTCGCGCGTATGCTGACGAAGCCCGTGAAGCAGTCGGCCCTCTACGACGCGCTCATGGAGGTGCTGGACCGCGTCCCGCGGCCGGCGCCCACCGCGGCGGCGCATCCGTCGATCGCCGCGCCTCTGCCGCAGCCCGGCGAGCTCCCAGCGCTGCGCGTGCTGGTGGTGGAGGACAACCTCGTCAACCAGCGCGTCGCGGTGCGCCTGCTCGAGCGCCTCGGCTACAAGCCCGACCTCGCGGCCAACGGCCTCGAAGCCCTCCAGGCCGTTCAGCGGCAGCCCTACGACCTCGTGTTCATGGACCTCCAGATGCCGGAGATGGACGGCCTGGAGGCCACGCGCCGCATCTGCCAGGCCTGGCCGGCCGCGCAGCGGCCCCGCATCGCGGCCATGACGGCGGACGCCCTCGAAGGCGACCGCGAGCGGTGCATCGAGGCGGGCATGGACGACTACCTGAGCAAGCCCGTCACGCTCCAGGCCCTGGCTGCCGCGCTGCGCAAGACCCCGCCGCGCACCGACGCGCCGCCCGCGCCCCGGCCCGTCGAGGGCCCCCTCGACCTCGTGGTGCTGCGCCAGCTGCGCGAGGAGATCGGCGACGACGCGACGTTCCGCACCCTCGTGCTCAGCTACCTCAAGGAGGCGCCGAGGGCCATCGGCCAGATGTGGGAGTGCCTCGCGCGCCACGACGCCCGAGCCCTCGGCCGCGCTGCGCACGGGTTCAAGTCCACGAGCGCGACCGTCGGCGCCATGTCGCTGGCGGCGCACTGCAAGCAGCTCGAGGCCCTCGGCGCCGCCGGCTCGCTCGACGGCGCGGAGCTGCGCGTGGTGGAGATCGAGCTGGGCTTCCACCCCGTGCGCGAGGCCCTCATGGCGCAGCTGGCCCCGCGGCCTGCCGCCCCGTGATCAGCGGATGCGGCCCAGCCGGCCCTCTTCCGCCTCGAGCTGGTCGAGCACGCGCCCGATGGCCTCGTTGGTGATCGGCTTCGGCACGTGCGCCGCCGCGCCGAGGCCGATGGCCGCGATCATGTCGGCGTGGTCAGGGGGCAGGGAGGTGAGCAGCACGATGCGCGCCTCGGGGCGCACGTCGAGCATCTTGCGGAGGGTGTCGAGGCCGCCGTCGCCGCGGGCGAGCACCATGTCCAGGAAGACGATGTCGGGCTTGTCCTTCTGGAACATGGCCATGGCCGACTTGGAGTCCTCGGCCTCGAGGATGGCGGAGCCTGGCTGCGCGACGCGGCGGAGGGTCGCCGCGAGGCGGACGCGGATCGCTGCGCTGTCGTCCACGATGAGGAAGCGCGGCAGGCTCGCACCTTGAGCGCCGGAGCCACCGAGGGACGTTTAACAGTTGCGGACCAGGCACGCAGGGCGCGCGCAGCGAGGTCCCGAGCCCGAACCTTCATGGCCTCGGCCCGCATCGGCTGCGCGTGGCGCCGCGGCTCGTCGTGGTCCTCGTCCGGCCCAAGCATCCCGGCAACGTGGGCTCCGTCGCCCGCGTCCTGCGCAACTTCGGGCTGGAGGAGCTGTGGCTCGTCGAGCCATGCGCGCTGGGCGAGGACGCCCGGCGCATGGCGATGCACGCGTGGGACCTGCTGGACCGAGCGCGCACCCTCGACCGTCTCGAGGATGCCTTGGAGGACCTCGACCTCGCGGTGGGCACGGCCTCCGACCTCGCCTCGAATGAAAAGCACGACTACATCCGCGTGCCCATGGCGCTGCGCGCCTTCGGCGACCGCGTGCACGAGCTGGAGGGCACCGTGGGGCTCGTGTTCGGGCCCGAGGACTTCGGCCTCACGAACGCCGAGTTGGAGCTGTGCGACGCGCTCATCACGATCCCGGCCCACCCGCAGCACCCCTCCCTGAACCTGAGCCACGCGGTCGCGGTGGTCTGCTACGAGCTCACCCAAGCCCGGCACCCCGTGAAGCGCCCGCGCCAGGCGAGCCGCGAGGAGCAGGAGAAGCTGCTCGAGTTCGTGGACCGCATCCTCGACCACCTCCAATTGCCGGAGCACCGCAAGCGCACGACGCGGCTGACGTTCCGCAAGCTCCTGGGCCGCGCCATGCTCAGCAAGTGGGAGTACCACCGCCTCATGGGTGTGTTCAATGGAGCGCTGCGCGCCATGGAGGAGGTGCATCGCCAGGGCAAGAGCGTGCGCGGGCTGCGGCGCGTGCATGACCAGCCGGGGCGCAAGCGGCCGCCGCCGGCGCGGTGAGTAACCTTCGGCGTTTTCGGTCCCCTCCCCCCAAGGCTGATGCCGCGTCCGGGAGAATCCCAGAGGGCGAGCGGGAGATCAAACTACGTAGCGCCCGCAACCGCTAAGCCCGCGCGCCGCCGTGCAGGGCCGGGCGCGGCCATGGAACTGATGAAGGGCGTCCACCGGATCCCCGTCTATGCCAACTGCGCGCTGCTCGTGGACGACCGGATCATCCTCATCGACACCTCCAAGGACGCCGCGGCGAAGGCCATCCTCGACTACCTGCCGAAGACGCGCCTGCAGCCGCGCGACATCACGAACATCATCGTCACGCACTGCCACCCCGACCATGCAGGCGGATTGCACACCGTGAAGGCCCAGGCCCCGGCAGCGCGCGTCGCGGCGCACGAGGCTGACGCCGAGACCATCGGCGGGAAGGCCTACCCTTACCGGCCCATCAACGGCCCCGTGCCGTTCAAGGGCGTGCGCGTGGACGACCGCCTCCAGGACGGCCAGCGCTACGAGGGCCTGCGCGTCATCCACACGCCCGGCCACACGCCCGGGAGCATCGCGCTGCTCGACGAGGAGCGTTCCCTGCTGCTGGCCGGGGACAGCTTCAACACCGACCCCGGCAGCGGGCCCATCGTCACGAACGGCGTGGGGCCGATGTCGGACGACTACAATTCCGACCCCGCGGAGCACCGCGCCAGCGTCAAGAAGCTCGCCGCCTTCGACTTCGAGGTGGCCATCCTGGGCCATGGCGAGGCGGTCACCAAGGGCGCGTCGACGAAGGTCAAGGAGCTGGCGCGCCGGCTGTGAAGCGCCCCTGCCGGAGCCTGCCGCCCCAACCTTTTAAGCACCCAAGCCCTTCCGGGGCCGATGCGCGTCGGCTTCGTCCTGATCGAGGTGGCGCCCCACCACGAGAGCCAGGTCTATGACGCTCTCCGCCAGGTGAAGGAGATCGAGGAGCTCCACGGCCTCTTCGGCGAGTGGGACCTGCTGGCCAAGATCGTGGCCGACGACCTCGACGCCATCAGCGAGACGGTGGTGCGCAAGATCCGCTCGTTGCCGGGCGTGATCCGCACGGACACGCTGATCGGCGCGCCGATGTAGACTCAGGGCTCGACGGGGCGCGCCGCGGCCTGCGCTCGGCGCCCGTGCTTCGTGAGACCCGCTGGCTTGTAGATGTTGATCACCTGCACCACCAGCAGCACGACCAAGCCGGCGCCGGCGTGGAGGAGCTCGCCCCCGAGCCCCCCGCGGAGGTGGACGAGATCGGGGCTCTCTTCGGCCGCGACGCGTGCGTAGGCGCTCACGGTCTGCAGGTTGCCCATCAGCACCGCAACCGCGAGGAGGGTGAGCACAAGCGAGACCAGCGTCCAATAGTGCCGGAACAGCCCCCATTTGGTGCCGAGCGACATCAGCAACCCGGTGAGCAGCGAGGCCACCGCGAGCGGCGCGATCACGAGCCAGCCCGTCAGCTCCATGCCGACCCACGCGGCGCGGAGGACCGCGGCATCTTCGCGCGCCATGGCGGCAAGGACGAGCGCGAGGAACGCGAGGACGGCGCCGATCCAGCCGATGGAGAACGAGAGATGGGCAGCAAGGGCGGCCTTCCGCGCGTGCGGTGACAGGCGCATGTTAGTGCCCGACCGGCGCGGAGCCGGTGAGGTGCAAGGCGACGAAGCCGACGACCAGCACGGCGCCGACAGCGACGAGCGCCTTCACCCAGCGGGGCATGCCGCCCTCGGCCGCAGGATCGCCGGCCATGCATGCGGATCCCCGCGCAGGTAGAGAAACCCTTCGCCGCGACCGTTCGGGCGCGACGATCCGCTCAGGCCGTCGGCGGCTTCCCGGCCTTGTACTGGCCCTCCATCTCCTGCTTCATCTTCGCGAAGCCCGCCTTGAGGCTCTTGTCCATCATGCCCTTGCCCACGATGGCGAACATGATCTGCATGCCCATGCCGTAGGGCTCGAAGGTGATCTCGGCCCGGTGCAGCGTCCCCGACCCATCGGTGCGCACGGTCTCCTTGACAGAGCCGCGGCCGGTCACGGGCCCGCCCTTGGTCTTCATGAACTCGGTGGTGGCGTGCCAGCTGGTCGGGGAGTCGATGACCGCGACCCCCTTCGCCCAGCCCATCG
>DASYRW010000260.1:0-23980 GCA_036003985.1 Thermoplasmatota archaeon
AACGAGCTGATCTACAGCATGCGCAGGCCCCTCAGCACGCAGAACGTGCGCCACGCGACCGCGTGGGTCGGGGAGGGCCCCGCGCTCGCCGTGGGCCCTCGCGAGCTGGAGGCGATCAACCAGGTCGTGGGCAAGATCCGCTGGCCCGACGTGCGGACCCTCGCGGGCCTCAAGCGGATCGAGGGCCTCACCCTGCCGCGCGCGACGGCGCTCTTGCACTTCCACAACCCGAGCTTCCCGCCCTTCCAGGCCGGCGCGGTCCAAGGCATGGCCTTGCTGGGCAAGCGCGTGCGGCGGCCCGACGCGCTGAGCTTGGACAACGTGCGCGCGTACCGGCGCTGGATGGATGCTGTCGCAGCGCTGAAGGAGCAGATCCCCTTCCGCTGCGTGCCGGAGTCGCACTACTTCCACAGCTGGGTGCTGGAGTGCTGCCTCGCGGAGCTCGCGCGCACTAGCCGATGAAGATGACGTCTTGCACCTTGCGGAAGTCGGGGTCGCCCGTGAGGATCCGGGCGTCGTGGAGGCGGGCGGTTGCGTACACGATCGCATCCCCCAGCCCCCAACCGTGCGCCGCCCGGGCTTGCGCCGCAAGGATCGCGAGGGGCTCGTCCACGGGCATCAGCCTGGCTCTTGCCTTGAGGACGCCACGATACTCTTCGGCCGTTGGCTCATCATACTCGCGAAGGACCCACCGATACACCTCGGCCGCATTGATGGCGCTGATGATCGCATCCTCTTCGCCGTCGATGTACGTCCTGGCCTTCTGGCCAGGCCGGGAGCCCTTGAAGTACTCGATCCAGGCCCAAGAGTCAATCAAAACGGTCAATCTCTTCCCGCCTGAACGACTTGAGCTTCGGGAGGGTCCCGAAGTAGGACTTCGACAACCGCTTCCGCTCCCGCAGGAGACTCCGGATCACTTCGTCGTAGCTTGCGGCGCCGAACTCCCGCTTCAATGCCTCCAACTCGTCGACGAGGTCTCGGCGGACCTGGATCGAGGTTCGCTCCCGGTCTTGCACATGCAAACTATGGAGCCATGGAACCATATATGTTGCCATGGCCAAGGACGGAGGACTCATGGCCGATCGACCCATGTCAGGGCCATGGCCCTGGTGCTGCGCGACGAGCGAGAGGGCGTGCGCACCCTGACCCTCAACCGGCCCGAGGCCCGCAACGCGCTCACCCTCGACCTGCTCGACGCGCTGCGCGCCGAGCTTGCCCAAGCCGCGCGCGACCCCGTGGGCTGCGTGGTGCTCACGGGCACCGGCAGCGCGTTCTGCGCCGGCGGCGACATCCGCATGATGCAGGAGCGACAGGGCGACGCGGTCGCGACGATGGAGCGCATGCGGGCTGGCCTCGCAGAGCTGCTGGGCGCGATGCGCGGGCTCGACGCGCCGATCGTGGCGAAGGTGCAGGGCGACTGCATCGGGGCTGGCCTGGGCCTCGCGCTGGCCTGCGACATGAGCTACGCGGCCGCGACCGCGCGGTTCGGCGCGCCGTTCACGAACCTCGCCCTGGTGCCCGACACGGCCTTGACCTGGGAGCTGCCGCGGCGCATGGGGCTGAGCCGCGCCAAGGAGTTCGTGTTCACGGGCGAGCTGCTGCAGGCCATGGAAGCCTGGGAGCACGGCCTGATCAACAAGGTCGTGCCGCTCCCCGACCTCGACGACGAGGTCGCGCAGCTTTCCCAGATGCTGGCGGCGAAGCCCACGCGCGCCCTCGGCCAAGCGAAGCGCGCGCTGCAGCTCGGCGCGGACATGGAGCACGCGAGCGCCGTGCTGATGGAGGCCTACGCGCAGGGCATCGCCTTCACCAGCGAGGAGCACGCCGAGGGCGTGCGCGCGTTCCTCGAGAAGCGGCCGCCCGAGTTCCGCCGGCGCGCGTGACGCGGCCAGGCTTTCCGCACAGCCCTTATCCGCCGCGCGCCCGCTGGCCACGCATGCGCTCGTGGCCCGCGCTGCTCCTGCTCGCCGGCGCCGTCGCGGTTCCGGCCCTGGCGGGCGGCGCCGCGTGCCCGAACCTCCACGACCCGGCGCTGCTGCCGGCCCTCGCCGACGTCGCCGCGGCGGCGCGCGCGGGCGGTGTGGAGGTCGCGCCCCTCGGGCCCTTGGTGCTGGGCAGCGCCGCGCCGGAGACCCACGCGTGCGGCGGCAAGATCCGGCCGGGCGCGTTCCTCGTCATCAACCACGCGATCGGCTGCACGGCCAACTTCGTCTTCACCGACCTCCAAGGCCAGTTGTACATCGGCACGGCGGGGCACTGCGTCCCAAACCTCGCGTGGAAGGACATCGAGATCGCGGGCACGGGCATCGACTTCGGCGACCCCGTGTTCCTCCACAACGGCCTCGGCGACGACGTCGCGCTCATCCGCATCGACCCTGCGCACCACGACCTGGTCGAGCCCACGATGTGCCATTGGGGCGGGCCCGCGTCGGTGCCCGCCCAAGGCACCACCGGCACGCCGCGCCCCGATGTCGCGGGCCTGCAGTACGGCTGGGGCGCCGTGTGGAACGAGCACGCCGAGACGCGCGCGCGCCCCGGCGTGCTGCCGCCGCTCGTCACCACCGACACGTGGGAGATCGCCCTCGGGAGCTTCACGCCGGGCGACAGCGGCAGCCCGCTCGAGGACGCGCAGGGCGGCGCGCTCATGATCGTGACGAACAGCCTCCTCGCGCCTTCGCCCGCGCCGCCCCTGGGCCTCGGCCTCGGCATTGGCACGCGCGTCGACCACGCGCTCGACCTCGCGCGCGCCGCGGGCCTCGACCTGCGGCTCGTGCCAGGCCGCGTGCCGGTCGACCTCACGGGCCTGACCGTGCCGGAGTAGCCGCGAAGGCGAGCAAAGGCTTTCCCTTCCTCGGCCATGCGCAGCCATGCAACGCGTCGCCGTGCTCGGCGCTGGCACCATGGGCCGCGGCATCGCGCAGGTTTGCGCGCAAGCTGGCTTCGAAGTCGCGCTGCGCGACATCAAGGACGAGTTCGTCCAGCGCGGCCTGCAAGGCATCGGCGACACGCTCGCCAAGGGCGTCGCGAAGGGCAAGGTCAGCGCGGCGGAGCGCGACGCGACCCTTGCGCGGCTGCGCGGCACGCTGTCCCTCCAGGAAGCCTGCGCGGGCGCGGACGTGGTCATCGAGGCCGTGCCCGAGGACCTCGCGCTGAAGCGCGCGACCTTCCGGGAAGTCGAAGCCGTCGCGCCGCCGGGCGCGCTGCTGGCGACGAACACGAGCTCGCTGAGCATCGCCGAGATCGCGCAGGGCCTGCAGCACCCCGAGCGCCTCGTGGGCATGCACTTCTTCAATCCTGTCCATGCCATGAAGCTCGTCGAGGTCGTGCGCGGCCCCTCGTCGCGCCCGGAGCTGGTCGATCACGCCGTCGCGCTCGCGCAGCGGCTCGGCAAGGAGCCCATCGTGGTCAAGGACGCGCCCGGCTTCGCGACGTCGCGGCTCGGTGTCGCGCTTGGCTTGGAAGCCATGCGCATGCTCGAGGAGGGCGTGGCGAGCGCGGCGGACATCGACAAGGCCATGGAGCTGGGCTACAACCACCCCATGGGGCCGCTGAAGCTGACCGACCTCGTCGGCCTGGACGTGCGGCTCAGCATCGCCTCCTACCTGCACGCCAAGACGGGGCGGGACGCGTTCCGGCCGCCGGCCATCCTCGCGCGCAAAGTCGCCGAGGGCAAGCTCGGCAAGAAGAGCGGCGAAGGGTTCTATCCCTGGCCGCCGGGGTCGTGAACAGGCTCGAAAGGTAAGGTTCTAGGCCGCGGAGCCGGCTGCGCGGGCATGCGGGGACCGCGCGGCCAGGCCATCCTCTTGCTCGCCCTCGTGGTGGGGGCCGGGGCCGTGTCCGCGGCCCGGGACCTGTGCCAGCCCGTGACGCTCCCCGCGCCTGCGGAAGCGCTCGCGGCGCTCGCGGAGGAGGGCCACACGGACGACCTCTCCCTCGTCGCGTGGCCGGGCCTCGATCCCGGCTCGGCCCAAGAGACGCACAGCTGCTCGGGCGAGATCCGGCCCGGCGCGCCGATGACCTCGCCGAGCGTCTGCACCATGTCGTGGATCCTGCGCGACGATGAGGGCCGCAACTACCAGACCACCGCCGGCCACTGCGCGCCCGTCCGCGGACAGACGGTCAGCGTGCAGGGCGTGGGCCCCATCGGCACGGTCGTGTTCACGACGGGCGACGGCGGCTTCGGCAACGACATCGCGCTCGTGCGCATCACACCGGGCCTTGCCGTGAACCCCACGCTGTGCCATTGGGGCGGCCCGACCGGCATCGCGACCCCCGACATGGCCGACCTGCCGGGCGTGGGCAACTACGTGCTGCACTACGGCTGGGGCACCGCGTTCATGCTCACGGGCGCCACGCGCGCGCGCGTCGCGGACCTCACGCCGATCGCGGGCGTCAGCGGCTGGTTCGACGACGGCAGCGTGCGCATGATCGGCGCGACGGATGGCGGCGACAGCGGCTCGCCGGTCATGATCGACAACGGCCGGGCCGCGGGAATCCACACGCACAGGATCAACGCCGCCGCGACGCTCGTGGGCCCGAAGGTGGCGACACGGCTCGACGTCTGGGTGCCGCGGCTCGAGGAGGAGCTGAAGGTGGATCTGGAGCTGCAGCTAGGCCTGCCCCTCGACCTCACCGGGCTCAGCATCCCCTAGGCCGGGCTTCCCAGGAAGCCCTTATCTGCCCAGCCAAGGCTGCCGGCGCGGGCGAAGCGATGCTGCACCGCAAGAGCGCGCTCCTGGCAGGGCTCGTGGTCATGGGCGGATTCGGACTGATCGGCGGCGCGGAGGGCCTCGCGGCGCTCTGCGACCTGGACCGCGACTTGCCGGCGCCGGTGCCGGTGCTCGCGCTGGACCAAAGCACGCTCACGCTGCAGGGCCCGCTCCCGGGCGACGGCCTGGCCAGCGGCGCGACACCCGAGAACCACCCGTGCGGCGGCAAGATCCGGCCCGGCGTCCGCGCGGTGTTCAACAACGCGTACCTGTGCACGCTCAACTGGATCTACGCGGACAGCGCCGGCGCGCTCTACATCGGCACGGCAGGGCATTGCGCGCCCAACCTGAACCCGCTGACCATCAGCGCTGCGGGCGTCGCGGACATCGGCGACCCCGCCTTCACGCTGGGCAGCGGCGGCGTCGGCAACGACTTCGCGCTCATCAAGATCAATCCCGCGTACTACGACCTCGTCGACCCGACGCTGTGCCACTGGGGCGGCCCGCAGGGCATGGCCACGGCCAACACCGACCCGACGCTGCTGCACTACGGCTGGGGCGTGGACTTCTCGAGCTTCTCCCAGACGCGCCCGCGCGCGGGCGTGACCCAGGGCTGGGGCGCGGGCAGCATCGTGTTCCTCGGCGCCGTCGCGCCCGGCGACAGCGGCAGCCCGCTGATGATGTACGACGCCGAGAACGGCCAGGGCCTCGCGGTGGGCGTCATCACCCACACGAGCTACGTGCAAGCACCCCACCTCGGCCAGCAGTACGCGAACCGCGTGGACAGCGGCCTCGCGCGCGCGAACGCCGCGCAGGGCAAGGGCTACCACGTGGTCGCGTCGTCGCTCGACCCCGACCTCACCGGGCTCACGATCCCCGAGTAGGCGGCCAGGCTCTCCAAGCAACCCTCAAGGCTCGCGGCGCGCGTGGCGGCCGCGGTGGCTGCCTTGGACGCGCGCGTCGGAGCTTGGAGTCTCGCGGTGGGCTTGCTGGCGATCGCCCTCGCGGGCAGTGTCGGCGCCGAGGTCGCGCAGGCGTGCGCGCGCGCGGTGCTGCCGGCCGCGGACCGGGAGCTGGCAGCCATCGAGGCCAGGGAGCCCGCGCTGACCGACGACCTCACGCTGCTCGCCGCGCCAGGCCTCGACCCGGACGGCGGCGCGGTGGAGACCCACGCGTGCGCGGGCAAGATCCGGCCCGGCGCGCTCATGACGAGCCCTGCCGGCTGCACGATGTCGTGGGTGTTCAGCGACACCGCGGGCAACTTCTACCAGACCACCGCGGGGCACTGCACGAGCTCCGTGGGCCAGAACGTGGCCGTGCAGGGCGTGGGCGTCATCGGCAAGGTGGTGTTCCGCATCGAGGCGGGCATCGGGAGCGACATCTCGCTCGTCAAGATCGACGCCTCGAAGGTCTCGTTCGTGGACCCGACGCTCTGCCACTGGGGCGGCCCCACGGGCATTGCCACGCCTGCCGGCGCAAGCGTCGCCGGCCAGGACGCGATGCTGCATTACGGCTGGGGGGTGGCGTTCAGCGGTCAGACCACGCGTGCACGCGCGGGCGTGCTCCCGAGCACGGGCTGGTACGCCGACGGCAGCGTGCGCATGTATGGCCTCACCGACGGCGGCGACAGCGGCTCGCCCATGATGCTCTCCAACGGGCTCGCGGCCGGGGTGCACACGCACCGTGTCGGCGCGAACACGTACCTGACCCAGAAGGCCGCGACGCGACTCGACGTGTGGGTGCCGAACATCGAGGCGGCGCTGGGGCTGGACCTAAGCATCGTGGAGGGCGACCCAGTGGACCTCACGGGGTTGAGCATCGAAGGCTAAGGCTTCTCGAGCCCCTCCTTCGCGCGGCTCGGGCTCGCCTCGCCCAGCGCCCAGGCGATGGCGTCGACGTAGCCCGCGTCGTACTGGTGGCCGTGCTTGCGCCACATGCCCAGCGCCCAAGCGAGCTGGGTGCGCAGCTCCTCCTCGCTCCTCATGTTGGCACCTCGGGGAACAGCCGCGCCGCGTTGTCCTCGAACATCGCCTCGAAGAAGGGCCTGGGCAATTCGAGCTGGCGGTAGGCCTTCACGTTGTCGCCCAGCTCCTTCGGTCCCGGCCCCGGCCAGTCGCTGCCGTACAGGAGTTGCGTGTAGAGCTCGTCGATGCGCGGGAACCACTCGGCCATGCGCCGCGGCGGGATGCTGCTGACGTCCAGCCAGAGCTGCTCGGGGAAGCGGCGCAGCAGGAAGAACGCCTCGCGCGTCCAGAGCGGGCGGCCGCCGTGCGCCATCACGACCTTGAGATCGGGGAAGTCCACGAGCACGTCATCGAGGTCCAAGGGGTTCCCGAAGCGGTTGCGCGCGCCGGGGAACATGCTCGTGCCCGTGTGCACCATCACCGGCATGCCCAGCTCCTGCGCGGTCGCGTAGATCGCACCGAGACGCTCGTTGCCGCGGACGTGGTCGTTGGCGTGGACCAAGTGATGGGGAGGATGGATCTTGAGGGCGCGGATGCCCTTCTCGTGCAGCGCCTTGACCTCCTTGGGCGCGCCGCGCGGGTCGCCGAGGCGCGGGTGGACGCCGCCGTACGCGAGGAGCCGGTCGGGGTGGTCGCGCACGTACTTCGACACGAAGTCGTTGGTCTCGTCGGTGAAGCCGAGCGTGTCGGGCGCCGGGTAGTTGACCAACCCGCAGCGGTGGATGCCCTGCTCGTCCATGTACGCGAGGAAGGCCTTGGGGTCGTGGAGGAAGCCCTTGATGCGCTCCGCGTCGTGCCTGTGTCCCGCCTGGATGAACGCGAGCGCTTCGGGCTTCAGCTGCCACCAGGGCTGGATGTGGACGTGGATGTCCGTGACGCGCACGCGCCCCGCACGGCGCCGCTGGGCCAAGGAGGTTTCCCCGCGGTGCGCTGCACAGGAACAGGTCGGGCAAACCTAGAATAGGGGGCCAACTCTCGCAGGAAGCGTGACCGACGTCCGCAACCTCGCGATCATCGGCTCCGGTCCGGCCGGCCTCACGGCCGCGCTCTACGCGAGCCGCGCGAACCTCCAGCCCTTGCTCATCGCGGGCTACCAGGTGGGCGGCCAGCTCATGCTCACCACGGACGTCGAGAACTATCCTGGGTTCCCGGAGGGCATCCAGGGCCCCGAGCTGATGGAGCTGATGAAGAAGCAGGCCGCGCGCTTCGGCACCGACATCGTCGAGAAGGACGTCGACCGCGTCGACCTCAAGGCGCGGCCGTTCAAGCTGTGGGTCGAGGACACGGAATACCAGGCCAAGAGCGTCATCGTCGCGACGGGCGCGAGCGCGAAGTGGCTCGGCCTGCCCAGCGAGAAGAAGCTGCAGGGCAAGGGCGTGAGCGCCTGCGCGACGTGCGACGGCTTCTTCTTCAAGGGCAAGGACGTCGCGGTCGTCGGCGGCGGCGACACGGCCATGGAGGAGGCCACGTTCCTCACGCGCTTCGCGTCCAAGGTCGTGGTGGTGCACCGCCGCGAGGAGTTCAAGGCCAGCGCGATCATGCTCGAGCGCGCCCGCAAGAACCCCAAGATCAGTTGGCAGCTCAACACGGAAGTGCTCGAAGTGCTCGGCAAGGACAAGGTCGAGGGCCTTCGCCTCGCGACGCATTCGCAGGGCAACCCGGCCGAGCGGCTGGCGCGCGGCGAGCAGGTGAAGCAGTGGGACCTGCCGGTGGGGGGATTCTTCCTCGCCATCGGCCACGAGCCCAACACGAAGTTCCTGCAGGGCCAGATCGACCTCGACGCGAAGGGCTACATCAGGGTCAGGGACCACACGAAGACGAGCGTCGAGGGCGTCTTCGCGGCCGGCGACGTGCACGACCCGCGGTATCGACAGGCGGTGACCGCGGCAGGGGCCGGCTGCATGGCCGCCCTCGACGCGGAGAAGTGGCTCGAGGCGCAGGAGCCCTGAGCCCCGAGCCCGGGGCGCGGCTCAGCCGCGCAGGCCCAAGCGCCGGCGCAACGTGCTCGCGGTGCTGCGGGCCTTGATCCGGCCAGTGCCGCCCTTGGTGGTCTTCGCCCGCGCGCGCACGCCCCGCATCTTGGCGGCGTACTTGCGCTGCGCCAACTGCTTCACCGTGAGCGTCGTCCGCTTCTTCGTCGAGCGCCTCCGGGTGCTGCGCTTCTTGGCAGGCATGGATCGCGCACGTGCGTGCGCGCGCATCAACGTTCGCGCTGCATCTGCGAACATGTTCACAGGTCGAGCTGCGCGCCGACGCCTTTCGGCACCACCGTGCAGGCCGCGGGGTTGGCGCACGCGCCGCTGTCCTGCACGAAAGCGTCATGGCCGTCGCCGTCGAGCAGGAGGCCGGTGCCGGGCATGAGGCCGAAGCCCTGGCCAAGGGGGCCATCGTAGCTGTCGCCCTCGCCATTGGCGCCGAGGTATTGCGCGACGTAGGCGTCGTCCCCCGAAGCATCCCACAGGAACCCGGAGCCCGCCGCGGCGCCGCCGTTGGTGCCGCGATAGCCACCTTCATAGACGTCGTTGCCGAGCGCGTCGAACAGGAAGCCTTGGCCGCCCCACGCAGCGCCGCCGTTGGCCCCGTTGAAGACGCGGTACGGCGGGTAGCTGCTCGCGTAGCGATCGTCCCCGGCGAGGTCGAGGATCGCGCCGGCTCCTCCGTCCATCGCGCCGCCGTTCACCGCGCTGCACACCGCGAGGTAGGCGTCGTCGCCGGCGCCGTCCACGATCATGCCCACGCCGGTGAGCGAGCCGCCGCCGTTGACGCCGATGATGCTGCCGTAGTATGCATCGTTGCCCAGGCCGTCCACCAGCAAGCCCAGGCCCGCGAGCTGGGCGCCGCCATTCGCCACGACGTTGGCTGCGAACGGCGGCCCGTACTGATCGTTGCCCTCCGCGTCGAGCAGGAAACCCACGCCGCCGAGGACCCCGCCTCCGTTGAGCGCCACGCCGATCGGATCGTAGACGTCGTCGCCCGTCGCGTCGAAGAGGAAGCCCGCCCCAACCGCGCCGCCGCCGTTCACTGCGCCGGTGTACTGGCCAGGCTCCAGCGTTGGCCCCGCGTAGTGGTCGTTGCCGAGCAGGTCGATGAGCGCCGCGGCGGCGGGCACGGGCAGCGTGAGGCCCGCGACCGGGAAGGGCAGCGCGCCCAGGAGGAAGTTGCTGCCGCCAGCGTTGTTGCGGTACACGTCGTCGCCGCCCGCGTCGATGAGCAGCGCGACGTTCGTCTCGTAGACGTCGTCGTCGCCGAGCAGGTCGATCGCCAGCGCCGGCGGGGCAACGAGGGTCGCGCGCGCGCTCGGCGCGGCCGCGAGGGCGTCGCGCAGCCCGGGCACCGCGTCGAGCAGCGTCGCGCGCGCGGCGAGGATCGCAGGCTGGTGGGCGCGCAGCGCGGCGAACAGCGCGCGCTCATCCTCGGTGAGCGCGGCGGGCGCCTGGAGGGCGGGATCGTCCAGCCTCGGCAGGCCCGGCGCCGGGGTCAAGCGCTTGCCGAGCTCGGCCAGCTTGGCGAGGTCCTCGTGCGCGAACATCTCGGTCGTTGCAGCGTCGAACGCCAAGAATGCGGTCACGACCCGCGCGAGGGCGGCGCTCACGTTCGCGGGAAGCGCGTCAAGGGACGCGAGCTCCGCCGCATGCGTCGCGGGTTCGAGGCCGTGTCGCGAGAGCAGCTCGGCCGCGGCGGCGCTCGGAGCGCCCGGGGGCGGCACCGGCGCGTGAGGCGCGCCCGCGGCCGCATGCGCGAGCGCAAGGGCGCGGGCAACGTCATCGCTTCCCGTGTTGGCCGCCATCACGCGCTCGACGAGCGCCACGCGGTCCGGCGGCGCCAGGGCAGCATCGCCCAGGGATCCGGGCGCCGGACCGAGCGCGGCCGCGTGCAGCGCAGCTGCGACGACGAGCACGGCCACGGCCCACGGGTGAGTTGCGCAGCGCACGATCGATGCCCCCGCCACCGACGGGCAGGCCACCGGAAGAACCTGCCGCCCGCTCTGCGGAGTCTGGCCCGGACCGGAAGGCTGATGCCGGCGCGGACGCCATGCGCGGCGTTGCTCAAGAAGCGCGTCATCCCCTGCCTCGACGTCGACCGCGGCCGCGTGGTGAAGGGCGTCAACTTCCGCGGGCTGCGCGAGGTCGGCGATCCCGTGGCCATGGCGCAGGCCTACGAGGCGCAAGGCGCGGACGAGATCGTCTTCCTCGACATCAGCGCGAGCAAGGAGGGCCGCCGCGCCCTCTTGCCGATCATCACGCGCACGGCCGAGAACCTCTTCATCCCGCTCACCGTCGGGGGCGGCGTGTCGCGCGTGGAGGACGTGGACCGCCTGCTGCGCGCCGGCGCGGACAAGGTCGCGATGAACACCGGCGCGGTCCGCGACCCGAAGCTCATCACCGGCGCAAGCAAGGAGTTCGGCGCGCAGTGCGTCGTCGTCGCCATCGACGCCCAGCGCGAAGGCAAGGGCTGGCGCGTCTTCACGCACGGCGGCTCGCGGCCCACCGATCTCGACGCGGTCGCATGGGCCCGCGACGCCGCGAAGCGGGGCGCGGGCGAGATCCTGCTCACCTCCATGGACCGCGACGGCACGAAGGACGGCTACGACCTCGCGCTCACCGCTGCCGTCGCGCGCGCTGCGCCGATCCCGGTCATCGCCAGCGGCGGCGCGGGCCGCGTGGAGCACCTGCGCGACGCGCTCACCAAAGGCAAGGCGTCGGCCGCGCTCGCGGCGAGCATCTTCCACTTCGGCGAGCTGACCGTGGGCGACGTGAAGTCCTTCCTGGACAAGGCGGGCGTGGCGGTGCGGCCGTGAACCCCGACTTCGCCAAGGGCCAAGGGCTGCTGCCGGTGGTGGTGCAGGACGCGTCCACCCTCGAGGTGCTCATGCTCGCGTACATGAGCCCCGAGGCGCTCGCCGCGACCCAGGCCAAGGGCCAGATGCACTACTGGAGCCGCAGCCGCGGCAAGCTGTGGCGCAAGGGCGAGGAGAGCGGCCACACCCAAGCGCTGCGCTCCCTCAGCCTCGACTGCGACGGCGATGCGCTCCTCGCGCAGGTGGACCAGAGCGGCGCGGCGTGCCACACGGGCAAGGCGACCTGCTTCCACCATCCGATCCAAGGCCAGGGCAGCGCGCTCGCGGAGCTGTGGGCCACCATCGAGGCGCGCAAGGCCACGAAGCCCGAGGGCTCCTACACGGCCAAGCTGCTCGCCGACGAGAACCTGCGGCTCAAGAAGATCGCCGAGGAAGCCGGCGAGGTCATCATGGCCTGCAAGAGCCACGACCGCGAGCAGGCTGTGAGGGAGTTCGCGGACCTGCAATACCACACGTGGGTCGCCATGGCCGCCATGGGCATCGCGCCGGGCGACGTTGCGCGCGAGCTGGCTAGCCGCTCGCGTCCGCGATCGTGAGCAGCTCGATGGTGAACACGAGCCACCGGCCCGCGAGGCGGTGCGCCTGGGGTCCCGGCAGGCCATAGGCCTTCTCGGGCGGCAGCAGCACGGCGCCGATCTCGCCCACGCGCAGCACCTCGGTGCCGAGGGTGAAGCCCTCGACAAGGCTCGGCGAACCGAGCGGGAACTCGAGCGGCGGGTACGCGTTGGGCTTGTCGGTGACGAAGAACGCGGACTTGAGCACCGTGGCGTTGTGCACGAGGCGCAGCAGCGACGTGTCGAAGAGCCGGCCGTCGGGGAACGCGCCGACGTAGTGCACGCTCACGTTCTGCCCGCGCTGCGGCGTCGCGCCGAGGGTGCCCACGTGCACCACCACGGGCAAGGTCGTGTTCGCGTCGCCCGCGGCGAACCACAGCGCGACCGGCACGTCGCCCTCGGCCGCGCCCGGCGGGGTGCGCAGCTGGAAGAACACGGCCATCGTGGCGCCCGCGCCGACCACCGGATCGAAGGGGCAGTCGGAGGCGGTGCGGACGCGCGGGCACGGGATCTGGTAGGTCCAGTTGTCGGGTGCGGTCACGCCCGCGGTGACGTTCTCGCGCACCGTGCCCACGTTGTGCACCACCGCGACGAACTGCAGGATGTGGCCCTGCGTCGTGTTGTAGCGGTCGTGGTAGCCATAGGCCGTGAGCCCGTGCCGCACGTCCGACGGCGTGCGCCGCGCCTCGAGGACCTCCGTGGACCGCACGACGACGTCCTCGACCGGCACGTCCTCCACCTGGCCGAACGCCGCCGTGGGGACCTCGCCGATGGCCTGCACGACCGCCAGCCCCGCCGCGACGCGGCCGAAGATCGGCTGCGTGTCCTGGAGCTGCGACAGGTTGGGCGCGGTGGTGATGAAGAACTGGCTGCTGCCCGTGTCGGGGCCCGCCGTGGCCAACGCCACCATGCCCGCTTGGGCGAAGTCGAGGGCGGGATGGAACTCGTCCCGGATCGTCGGCAGGTTGGGATCGGGCTGCCCCCAGGTGGAGCGCGGCTTCGTCGCGTCGCGGGTCGCGGGGTCGCCGAGCTGCATGAGGAAGCCATGCAGGACGCGATGCACGCGCTGGCCGTCGTAGAAGTGGGAGCGCGCGTAGCCGAGGAAGTTCGCGGCCATGGCCGGGACCTGCTCCTCGAAGACCTCGACGTAGAAGTCGCCCAGGTCGGTGCTGAACTTGACGACGGGGTTGAAGCCCGGCGCCGGCGCTTGCGTGGGCGGCGGCGGCCCCGGCGGCGGTGGCGGCGGCGCGGGCGGGCCGTTGCAGCCCGCGAGCGCGGTGCCCAGGAGGAGGAGTGCCAGCAGCCAGGCCCGCATCAGCCCACCACGGTCACCTTGATCAGCAGGATCTCCGGGTTCGGGCGATCGCCGGTGGCCGTCGGCGCGGTGTTGATGGCCGTGACCACGTCCATGCCCTGCTCGACCTCGCCGAAGATGGTGTGGCGGCCGTCGAGCCAGTTCGGCTTGCTGGCCGTGAGGAAGAACTGGCTGCCACCCGTGTGCGGCCGGCCCGTGTTCGCCATGGCGAGCAAGCCGGTGGCCTCGTCGAAGTCGTACTTCAGGCCGTCGTGCTGCGCGCAGTCGGCGGGCAAGGCCTCGGAGATGGTGCCGTCGTTGCAGGCGAACTCGTCCTTGATGTTGTACCCAGGCCCACCGGTGCCCCACCGTGCGGCCTGCGCGGGGTCCTTGCTCAGCGGGTCGCCGCCCTGGTCCATGAAGTCCTTGATGACGCGGTGGAAGCGCTGGCAGTCGAAGTAGCCCGCGCGCGCGAGGCCGACGAAGTTCGCCACGGTGACGGGCGCGTCGTCGCCGTACAGCTTCAGCGTGATGTTGCCCTTGCTCGTCTGCATCGCGACGCGCACCGTGCCCTGCTTCGGCGCGTCGCTGGGCGGGGCGGTGCCGGTGGTGACGCCGTTGTTCGTGCAGGTCCCGCCCGTTTGGCCGCCGTTCGGCGGCGGTGTCGTGCCCGGCGGGGGCGCGGTGGTGTTGTTGTTGGACGCTGGCGGCGGGCTCGTGCAGCCGGCGAGCAGCAGGAACGCCACACAGGCCAGCACCGCGACGGGCGCGGCGCCGCGCGGCGGCCGCCGGCGCTGGTCGGTGCGCAGCCACACGGTCAGCCCCGAGAGGGGCTTCGCCTTGATGGCGCGCACCTCACGCACCCCGCACGGTGGCCTTCACGATGACCGCGTCCTGGTGGGGGCGGTCGCTGCGGTCCCTCGGCAATTCCACGATGGTGCGCACGGCCTCCATGCCTTTCGTGACCGTGCCGAAGATGGCGTGCTTGCCGTCCAGCCAGGGCGTGGGCGCGACCGTGAGGAAGAACTGGGACCCACCCGTGTTGGGGCCCGCGTTGGCCATGCTCAGCACGCCGGCCTTCCCGTGCCGCAGACCAGGGCCGAACTCGTCCTTGATGGTGTAGCCAGGGCCGCCCGTGCCCCACTGCGCCTTCTTCGCGGGATCCTTGCTCAGCGGGTCGCCGCCCTGGATCATGAAATCGGGGATCACGCGGTGGAAGCGCGTGCCGTTGTAGAAGCCCTGCTCGACGAGCTTGCGGAAGTTGCCCGCCGTGATGGGCGCCTTGTCCTCGAACAGCTCGATCTCGATCGTGCCGTGATTGGTCTCGAAGACGACGGTCGGGTTCGGCATGGCGAGGCCTCGGGGCGCGAAGCGGGTGGGGCTATTTTAGCGTTTGCGCTCCCGGGGCCGCGTTGGCCGATCCGGGGCCCCCTCGCCTACGTGTATTTGCTCTCGAGCTCGGCGAAGAACGCGTCGGCCAGCCGCACGAAGTCGGCTTCCGTGAGCTTGACCTCGTCGCCGTCCTTGAGCTTGAGCAGCGACTTCTCCGCGGGGAGCGTGAGCCCCGACACGGCCGAGTTGGGCCAGCCGGGGAGCTTCTTGATGTGCACCTTGCCCTTGTTCAGCAGCAGCGAGTTGCACAGCACGCGGACCTCGTTGAGCGGGTTGCCGTCCTTGCCCTCGATGCCCGAGAGCCGGTGCACGAACATGTAGTCGAGCAGCAAGACTTGATCGTTGAAGTAGCGCGCCTCGAAGTCCTTGGACGGAGCCTTGCCCAACGCTTTCTGGTACGCGCGCACGTTCGCGTCGACCCGCGCGCGGCAAGCATCGATGGAGGCTTGCGGGTACGTCTTCATGCCAAGCATGGGTGATCGAGGCGAGCGCCCAGCACCAGCATCAGCCTGTCGGCTGCCGTTCCCTCCGCTCAGGCGTCCGTCGTGAGGGCCGTGTCGCCGGGCTCGAAACAGCCGAAGGCGAGCACGTGCACGCCGAGGCGACGATCGGTCCAGTACGTGAGCCCGTCCTTGACGAGCACGTCGTAGATGCCCTCCCAGCCCTGGAAGGGGAAACTGCTCGTGGGGCCGACGTCGGGCCCGGGCTGGAAGCGCGCCACCGGGCCCCAAGGCAAGAGGGGCGCTGCTGGCAAGGAGGCGAGGTCGAAGATGAAGCCGCCCTCCTGGTAGTGCGCCAGGAGCAGCTTCGAGCCCACGATGGTGAAGAAGTGCTCGCTCGGCGTCGGCACGGGCCTGCTGGTCCAAGTGGCGAGGAGCCGCGGCGCGGCGAAGTCCGTCGCGTCGTACACCTTGAGCGCGTTGGCGCCGATCTCGGCGGTGGTGGCGACGAGGCGCTTGCCGCCCACCTTCGCGGCGATGATGCTGTGCACGTATTCTTGATAGGGGTCGAGGTTGGGCACGAGCCCAAGCCCGAGCTGCCGGGGGTGCGCGGGGTCGGTGATGTCGAGCGCGTACCAGCCCGCCCAGCCGTTGGCGACGTACAGCACCGGAGCTTGCAGGTCCTCGTCGAAGGTCGCCCAGGCCTCGTGGGGCGACATGGTGTCCTCGACGGGCGGCTTGTAGACGGAGAGAACCGAGAGGTTGCGCGCGCCGGGCGCGCCGTCGACGGCGAAGATCCACATGCCCTGCGCGGTCTGCGACGACGTGAACACCAGGTCGCGGCCCTGCCACGGGAACACGTGCAGCGTGTGGGCCTGGATGTCGGGCGTCGGGAAGTCCCAGACACCCTCCTCGACCGGACGCGTCGGATCGCGCACGTCCACGAGCCGCACGCGGCTCTGCTCGCCGAGCAGCGCGGTCGCGCCGTCGGTGGTGAACTCGAGGTCGAGGGTGATGGGCGGCGATTCGAAGCTGCCGAGCACGCGCGGCGCGCGCGGGTCCGCGATGCGCACGACGTCGAAGCCGCCTGCATCGTAGTGCTCCACCAACAGGAGGTCGGCGTGCGCGTCGAGCGCGCCCAGCCGCCCGGGCGTGGGCGTGAGGTCGAGCAGGCTCACCTCGCGCAGGTTGTCCGAGAGCGGGCCCGCGACCTGCGCGGCCTCGCACGGCAACCCCGCGGCGAGCGCGGCCAGCTCGGCGGGGGTGGGCACCGCGAGGGCCGTGGGCTGCGCCGCGTCGGGCAAGGGCGCGGGCGCGCTCACGCAGCCCGCGAGCGCCACCGCCAGCACGAGCCACGCCGCGCGCATGGGTTCAGCCCGTGCTGCTCAGCCCAGGAGCAGGCTGCATGCAGCCGAAGCCGACGACGTGCACGCCGAAGTCGATCTCGCTCAGGTAGATGAGCCCATCCTTGACCACGACGTCCCACACGTCGCCGAAGTTGAGCCCGAGCTGCGGGTCGGGGCCGACGGCGAAGTGGGCGATCGGGGCGATGCCCGCCGGCGTCGGCAAGGGAGCCACCGCGGACAGGTTGAAGGCGTACATGCCCTCGCGGTAGTGCGCCACGAAGAGCTGGTCGCCCACGATCTGCAGGTTGTGCTCCGGCCCGATGGGCACGGGCTTCGAGGTCCAGGTTCCGAGCAGGATCGGCGCGCGCAGGTTCGTGGCGTCGTAGACCTTGAGCGCGTTGAGTCCGACCTCGGCGATGGTGACCACGAGGCGCCGGTCGCCGACCTTCGCGGCCTGGATGGTGTGCGTGTACCCCTGATAGGGATCGAGCATCGGCAGCGCGCCGCCGAGCATGACGGGCTTCGCGGGGTCGCTGAGGTCCGCGGCGAGCCAGCCGGCGAAGCCGTTGGCCACGTACAGGACTGGGACTTGGAGGTCCTCGTCGAAGGTCGCCCACATGTCGTGGGGCCCGAGGGGGCCGTTGATGTTCTCGCCGAACTTGCTGAGCAGCTTCAGCTCCCGCGCGCCGGGCGCGCCGGTCAGCTCGAGGATCCACACGCCCGTGTTGGTGTTGGGCGCGAGCAGCACGATCTCGCGGCCGTCGACGTTGGTCGCGTAGAGCATGTGCGCGTTCTCGGTGTTGCCGAACAGGAGCGGCGCCGGCTTGGGGAATTCCCAAGCGGACTCGTTCACGGGGTGCAGCGGGTCGCGCATGTCCACCACGACGATGCCGGCGCGGTGGCCGACGAGCGCGGACTGGCCGTCGGTGGTCCACTTGACGTCGTAGGAGTGGCTGGGGCTCTGGCTGTAGTTGCCCACCACGACAGGATGCAGCGGGTCGGCGATGTCGAGGATGTCGAAGCCGCTGTCGCCGAGGCGCGCGCTGATCAGCCAGTGGTCGTGGATGTCGATCTCGCCGTGGCTGCCCGACGCTCCCGTGAGGTCGAGGTCGGCGAGCCCGAGCAGGTTCGCCGTCGTCTCGGGGCCGACGACGTCCACCTCGCAGGGCACGTCCGCGAGCAGCGCGGCGATGGTGTCGAGGGACGGGGGCGTCGGGGCGTCGTTGGCCGTCAAGGGCGACGACGGGCTCCCGATGCAGCCGGCGATGGCCAGGCAGGCGAGCGTGAGGACAGCGATGCCGCGCACGGCGGGCACCCTGCTTGGAGGGCCTTGTAGTTTGTGGGGACGCCGTCCCCGGCTCGACCGCTCCTGGATCGCGACGAGCCCATCACAGCAAGCGCTAAGAGCCTGCCGCGCCGGTGCCGCCGCGTGCCCCGCTCCGCGCTCCTCCTCGTCGCGCTCCTCAGCCTCGCGGCAGGCTGCGTCGGCCCCGCCGCGCAGCCCCAGCCGACCCAGGCCAGCCTGCCGCCCGCGGTCGACGAGGTGCTGGCCGAGGGCGCGAAGGCGTATGGCTTCCTGTACACCTTCCCCATGGCCTTCCCCGACCGGCGCGGCACCGAGCCGAACCACGAGGCCGCGCGCGTCTACCTCGAGGAGCAGCTGGCCAGCTTCGGGCTCAGCAAGCGGCGCCACGACTACGGCGAGGGCCAGAACGTGATCGGCGTGCGCAACGGCACCACGCGCGCGGACGAGTGGGTGATCCTCAGCGCGCACTACGACTCCACGTCGACGACGATCTACGGCGCGTGGGACGACGGCAGCGGCAGCGCAGCGTTGCTCGAGATGGCCCGCGCCTTCGGCTCGCGGCCCTGGAACAGGACGCTCGCGTTCGTGTTCTTCGACGACGAGGAGCGCGGCCTCGTGGGTTCGCGGCACTTCGTGGAGGAGGAAGTGCTGGGCCAGGGCCTGAAGGTCGCGGCGAACCTCAACTTCGATCCTCCAGGGCTCAACTGGCCCTGCGCGAACCCCGATGGCACGACGCTGCCGGTGACGATCGTGCCCAGCTCGCAGGAGACCAACGGCCAGCACGTGCTCAACGACGCGGTGCTCATGGGCGCCACGGATGCAGGCATCCCGGACGACGCGGTGGACAGTTACACGGGTGGCATCCCCATCGTGGGCGTCGCGGGCAACAACCTGCTCGCCGGCGGCAGCGACCACATGAGCTTCGACGCGGCCGAGGTGCCCAACGTGTTCATCGGCGGCGGCGTGCCGGTCGAGGCGGGGCCGGTCAAGGCGATGAGCTACCTGCTGCACACGCCCCTCGACACGGCGCTGCAGATGGAGGTGCGCTGCGGCGGCGCGGACCTGCTGAAGCAGGGCTACCAGGCCATCCTGGACCTCACGCACCACGCCTTGGCGCGCTTCGATGCGTGGGACGGCGCCACGCCGCCGCTCGGCGACGGGCACGCGCACGCCGCGCGCACGCAGAGCCCGCCGGGGCACTACGCGCGGTTCGACGTGGTCGGCCTCACCACAGCGGCCGCGGTGGACGTCGCGACCCAACGTTCATGGGCCCCCGCGACCTAGAACTCGACGTGCGCGCGCGCGTCGAGATCCAAGCCAAGCACAGCGTGGCCCCGCGCCGAAAGTACCGGTCACCTCCCCCGCGCACGCTCATGGCCGAGGCCGCGGTGCCACGCCGCATGCGGCTCTTCCGCGACCCGGACGGCGGGATCAATTGGTACCATGTGCTCAGCGCGGCCGGCTGGGCCACCTTCGCGGTCGCGGTCGTCGGCGAGCTGCTCGGCTGGTGGGACCCGTTCGGCGAGATCGTGGGCGCGGCGGGGATTGGCGTGGGCGTCCTCGGGTCGCTCTTCAACGCCGGCCGCACCCAGGTCCGCGGAGGCTTCCAGGGTGTCACCCACCACCTCGGGCGGATCGAAACGAGGCTCGAGAAGCTCGACAAGCTCGACAAGCTCGACGGCCTCGACGGCATGGACGCGAAGCTGGACGCGCACACGGAGCTGCTGCGCGAGATCCGCGACATCCTGCGCGACATGCGAGATCAACGGCCCGCAGGGTAGGGCTTCAGCTCCCGAGCAAGCGCTCCACCGCGGCGTGCTTGCCCTTCCTCTGCCTCGCTTGCGCGGCGAGCGTGCGCTGCGCCGCCTTCGCCATGGCGAGCAAGCGCCGCACCTCGGCGGAGCTGGGACCGCCGCGGCTGCCCTTGGCCGGGGGTGCCGCATGCCGCAGCAGCCGGTGCGCGCCCTCGGCGAAGGCAGGGTGCGCCTCGGCGAGCTGCTCCTTCGGCAGCGCGCTCAGGACGATGCCCTGCTCCTGGGCCGCGCGCACCAGCCGACCCACGACCTCGTGCGCTTCGCGGAACGGCACGCCTGCGCGGACCAAGTGCTCGGCGAGGGCAGTCGCCTGGGTTGCGCCGTCCTCGAGCGCGCGCGCCATCGCTTCGGTGTCGAAGGCGGAGCGCGCCAGCACCTCCTCGAGCGCGCGCAGGCTCTGATCCGTGGTGTCCATCGCGCGCAGGAACGGCGCCTTCGTCTCCTGCAGGTCGCGGTTGTACGCGAGGGGAAGCTTGGAGGCAGTTGCGAGCAGCGCCATGAGCATGCCCTGCACGATGCCCGCCTTGCCGCGCACCAGCTCCAGAGGATCGGGGTTCTTCTTCTGCGGCATCAGGCTCGATCCGGTCGCGACGCTGTCGTCCAGGGCCAAGTAGCCGAACTCGGGCGTGCTCCACAGCACCAGCTCCTCCGCGAACCCGCTCGCGTGCACCATGCATTGCGCAGCGGCGCTTGCGCCCTGGATCAGGAAGTCGCGGTCGCTCACCGCGTCCATGCTGTGCTCCACGAGGCCTTCGAAGCCCAGCAGCTTGGCCGGGACCTCTCGGCGGATGGGCAGGCTCGAGCCGGCCAGCGCGCCCGCGCCCAGCGGGCAGCGGTTGGCCGCGTCGAAGGCTGCGAGGAAGCGCTCCACGTCGCGCTCCAACTGCGCCGCGCGGGCGAGCAGGTGGTGGCCCAGCGTGATGGGCTGCGCGCGCTGCAGGTGGGTGAAGCCTGGCATGGAGTCCGCGGCATGCTTCGCCGCGAGCACGACCAGCGTGGCGTGGAGCTTCAGCGCTGCATCGGCGCACGCGACCGCGCGCTCCCGCGCCAGCAGCCTGAGGTCGAGCGCGACCTGGTCGTTCCGGCTGCGCGCCGTGTGCAGGCGCTTGCCCGCGTCGCCGATCTGCTTGGTCAAGAGGGCCTCGACGTTCATGTGCACGTCTTCGAGGGCAGGGTCGAGCCGAAGCTCGCCGGCTTCCAAGCCGCGGAGGACCTCGCGCAGGCCTTGCTCGACGCGCTGCGCCTCGGCCTTGGTCAAGAGCCCGACTTGGCCCAGCATGCGCGCGTGGGCGATGCTGCCGGCGACGTCGAAGCGCAGCAGCCGCGCGTCCTCCGCGAGGCTGGATGTGAAGGCCTCGATGCGCGGGCTCGTCGCCTTGTCGAAGCGGCCGCCCCAGGGCTTGCGCGGCATCGCGGCTGCAATGCGCGCGGGGGGCTTGGATGTTGGCCTACGCCACCGGCACGCAGAACAGGCGGAAGCCGAAGGCGTAGTTCGTGAACACGTACCCGCACACCAGCGGCGGCTCGTACGCCACCATCACGCCTGGGATGCCGACGATGTCGGGCACACCCGTCGCATCGGTCGCACACCACGCGCCCGCCTCGGTCGCGGCCGGCTGCGGCGCGAAACCGCTGCCGATCCCGGCCCAGCAGCGCACGTCCGCGACCTCGCCAGCCTCGCGCACGTTCGCGTGGCACGACGCCAGGGTGCCATCGATGTCGCAATCCGCGCAGCCGTCCGCGATGCACGTCAGGGCCTGCGCTCCGCTGCTCAGTAGAGGAAGCAAAAGGAGCAGCGCGGCCGCGGGCCCGAGGCGCATGCACCCCCAGAGGGATCGGCCGGCTTGACGGTTGCCTGGACAGCCTAGGCCTTGCGGCGAAAGGCTCGCTGTGGAAGCAAGGCCGATGTTGCAAGCCTTTTTGAACCCCCGCGCGCGCTCCGACGCGATGCGCGGTTTTTTCCGCGAGGAAAGGCTTGAGACCCCCATGGCGGAACCCACCGGGCGCTACGCGTCCCTCGCCCGCCACCTCGAGACCCTGGCGAGCGAGACGCGCCTCGAGCTGCTGCATGCCTTGCGCACGCCCAAGGCCATCCAGGACCTGCGCGTGGGCCCCTCGATGATGCGCGAGGGCGAACAGGCTGACCGCTCCATCTCGCGCCAGGCCATTGCGCGCCACCTCGAGCAGCTCCAGCGCGCGGGGCTCATCCACCGCACCGTCGCCGCGACGCCGAACCGGGCCGACGCGTACGTGCTGAACCACGAGCGCCTCTTCGCCATGGTGGACGAGCTCCGCGGGCTCACGCGGCTGCGGCCCACCCTGAGCACGGACGCGCTCGCGAGCGAGACCATGGACGGCGAAGGGGTCCACGGCCAGGCCTTGCAGGGGCCGCGGCTGATGGTGGTCTTCGGGCGCGACGAGGGCGCGGGGTTCTCGCTGCAGGGCGCGGCTGGAAAAACGTGGCGCATCGGCCGCGCGGCGGAGTGCGAGATCCGGCTCGACTACGACCCGTTCCTCTCGCAGACCAACACGATCGTGGAGCGCGCGCGCGAGGGCTTCGTCGTGCGCGACGAGCGCAGCCGCAACGGAACCTGGGTGAACTGGGTTAGGATGCCGAAGGGCGGGTCCAAGCCTCTGTCCCCGGGCGACGTGCTCACGGTGGGGCGCAGCAGCCTCGTGTTCCAGCCTTGAGCGAAGCTATCGGCCCGCCCGCTGGGCTTTGGGGATGACCTTGCGCATCGCACTCGCCGAGCCATAGCGGTGCCGCGGGTCCGCGTCGAGGGCCTTGCGGAGGAATCCCTGCCACGGGCCGGGCGCGGCATCCCAGTCGATGGCGGGCTTTCCGACGCGCGCGATGGCGTCCACCACCGCGGTGTCGCGTACGTCCACGGCCGGCTGGCCGGTGAGCGCCTCGTAGAGCACCAAGCCGACGGCGTAGAGGTCGCTGGCGGGGCTCGCCGCGGCGCCGCCGACTTGCTCGGGCGCCATGTACATGAGCGTGCCCGCGAGCGCGCCGAGCGCGTCGAGGTTCGAGACCGTCGCCTGCACGGGTTGCTGCTCGCCGGCCAGGGCGGCGATCCCGAAGTCCGTGAGGCGATATCGGCCGTCGCGACCGGCGAGGATGTTCGAGGGCTTGATGTCGCGGTGCACGAACCCCTGCCCATGCGCCGTCTCGAGGGCGTCGAGGAGATCCGCCGCGAGGTCGCGCACCTTCGCCTCCGGCAGCGGACCGCGCCCCAAGACCACCGAGAGGGGCGCTCCGTCCACGCGCTCCATCACGAGCAAGGGCCGCCCGTCCGAGACGCGCGCGTCGAGGACGCGCACGATGTTGGGGTGCGCGAGGCCGCGGAGCACGCGGAGCTCCGCGAACATGCGGCGCCGCTCCTCCTCGCGGTCGAGGGTGCGGCTGGAGTACTCCTTCACGACGACGCGCGTGCCCTCGGGGTACCACCGCGCGGCGAAGACGCGGCCATGGGCACCCTCACCTAGCACTTGGTCGAGCACGAGTCCGGTCGCCGGCTCGTCCCCGGGACGGAAGCGTGGCGCACGCTCGGCAAGCTTCTGCGCCACGACATGCTCGAGCACGCGCGCCTCGTCGAAGGAAACGCCGAAGCTGCGCCGATCCTGCTCCAAGATCTCGCGCGCCTCGCTGCTGGGTGGACCGCGCGCCCAGACCGCCTCGAGCGACGCCTGGTAGAGCGCGAGCCGCCGGTCCATGCTGGCGCCAGGCGCTTCTCCAGCCTGGCGAGCACGGACCACGACCCGGGTCGCGAAGCCCGCCGGGAGCGCAACTCCAGCCGCGACGCCAAGCGCGATCGGCCCGGATGCGCTGGCGGGCAGGCCCGCGCTCCATGCCAGGGTCCCGAGCGCAGCCCCAAGGGACGCCAGGACCGCACCGACCACGGGCACGAGGCGCTCGCTCGCGCGCTCGAACTCGAGGACCTCGAACGCGAGAACGCCATAGAAGAGAATGCCGGCGAACAGGAGCCATCGCAACCCGTACGCGGGCGCGAGGCTGACGAGGCCCGTGGTCACAACGAAGAAGAAACTGGCGATGTGGGCAAGACCAACCACGGTCAGAACCAAGCCCAGCATGCGCATCGGCTTGCGCATCGCCGGCTCATTCCTCTCCGGCGCGAAACGCCACCAGCCCGCGGCGAAGACGCCGCCCATGATCCCGAGCACGAGCACAAGGTTGGCGAGCTCGCCAGGAAAGTCAAGGAGGTAGAGCGCGGCGTCCAACCGAAAATCCGAGGGCAGCAGGGCAAGGCGGGGCACGACGGCGACACCCACCGCCCCCGCC
>DASYRW010000261.1:0-1552 GCA_036003985.1 Thermoplasmatota archaeon
ATGCTGCCGCAGCTCGCGCCGTGGAGCGCCGCGGGCGAGGCGAGCCTCGTCGTCGCCAACCCCGAGAACGCGACGGGCCGGACCGTGTGGGTGCACGCCATCACCCTCGAGGGCGTGGGCGGCGCGTCCCTCGCCTCCACCGGGAGCTACACGCCCGCGACGGGCTGGACGTTCAGCGGAGGCACCTTGACCTGGACGGGCAACCAGACCCTCGCCGGCAACGACGCGCTCGACTTCCGCTTCTCGGTCAAGGCCGACGCGCCCAAGGTGGGCGACCCGGGCGGCGCCGAGGGCCTCGCGGTGGACGTGCGCAACCGCGGCTACACGCTCGCGAGCGCGCAGCAGCGCGACGCCGGCGTTTGGACGGCCCAGGTCCAGCCGCGCGAGGCGGCGGTGGTGGAGGGCTACGACACCGCGGCCGGCGTGCACAACGTGACGCTCAACTTGAGCCGCGAGGGCGCGCTGATGAAGGGCACCATCGCCTTCGAGGCGAGCAGCAACGGCTTGATCCGCTCCACGACCGCGGACCTGGCCCGCGGCGTGCACGAGAGCACCCTCACGGTGGACACGCCCTCCGTGGCCCTCGGCGACACCGCGACGGTGCGCTGGGACCTGCGGCGCGCCATCGAGGAGCTGGGCGTGGACGCGGCGCAGTTCAAGTGTTACACCGACGACGCCGGCGCGTGGAAGTGGACGGGCAGTTACACCGGTTGCGAGGCCCTCACGCTGCTGAGCTGGCAGTTCCTCCACGAGGAACCCACCATCACGCTGCGCGTCTACCACCCCAGCCCCGTGAGCCCATGGGGCGTGTGGCCGCTCGCGCAGGAGTTCACGGGCCTCGAGGCCCACGGCGACCAGGACATCGCGATCCCGACGTCGAGCCTCCTCGGCACGCACGTCGTCGAGATCCGCGCCGAGTTCCGCGCGCAGCCCTTCCTGGGCGGCGGCACCCTGACGCAACGCGTCAGCCTGCTGGCGAGCTTCGATGTCCACCGCGAGGGCCGCGCGGCGGGGCTGCCCGACTACAGCGTGATCCTGCAGGCCTGGCTGCCCGATTGGGGCTAGGGCCCCCTCGGCCCGGGCGCGGCCTTCAAGGCCCGAGCTTGGACGGGGCTCGCCGCCGTTTCGGGCCCTTCCGAGGGCTTAAGCCCTGCTTGGACCGAAGGAGGGTGGGTCGCAGCGGGCCGCCGCCCCGGCAGGGCTCAGCCCTGGCCGCGCGGCGGGCGACCGAGGCCGAGGGTCTGTCATGGCGAAGGCTTCTGCCAAGCACCGGCGCCACCGGGCCGCGCCGCGCTGCGGCGACGAGGGCAGCGCCGCCATCACCGGCTTCGCGGTCGCGGTGGCGATCTACGCCATCGCCTTCGTCGTGTTCATCACGCAGATCCAGGGCCCGATCGGCCAGCACCGCGAGGGCCCCCAGCTCGCCTCGCGCGCGGACGGCGGCCTCGACACGCTGCTCAACAGCGTGGGCCAGCTCAGCTCGCTGAGCCCCGAGTGGCAGAGCAAGTGGACCGAGGACCCGGACAACATCACGCGCCTCGGCCTCGCGCCG
>DASYRW010000262.1:0-1674 GCA_036003985.1 Thermoplasmatota archaeon
ACCCCCGCGTTGACGAGGTCGGCGAAGGGGCCCGCGCCCTGGAAGGGCGTCATGGCAACGTCGGGCAGGTACGTGGCCCACTCGCGCGGCTCGCTGCCGTCGGGCTTGCCCCAAACGAAGCTCTTCTTGTACATCTGCAGCGCGAAGTCGTGGTACGCCTCGTCGAAGGTGTCGTGGGGCCCCGGGAAAGCCGCGAGCGCGTTGCTCACCGCGTTCGGGATGCCGTCGGCGCCGCCGGCCACGACATCCGCTTCCTGGTAGATGCGCTTCAGCAGCGGGATGAGCCCGTCCTGGCTGTAGAGGTAGCCCCAGAACAGGCCGAGGTCGTAGGTGCGGCTGCCGACGGGCGTGCCGGGGTTGAGCATGACGTTGCTGAAGCCGTTGGCGTTGTTCAGGTAGGTGATCGTGTTGGGCCCGAAGGCGCCGAAGGGCTCGAAGGCCGTCTCGCTGAACCGGGCGCCTCCCTCGGTCAAGGCGCTGCCGAGCGCCCACTGGTTGATGCTGTACTGCAGGTGGTGGTGGAACTCGTGGCCGATGACCACGCGGTAGAAGTGGTCCGGCGTCGGGTAGCTGAGCGGCGGGCTGAACAGCGTGTAGAGGTCCTCGAGCTTCGGGTGGATATGGATGTTCACGTTGTTGCCGCTGAAGATGCAGCTGCAGCCGTCGGCGGTGATGTCGTAGGTGTTGTCCGCGTCGGCGCTCGTGAAGCCCCACTGCCCGACTTCGATGCTCCAGATCGCCTGGGCCGCGGCGGCGTACTTGGCCGCGTAGCTGTCGGCCTGGGCCTCGCTCAGGTAGTTCTGCGTGAAGTATGTGATGCGGAATTGGCTGCCGTCCGCGTTCGGGGCCAGCAGCACCTTCGTGGCGAGGGGCCCAAGGGCAGGGGGCGCGAGGTCGCGGTCGGTGAAGCCGACCCAGGGGTGCCAGCCTTCGAGGTCGCTCACGTGCTCTCCCAAGCCCACCGCGACGACCTCGAACTGCGCGGTGAGCGCACCGAGGTCGATGGCCCATTCCACGACGAGGCCGTCGGGCCCGCTCCAGGTCTGCACGTGCGCGAAGCGGCCCTCGATGTCCACGGTGAGGGGCTCGCCCACGCCCACCACATCAACGAAGCTCGTCGCCGCGACCAGGGCCGCGAGGTCGGCCGGGGCGAAGGGGCCCGCGGCCGCGACGAACGCGGGCAGGTCGCCGCTCACGCTGCAGATCACGTCCCCCCGCTGCGCGGCCACGCTCGCGATGGCGGGCAGGCGGCTGTCGTCCAGCGCGAGCAGCGGCGACCAATCCGCCGGCAACCCGGCGACGCGCTCCAGCGGCTCGAACCGGTCCGCGCGCGCAGGCGCGCACGCGGGGCTCGCCATCGAGAGCGGCAAGGCGGTCGCGAGCATCAGCGTCGCGAGGAGGAGCGCAAGGGCGCGCATGGGAGGACCCGCGGCTGGCAAGCTCCGAAAGCCCAATGGCTTTCTCTGCGCGGCGTGGTCGCGGTGCTAGCCCACGAGGAACAGGATGCCACCGATCAACGCGAGCACGCCCGCGAGGTCGCCGCCGCCGAGCAGCGCGAGCACCGCGCCCACGATGCAGAGCACGCCGCCTTCCCGGGTCGGGCCCTTCCAGCCGCGGAAGGCGCCCAGCGCGGCGATGACGCCGCCGAGCAGCAGCAGCACGAGGTCCAGATCG
>DASYRW010000263.1:0-10785 GCA_036003985.1 Thermoplasmatota archaeon
CGCTCCTCGCCCTGGACACGCGGCTGCAGCGGCGGGTGGTGCTCAAGCAGCCCCTCGGGCCGTGGCTGGCCGACCCGACGTACCGCAAGCAGTTCCTGCAGGAAGCGCGGCTCGCGGCGCGCATCCAGCACCCGAACGTGGTCACGGTCTACGAGGTGCTCACCGAAGAGGAGCCGCCGCTGCTCGTCCTGGAGTACGTCGACGGCAGCAACCTCGAGACGGAGCTTCGCGCGCGCGGCCGCCTGCCCCCGCAAGAAGCGGTGCGCGTCGCGCTGGAGGTCTTGGCTGGGCTGGAGCGCATCCACGCCGAGGGCATCGTGCACCGCGACCTCAAGCCTGCGAACATCCTGCTCGCGGCGGATGGCACAGCGAAGGTCACCGACTTCGGCGTGGCGCAAGCACCTCGCGAGGCCGCGCTCGCCGCGACGGTGATGAGCGGCGGGGGCCAACCCGGCACGCTCGCGTACATGAGCCCCGAGCAGGTGCGCGGCGAGGACGTGGATGCGCGCACCGACCTCTACGCGCTCGCGGCGGTGCTGGTGGAATGCCTCACGGGCGCGCACTACGCCGCGGGATGGGAGGACGAGTTCGAGCTGCGCAAGCGGATCCTCACCACCCCGCCGGCGCTCGACCACGAAGGCATCCCCGCGGGCCTCGCGCCGGTGCTCGCGCAAGCGCTGGCGAAGCGCCCCGACGAGCGCCCCGCGGACGCGCGCGCCATGGCCCGCGCGATGCGCAAGGCCGTGCCGGAGCTGGCGCGCCGCGCAGCCGCGCGCACCACCGCGCCGTGAGCCAGCGCCGCTGCCTACAGCCCGAGCATGCTCGGCGTGCAGGCCGCGTGGTCGTCGCAGAAGTCCAGCCACGCCTCGTCGTGCGGGCCGAAGACGTCCACGTAGCGCACGTTGTAGCTGCTGACGAGGTGCACGTGCAGGCACGCGTCGCAGCGGAACTCCAGCTCGCAGCCGTCCATGGGGCAGCGCACGGCCGCGGGCGGCGCGTCCAGGGCCATCCGGCTTGTTTCGGGGATCGCATGCATTTGTTTCACCTCACAGGATCCTCGCGTGCTTCGCTTTCGCCAGGGTGTCGCGCGCCATCCGCAAGGTCGCGGCATCGACCATCTCGCCCTCGAGCTTCACCGCGCCCTGGCCGTCGGCGAGGGCCTTCTCGTACACCTCCATGACGTGGGCGGCCCGCGCCGCTTGCTCCTTGGAGGGTGCGAAGACCTCGTTCGCGACGGCGATCTGCGAAGGATGGATGCACCACTTGCCATCCACGCCCAGGAAGCGCGCGCGCTCGCAGCTCTGGCGGTAGCCGGCCAGGTCGTCGACCTTCGCGTAGGGGCCGTCCATCACCTGGAGCCCCGAAGCCTTGCCGCTCCACACGAGCCAGCTCAGCATGGCATGCCACGCGTGCTGGCCGTAGGGCGCGTCGTCGCCGATCATCGGCGTCGGCATCCCGACGCTCGCGGCGAAGTCGCCGGGGCCGAAGATGATGGTGTCGAGCCGCGGGCTGGCCTGCGCGATGGCGGGCGCATGCACGGCGCCCTTGGGGCCCTCGATCTGCGCTTCGAGGCCGATGGCGCCGACGTCGAGGCCCGCGTTCGCCTCGATCTGCGTGAGGAGGAAGTCCACCGCTTGCACGTGGCCGGGCGTGTCCACCTTGGGGATCATCAAGTCCTGCAGATGCGGGCCGGCCTCGCTGACGACGCGGATGACGTCCTCGTACCACCAGGGCGTGTCGAGGCCGTTGATGCGGTAGCAGACCGTCTTGGAGGCCCAGTCGTGCTTGCGCAGGGCTTCGATGACGTGGTCGCGCGCCTCGACCTTCTTGGAGGGGGCGACGGCGTCCTCGAGGTCGAGGAAGACCTCGTCGGCCTCGCTCTGCGCGGCCTTGGCGAGCATGTGCGGGTTGCTGCCCGGCGCGGCGAGCTGCGAGCGCCGCACGCGGAGCTCACGCGCCACGGAGCCGCACCCCCTTGCGCGGCTTCGCGCGGCTGCCGTTGGTGGGGGCCGCGCGCTGGCCCGCAGCGCCGAAGCCGCGGCTGCGCGCGTAGCGCTGCGCGACCTCCTCCTGGGGCAGGTAGCGCTCCTCGACCTCCTTGAAGTGGTCGAAGCGGCCGAGGACGTGGTGGCTCTCCGTGACCTTGCCCTTGCGCGCGCGCTCGAGGTCGAAGACCGCCTGCTCTTGCCGCGCGGCCATGCCTTGCATGTAGGCCATGACGCTCAGGGCTTCGGCGTGGATCGCGCCGAGGGTGGTGAAGATGTACCGGTAGCCGAGGTCGCCGAGCTCGCGGAACGTCAGCGGCTCGGGCTCCTCGTGCCACCAGAAGCTGCTGCTGTAGTTGAAGGCCATGGGCACGTCGGGGTGCGTCGCGCGGAAGGCGTCGGCCCAGCGCTCCGCGTCGCGGCGCGAGGCGTCGGGCATCTCGGGCCACACCATGTCGCAGCCCGCGTCCGCGTACGCGCGCGCCCGCGCGATGCTCTCCTCGAAGCCATCTCCCTTGGAGTTCGCCGCGCCGTAGGCGTCGGTGCGCGCGATGATCACGAAGCTCGGGTTCGCGCGCGCGTCGCAGGCAGCCCGGAACTTGCCGACCGCCTCGCGGAGGGGCAGCACGCGCTTGCCGCCGAGGTGGCCGCAGCGCTTGGGCATGACCTGGTCCTCGAGGTGGATGCCCGCGACGCCCACCTGCTCGAACTCCGCCACGGTGCGCTGCACGATCTTCGCGTCGCCGTAGCCGTCGTCCGCGTCCGCGATCACAGGGATCCCGGCCGCGCGCGCGATGTACTTCGCGTTCTCGACCATCTCGGTCATGGTGGGGAAGCCGAGGTCGGCGACGGCGAGCTTGCCGAGCGCGGTGGAGTAGCCGCTCATGTACACGCACTCCAACCCCGCGAGGCGCGCGAGGTAGGCCTGGAAGGGGCTGTGGATGCCCGTGGTGAACAGGTAGCGCCGCTCGGCGAGCAGCCGGCGGAACACCTCGGGTTGGTGCGCGGTGCGGAAGGGCGCTTGGGGAATGGACGGAGCGGGCGTCACGGCAGCGTCACGGGCTGGTCCCTGCTGGCCGCGCTTGAAATGCGTTACGGTACGCGGCGCGAAGGGCGTGACGCGCGCGTCACGGGCCGATCGTCGCACGTCGGACGCATGCCGAAAGACCGCCATGCGCGCACGCGTGCGCATGCACGCGCCGAGCGCGCGGCGGCGCCGCTTCTTGTGCCACCGCCGCCGAGCAGGAAGCGGCGGCCTCGCGCTGCCAGGAACCCACCATGACCTCCAAGATGCTGCGCGCCAGCCTCGCGCTGGCCCTGCTGCTCGCGCCCGCCCTGCTCGCCGCGCCCGCCGCGGCCCTGCCCTCGCCTGGCGTCGCGGGGCCGCCCCTCGGGCGCGTGGTCGAGATCACGCTCGGCGCGGTGCGGATCGTGATCGCGAACGGCGAGGTGACCATCTTCGAGATCGTGCGCGTCTGGGACCCGCGCTGCGGCACCATCGATCCGCCGCCCCGCGATTGCTGGATCCAGCTCGAGGTGCCGCTCGGCGGCGCCGACCCCGAACCCTGCGAGGTGTGCGCGCTGCACGACGGCCTCGCGACGCTCGCCGGCGCGCAGGGCAACGCGGGCGAGACCCTCGCGGCCGCGCGCGGGTTCGCCGCGCGCACGCAGACGGTCGCCGGCGGCTTCGCGGGCGCGCTGCTCCACGAGCTCTGATGGTTCGCCAGCGCGCGCTGGCAGACCGCGCGGCGCGACACTTTCAGCGCGGGGCCCTTCGTCCAGGGGAGGGGGACGCCGCGTACTTTCATTCCACCCCCCCGTGCACGCTCATCTGCGCGCGCCGCCTTGGCGAACTGGCGACTCCGATGGACGCGCTCGACTGCATGTCCCCGCGCACCTGCCCCGGCTGCTGGCACTACCGCGCCGGCAAGTGCTCGCTGATGGCGGCGCTGCGGGACGCGTTCGACGCGCCCGCGCCCGCGATGTCCCACCTGCAGCCGCTGGCCGTCGGGGGCGCCCTCGCATGACGCTGACCGTGCATCCTTCCCCCACCGCAGGCCCCCGTCCCCAGGGGCCTGCAGGGCCGGGCCACGTGGCCCCTCCCTCTCATCCCAGCCAAGCTCGCCGGGAGCACCGCGCCGAGGCTGCGCCTCCCGGCCCCTTCACGGGGGCGGCTTGTTGACCGCCACCTTGACCTTCGCGCGCCGCAGCACCTTGCCGTGGAGCGTGTAGCCCTTGCCCAGCTCCTTGATGACCATGCCGTCGCGGTACTCGTCGGTCACCTCGCGCATCACGGCCTCGTGGAGCTCGGGCTTGAACGGATGGCCCTCCGCGTCGACGCGGCGCACGCCCTCGCGCTCGACGATCGCGCGCAACTGGCGCAGGATGTGGCTGAGGCCCTCGTGGAGCGCCTCATCTCCCCCGGCGAACTCGATGGCGCGGTCGAGGCTGTCGGTGACGTCGAGCATCTTGAGCAGCAGCTCGCGCTTGCCCGCCTCGGCGCGCTGGTCGGCGTCGCGCTGGGCCTGGTTGCGGAACTCCTCGAACTCCGCCTGCACTTCCTCCAGCCGCTCGAAGAACGCTCGCGCCTTGGAGCGCTGGTGCTCCAGCTCGGCGCGCAGCCGCTGCACCTCGGCTTGGAGGCGCGCCACGTCGTTCTCGTGGGGCCCCGCGTCGGCCATCGCCACGCTCCTGCGATGGTCCTCCCCGCCCGATAAGCCTTGCTTCCTGGGCTTCTCGCTCCCCTGGGAGCCCGTGTAGCCCGGAACCGTCATGAGCGCGCGCCGCACTGCGGCGGCGTGCAGACGCCCCTCGACGCCATGGCCGCGACGCCCCTCGACGTGCTCATCGTCGGCGGAGGCATCGCAGGCGCTGCCTCGGCACGCGAGGCGGCGCTGCGCGGCTTGCGCGTCGGCTTGGTCGAGGCGCGCGACTTCGGGGCCGGCACGAGCGGCGCGACGACGCGGCTCGCCCACGGCGGGCTGCGCTACCTCGAGCAGGGCGACCTCGCCCAGGTGCGCGAGGGCTTGCGCGAGCGCGCTTGGCTGCTGCGCGCTGCGCCCCACCTCGTGCGGCCGCTGCCGTTCCTGCTGCCCATCCAGGCCGGCCGGCTGGGGTTGGAGGTGCAGCTCCGCGCGGGCCTCGCGCTCTACGACGGGCTCGCACCGGCAGGGCTGCCGCACCACCGCTTCGTGCGCGGCGACGAGGCGCGCCGGCTCGAGCCGCGGCTGCGCAGCGACGCGGCGCGCCTGGCGGCGAGCTTCCAGGACGCGCAGATCCTGCACCCGGAGCGGCTCGTGCTGGAGTTCGCGCTCGCCGCGGCGCGGGCGGGCGCGGCCGTGGCGAACCACGCGGGCGTGGAGGGCCTCGCGCGCGATGCCGAGGGATGGCGCGCGAGCGTGCGCGATGCGCGCACGGACCGCGCCGTGGACGTGCGCGCGCGCGTCGTGCTGAACTGCGCAGGCCCGTGGGTGAGCCAGCTGGCGGGCCTCGCGGGCGTGCGCCGCCCGCTGGCGCGGACGACGCGCGGCACGCACGTCGCCTTCCCCAACTTCCTCCAGCAGGCCCTCGTGCTGCGCGCGCGCGATGGGCGCACCTTCTTCGCGATCCCGTGGAACGAGGTCGCGCTCGTCGGCACGACCGACCTCGACGACGCTGGCGATCCAGCGTCCGTCGCAGCCACCGCGGAGGAGGTGCGCTACCTTCTCGACGAAGCGGGCGACTTCCTCGACCTGGAGGGCTTGGCACCGTGCTACACCACCGCCGGCGTGCGCGCGATGCTGCGCGTCGAGGGCGTCGCGCCGGGCGCGGTGCCGCGCAGCCACGCCATCCTGCCCCACGACGCGGACGGCTGCCCTGGCCTCCTCAGCGTCATCGGCGGCAAGCTGACCACGGCGCGCGCTGTCGCGCAGGACGCGGTCGACGCGGCGTGCAAGGCCCTCGGCCGCGCACGGCCGCGCGCCCCCGACACGCCGCTGCCGGGCGCCGGCGCGGAGGTGGCGGGCGCGCTGAGCGATCTGCCCCTGGGAGAGGTGCTGCAAGTTGGCCTTGGATTGCTGGGCGACCGCGCCCTCGCCGCGGCCGTGGAGGGCCCCGTGCTGTGCGAGCGCCACGCGACGCGCGGCTGGGTGCGGCTCGCAGTGCGCGAGGAGTGGTGCAGCACCTTGCCGGACATGATGCTGCGCCGCACGCTGGCCGGCCATGCTCCCGACCTCGGCGCGCACTGCGCCGAGGACCTCGCCAAGGCGATGGGCGAACTGCTCGGCTGGGACCCGGCCGAGCGCAGCGCCCAAATGGAGGCATGGGCGCGCGAGGCCGAACGCCGCCGCGCCGGGCTCGCTTCCGATGGAGGCGAGGCGAAGCCCAAGGTTATTTAGCCCGGAAGCCGAATGGTCGGCCCCCGTGGACCGATGAAGTACATCGTGGTCACGGGCGGCGTGTTGTCCGGCTTGGGCAAAGGCATCACGGCCAGTTCCATCGGGCGCTTGCTCAAATCGCGCGGGCTCAAGGTCACGGCGGTCAAGATCGACCCCTACGTGAACTGCGACGCGGGCACGATGAACCCCTTCGAGCACGGCGAGGTCTTCGTCCTCGACGACGGCGGCGAGGCCGACCTCGACTTGGGCAACTACGAGCGCTTCCTCGACATCGAGCTCGGCCGCGACAACAACATCACCACCGGCAAGGTGTACAAAGCAGTGATCGAGAAGGAGCGCCGCGGCGAGTACCTCGGCAAGACGGTCCAGATCGTGCCCCACGTGACCAACGAGATCCGCGACCGCATCGAGCGCGTCGCGGCCCAGAGCGGCGCGGACATCTGCATCATCGAGGCCGGCGGCACGGTCGGCGACATCGAATCCATGCCCTTCCTCGAAGCGCTCCGCCAGCTGCGCATCAAGGTCGGGAGGGAGCAGGTGGTGTTCGTCCACTGCACGCTCGTGCCGGTCATGGGCGTGGTGGGCGAGCAGAAGACCAAGCCCACGCAGCACAGCGTCGCGGAGCTGCGCAGCCTGGGCATCGATCCCGATGTGCTCGTGTGCAGGAGCGAGCACGCCCTGGAGGAGAAGACGAAGCAGAAGCTCGCGCTCTTCTGCGACGTGGACGCGAAGGCCGTGCTGAGCGCGCCCGACGCGCGCACGATCTACGAGGTGCCCATCATCCTGGAGCAGCAGGGCATCGCGGAGTGGCTCATCGAGCGCTTCGGCCTCTCCAAGCAAGCCCGGGCGCGCGACCTCGAGGGCTGGCGCAAGTTCGTGGAGCGCATCCTGAACCCGCGCACCACCGTGACCATCGCGGTCGTGGGCAAGTACACGGCCTTGGCCGACAGCTACCTGAGCATCGGCGAAGCGTTCAAGCACGCGGGCGCGGAGCTGTGGACCCAGGTCAAGGTCAAGTGGGTGGACAGCGAGGAGATCGAGCGCGGCCTTCCTGCAGCGAAGGCGCTCGCCGATGTGCATGGCGTGCTCGTCGCGCCGGGCTTCGGCGCGCGCGGCACCGAGGGGAAGATCGCCGCGATCCGGCACGCGCGCGAGCAGGGATTGCCGTACCTGGGCATCTGCTTCGGCTTCCAGCTCGCGGTGGTGGAGTACACGCGGCATGTCCTGGGGCACGCGAAGGCCAACAGCACCGAGATCGACCCGGGCACGCCCGACCCGGTCATCGACCTCCTGCCGGAGCAGAAGCACATCACCGAGATGGGCGGCACGATGCGTCTCGGCGGCAGCCCCATCCACGTCCAGCCAGGGACCCTCGCGCACCGGCTCTACGGCGAGGCCACGATCCGCGAGCGCCACCGGCACCGCTACGAGGTGAACCCGCCGTACATCCCGAAGCTGGAGAAGGCTGGCCTCGTGTTCAGCGGCAAGCACACCAACGGCGTGCTCATGGAGATCGCCGAGCTCCCGACGCACCCGTTCTTCGTGGGCTCCCAATACCACCCCGAGTTCCGCTCGCGCCCGGAGCGCCCCGCCCCGCTGTTCCTGGGGCTCGTCGAGGCAGCCCTGAAGCGGCAGAGCAAGGCTGGGCCATGATCGCCGCCCTCACCGGCACGCCGGGCGTGGGCAAGACCAGCGTCGCGCGCGCGCTGGCGGGGGAGGGCTTCGAGGTCCTCGAGCTCGGCGCGCTCGTCGAGCGCAAGGGCCTGCACAGCGGCGTCGACGCGGCGCGGGGCGCGCTGGAGGTGGACCCGCGCGTGCTGAGCGAGTTCCTCCAGCCGGCGCTGCGCGAGGCGCGGCAGCGGCGCAGCGACCTGGTGCTGGAGGGCCACCTCAGCCATCTGGTCAAGGGCGTGGAGGTCGCCGTCGTGCTGCGCTGCAGGCCGAGCGCGCTCGCCGCCAGGCTCCGGCAGCGCGGCTGGCCCGAGCCCAAGGTGCGCGAGAATTGCCAGGCCGAGGCCCTCGACGCGCTCACCATCGAGGCCGCCGAGGAGCGCGCGCGCGTCCTCGAGGTGGACACCACCGACGCGAGCGCGGAGCAGACCGCGGCCGTCGTGGCGCGGCTGCTGCGCCAGCAGCGCGCCGAGGAGTGGACGGCGCACCGCGCCGGGAGCATCGCGTGGGGCGACGAGGTGCTGCAGTGGTCCTAGAGCAGCACCGCGCGCGCGGCGACCGCTACCTCAAGCCCATGGCGCAGGTCGCGGACCGCTGGGGCCTGAGCGCGGACGCGCTGACCGTCGTAAGCCTGGGCCTCGCCATCGTCGCGGGGCTGCTGCTCTTCTACGGCCAGCAGGGCCGGCCGATGCTCCTCGCGCTGGGCGGGCTCGTCGTGCTCGGCAGCGCGCTGCTCGACGCGGTCGACGGCCGCCTCGCGCGCCTGCAGGGCAAGGCGGGGCCGCGCGGGGACTACCTCGACCACGTGACGGACCGCTACGCGGACCTCGCCATCCTGCTGGGCATCGGCCTCGCGCCGGCCATGGACCTGAGGCTCACGCTCTTCGCGGTCACCGGCGTGCTGCTCACGAGCTACATGGGCACGCAAGCCCAGGCCCTTGGCTTGGGCCGCGACTACCGCGGCCTGCTCGGGCGCGCGGACCGGCTCGTGCTGCTGGGGACCGTGCCGGTGCTGCAAGCAGCCCTGCCGGCGGGCTCCGCGGTCCTCGGCTGGGCGCCGCTGGCGCTGCTGCTGCTCCTCCTCGGCGCGCTCGGCAACGTGACGGCGGTGCAGCGCTTCGTGTCGGGGTGGCGCGAGCTGGCCGGGCGCAAGCTCCAACCTTGAAGGTGCGCTTTGCGCTCCGAAACCACATCCCGGATGCTCCGACCACAACCCTTATCCGCGCGGCACGACTCGTTTTCCCCGATGGCCACCTCGAGTGCCACGTCCTGGCGCGCGACGCTGCGCACGATGCTGCTCATGGCAGGGCTCATGGGCCTCTTCGCGGTGATCGGCACGCTGCTGGGCGGGCTGTTCTTCGGCAGCGCGATGGGCGGGCTCGTGATCTTCCTCGTGCTCGCCGGCGTCCTGAACTTCATCAGCTACTTCTGGAGCGACAAGATCGTGCTCTGGAGCTACCGCGCGAAGCTCGTGACGCCCGCGGAGGCGCCGCGGCTCCACCGCATCGTCGACACCGTCTGCGCCAACGCCGGCCTGCCCAAGCCGCGCGTCGCGGTGCTGCCCATCGACGTGCCCAACGCCTTCGCCACCGGCCGCAACCCGCAGCACGCGGTCGTCGCAGCGACGCGGGGCATCCTGAACCTGCTCGACGACGACGAGCTCGAGGCGGTCATGAGCCACGAGATGGGCCACGTGCGCAACCGCGATGTGCTGGTCGGCAGCGTCGCCGCGACCATCGCGGCCGCCATCACCTTCCCCTTCCGCTGGCTGTTCTGGGGCGCCCTGTTTGGCGGCGGCGACAACCGCAACAGCAACAACATCGTGGCCTTGCTCGTGGTGGGGGTCCTCGCGGCGATCGCGGCCATGCTGGTCCAGATGGCCATCTCGCGCAGCCGCGAGTACGGCGCCGACCACACCGGAGCCATGATCAGCCGCAAGCCCTTCGCGCTCGCGAGCGCGTTGGGCAAGCTGCAGAACAGCAACTACCGGCACCCGATGCACCAGGGCAATCCTGCCCACGCGCACCTGTTCATCGTGAACCCCTTCCGCGGCTCGACCGTGTTCGCGCTGTTCAGCACCCACCCCCCGGTGGAGAGGCGCATCGCGCGCCTCGAGCAGCTCGCGCAGGAGCAGGGCATCTTCCGCTGAGCTGCCAAGGCGCGCGCGCGAAACCTTTTCAGCCCCCGCCGAGCTTGCGGCCCATGCGCCCGCGCGTCCTCGCCGGACTGGTCCCGCTGCTCATGCTCGCTGTGGCGGGATGCCTCGGCCCCGTGGATCCCCTCGTGGGCCAAGGCGTGCCGCCGGCCGTCGCGCGCTTCCTCGAACCCGTGCCGATGGACCAGGACGCCTTCGGCGCCGAGCCCAACATCGCGGCGCTGCCCGATGGAACGCTGTTCATCGCGAGCGTGACCGGCAACGCGGGCAAGCCCAACGTCCTCGAAGGCGCGGGCTGGCTGTGGCGGTCCCAGGACGGAGGCGCGTCGTGGGACACGCTCCGCCGGCCGGGCACGCTGCCCATCGGCGCGTTCTGCAGCTGCGACACCGACGTGGTCGGCAGCGCGGACGGGTGGGTGTACTACACCGACTGGTGGCTGGTCTTCCCAGCGCTGGGCAACTACCTCGTGGAGCGGAGCAGCGACGGCGGCGCAACCTGGGAGCAGAACCCGATCACGATCCCGCTCCTCGACGGCGCGGCCATCGATCGGCAATGGCTCGCCGCGGACGGCAACGGCACCGTGCTGCTGGCCTATGC
>DASYRW010000264.1:0-4015 GCA_036003985.1 Thermoplasmatota archaeon
GTGCCCCCGCCGAAGTTGTCCAGGGTCATGAGGCTGACGACCACGGGCTTGTTGGCCAGGACGCGGAAGAAGAACGTCTCGCCCACCGGAGCCTCGAGGCACACGGTGCCCTCGTAGGTGCTCGTCAGCGGGCACGTTCCCCACTGGAAGTTCTCCGGCTCGCTCGTGTCGCCCGCGTTGACCTTCCCAGCGAGCGCGATGGCGGGCTCGATGCCGCCGTTGAGCGTGGTGTACTTGTACATCGCGATGGTGGTCTTGTCGTACAAGGCCTGGGCGAGGATCACGCCGGGCCCCTTGGTGGTGGACGGCGCCGGCACGAAGCCGAAGATGTCGGTGCCGGCGCGCACCCACTGCAGGCCGTCGAGCGCAGCTTGCTCCTCGGGGCGGAACGAGGGCGCGGCCTTGAGGCCGTTCTGCTGGATGTCGAAGTACACGAAGTACTGCCGCGGCGCGTTGAGCCGGCCCTTGATGATCCACTGCAGCGTCGCGACGGCGTTGCGCTCGGCGTCGAAGACCGGGTTCACGTTGAGCGGGTTCTCCCACAGGCCCGGGCTGACCGTCGTGGGCACCAGCGCATCGGTGGGCTTGTCGCCGCTCTGGAAGCAGCGCGTCGCGCCCGTGGAGCGGTCGCGCACGAGCGGGCAGCCCTTGAAGCGGTCGTACTCGACGACGCGCACGCTGTGCAGGTCGAAGGTGAAGCTGCTGAGCCGGCCCTGGGCATCCTGGGGCCAGCCGAAGCCGCCGGCGTTGCTCTCGCGGATCGCCTTCGTGAAGTCGATCTCCGCCGTGGCCGGGTAGTTGAAGATGAAGTCGTTGCCGAGGTCCACGATGCCGCCGTTGACGCGGTCCTGGAGCTGGGGCAGCATCAGGATGGGCGCGCGCATGTGCCAGGCCTCGTCCCACCAGCTGTAGGTCACATCGGGCAGCGCGGCCGGTTGGGCGCCCGCGCCCGGCACGGAGGGCAGCGGGGCTGGCAGCATGGGGGCGACCATGAGCCCGAGGAGCAGCAGCGCCGCCCCGCGCTTCAACGCCTCACCCTGCGCCCCATCAGGACAGCCACCCCTGCGACGGCGAGCACCAGGAGCCAAGGCTCGGGCCCGGGCACGGCGAACACCCCGGCCGGGCGCTCGACGTGCTGGACCAGGAGCCGGGCGTTGTTGGCCTCGTCCTCCTCGCCCACCTGCTTGCCCGGATCCGCGACCACCAGCACGACATGCTCGCCTGCCACGGCCCGGAAGCTGCCCTGGACCTTGGCTTCTCCGCCCGGGGCGAGCTCCTCGCCGGGCTCGAACGCGACCAGCTCGTCGTCCACGTACACCGCCAGGCTGGCCAGCGCGGGCAGCTCGCCGCGGTTGACCACCTTGGCCTGGACGTTGCTCACGGCGCCCTCGCGGACCTGGCCGCGCGGCAGCAGCTCCGCCTCGGTCAGCTCGAGGTCGGCGTGGGCGACGCGCACCGTCTGCTGCAACGCGTAGGCCAAGCCGCGGCCGCTCGTGGCGCTCGCGTCCAGCCGCTGCGCGGCCGCGCTGGCATTGGCCGGCACGACCAGGGTCAGGCCGAGCGCGCGCGTCTCGCCGGGCAGCATCGACGCGACGTCGCGCTCGAGGCGCGCGACCCACCCCGACGGCGCGGTGAACGCGATCGCGGCGCGGGCCGGCTGGTTGCCCTCGTTGGCCACCCTGAGCAGGGCCTGCAGCTCCTGCCCCGGCGCCACCAGGGCTGGGACGCCCTCGAGGCGCAGCGTCACCAGCTCCAGGGGCAGGACCTGCACGAGCACGTCCTGCGCGAGCAGCGCGCCGCCCTTCCCTTGGGCTTCGAGCACCAGCGCGTAGGCGCCCTCGGGCGTGGTGGTGGGGATGCTCACGTTGATCGCGCCCTCGAGGCGCTGCAGCGCGCGCAGCGGGAACGTCGTGGGCTCCACCTGCCAGCCAGCGGGGGCAGAGCGGGCGCGTACCGTGACGAGGTCCGCCCCGTTGCCGCCGTTCTGCAGCTGGATCGGCAGCGCGCGCTTCCCGGGTTGGAGCAGCACCTCGTGGTCCACGAGGAACCGCACGCCGAACTCCTGCGGGATGACCGCGACGACGCTCGTCTGCGCAGCGTCGGTGCCGTGCTCGCTCTCGGCCTGCACGAGCAGCTCGTAGGGCCCTGCCTCGGCGAGGGACGGCGGCCCGAAGACCAGCGTGAGGTTGGCGCTGCTGTGGTTGGCCACGGCGACGTGCGCGACCTCGCCGTAGCCGCGCAGCTCCGCGCGCCAGCCGTCGGGCGGCGTGAGGCGCACGCGGTACGTGTCGTCGAGGTCGCCGCGGTTCTTGACCTCGATCTGGGCCGTGGCGGTGCCGCCGGCCGCGACCTGCACGGTGCCTGGGCCGACGAGCTCGAGGCCGCGGCTCCGCACCTGGATCGCCAGCACCTGGACGTTGTCGCCGCTGGTGTCGAGGCGCTCCAGCACGCCGGCGAGGGTCTTGGCGCGCACGATGATCGTCTGCTCGCCGGGGAAGGCGGGCCGCCACGTCGCGTTCACGATCTCGGTGGCGCCCGGCGGGATGGCCCTGGGCAGGACGTGGGGGCTCTCGCCCGGCAGGAGGTCCGTGACGCCGGCGCGTACGCTGAGCTGCACGCCCTCGGCCGTCGCGCCGCCGACGTTGCGGATCGTCACCGTGACCTCGACCGCGTCCCCTGGGATGGGGTTCTCCTTGCTGACCGCGACGTCCACCACCAGGTCGGGGAACTGCGCGGCGGGGATCTCGATGGGCTTGACGAAGGTGTTGTCGATCTCGTCGAACTCGAGCACGCGGTTGGCCGGGTCGGCGATGGCCGTGAGGTTGTGCTCGCCCGCGACGCGCGGGATCCAGTTGACCGTGATGACGCGCAGCTCGCCGGGCGCGAGGTCGAAGGCTGGGACTGCAGAGCCGTCGAGGCGCCGCAGGTCCTCGGGCGCGACGCCGAAGCTGGGGTCCATCTTGTCCACGACCATGAGCTCGACGTCCTCCATGGCGGTGGTGCCGGTGTTCTGCACGAGCACGTCCACGGTGCGGGGCTTGTCGATGCTGAGGGTCGCGTCGTTGACGATGAGCCCCACGATGCGCGCGTTGGGGCGCTCGGGGTACGCGAAGTCCAGGAACAAGTGCTGGGTGCTGCGCAGCACGCTGGCGGTCTTGCTCAGCACGCTCAGGGCCAGGTCCACCGTGCCTTCATGCGCTGCCGTGGGCGGCGCGACGCCGACGTGGAGGCGCAGGCTGATCACGCGCTGGTCGCCCGGCCCCATCTGGATCTCGCGCAGCGGCGCGCCGGACTCGTCGAGGACCTCCGTGCTCCAGAAGCCGGGGCCCTTGCTCGGCAGGCCGGTCTCGTCCTGGAGCGCGACGCGGTACGTGTCGGTGTAGCCGCCGAGGTTGCGCAGGAGGAAGCGGTACTCCTTGGTGACGTTGTCCACGATCGGCACGCGCTGGCTGGGCCCGAGGTCCATCGTGAAGGGCGTCACGAGCACGTCGTCGATGCTCCACTCGCGCATCAGGCCGGGTTCCTCTGCCGTGGAGGAGCCCTGCGTCTTCTGGATGCCGTTGACCTGGTCGGCGCGCCAGCAGAACTGGATGTAGGGCCAGTCGTCGAGGGTGTCCTGGCCGTCGGGCAGGTCGCCGAGCCCGGCCAGCTCCATGGCCTCCTTGACGCCGACGTTGCCCGTCACCCACTTGCGCGCATCGTAGTTGACGCTCTTGCCCGCGAAGACGGGCGCGAAGTCCCAGCCGGTCAGTGGCACCCAGCCGTTGGGCTCGGTGTCCGGGTTGATGATGAGGTCCTCCGCCGTCGGTGCCTTGCCGCAGAGGTTGGAGTTCCTCTGCGGCGGCCAGAAGTCCTCGCCATTCGCGTTCGCGAGGCGCGCGTACACGTCACCCGTCGCGGTCGCGAAGTTGAACATCTGCGCGAAGATCAGCCGGGGCGCGCCCATGCCGGTGATGTTGATGAGCGGGGTGAGCAGCATGGCGTTGATCGTGCCCGCCGCCCCCTCGCGGTCCTC
>DASYRW010000265.1:0-8386 GCA_036003985.1 Thermoplasmatota archaeon
TACCTTTGGGAGGAGGTGTTCAGCGACCTCGGCGCCGAGGACCGCACCTTCCTCAGCCGCATCAGCGTGCTGCACGGCCCCGTGGACCTCGCCCTCGCCGCCGCGGTCGCGCAGGAGGAGCGCGCCCGCGAGCGCTTCTACGCGCTGGAGCGGAGGCATCTGTGCGTGCCCGTCGGCGAGGCGTTCGTGATCCACGACGTCGTGCGCCAATTCGCGGCCAAGCTGGGCAAGGTCGGGCCCGAGACGCACGCCCGCGCCGCGCGCGCGTTGCTCCAGCGCGGCGACCTCAGCGATGCCCTCGAGGCGATGGGCCACTTCCTCGAGGCTGGGCAGCCGCGCGAAGCCCTCGCGCTGGTGCGCCGCGAGTTGGACGATCCCTCGTACCGGTTCGTCGACATGGGCCTCGCTGCCGCCTATGATGCGGTGCTGCAGCGCCTCGCCCCCGCCCTCGACTTGGAAGAGCGCGCCGCCGTGCTGCTCGAGCGCGCCCACTGCCAGATCACCATCGGACCGAGCCGCGACGCGCTGGCGCTGCTCGACGAGGCCGACCGGGCTGCGCCGAAGGCGGCCGCGCGGCTGAAGCTGCGCCGGTTCTTCCTCGAGGCCGAGGCGCGCTACCGGGCCAACGAACCCGCGCTCTCGGCCAAGCTCTACACGCGGGTCATGGAGCTGGCCGAGCGGAGCGGCGACGCGCGCGTGGTCGCGGACGCGCTGCTCGGCCGCGCCAACGCGCAGGAGGACCAAGGCAAGTTCGCGCTCGCCGTGCGCGACTACACCCGCGCGCTGGCCGTGTCGCGGGCGGAAGGAGACTCGCGCCGCGTCGCGCTGCTCGAAGCGGGGCTGGCCCGCACGATGATCCACACCGCGCGCCGCGGCGAGGCCCTGCGCCACCTTCAAGCTGGACTCGAGGCCGCGCAGGCCTTCGACGACGTGCGCGCGGAGGCGAACCTGCGGCGCGCCATGACCGAGTTCTGGCTCTTCCAGCGCGACTACGACAAGGCGTGGGACGCAGCGGAAAACTACCTCGCCGCGTCGCAGCGCCTCGGCGACCCGTGGGGCGTGTGCTGCGCCCTCACGGACTCGGCCTGGATCGCGGTCCACCGGCGCCGCTTCCCCGACGCCGAGCGGCTCGCCCGCGAGGTGATGCGCATCCACCGGCGCACGCCCCTCCCCTTCTTCGAGGAGCAGGCCGAGGCGATGATGGTGCTCTGCGCCGGCGCGACGGGGCGCTGGGCCGAGTTCGAGGCGGCGGCCCGGGCGCTCTCGCCCACCGCGGCCGGCATGCAGTGGTTCTACGGCACGGTCTACATCAACGACCTGGAGCGCGCCCTCGAGGAGCTGCTGACGCCCGCCGACCTGCCCATGGCGCAGCGCATGCTGAAGCAGCGCGGCCTCGCGCCCTGGGTCCGCGAGCCCCTCGAGCGCTTCGCCCGCGCCCAGGCGAAGCGGCGCCGGCTGCCGGCGACGATCCCCGAGCACGCCCCGCCGCGCCGCCAGGCTGCCGTGCGCAGCGCGCGCCGGCGCTGAGGCCTAGCCGCGCAGGAGTTGCGCGCAGCACAGCTTGACCGGCTTCCCCGAGCCGCAGGGGCACGGGTCGTTCGGGCGCAGGTCCGGGCGGCCCTTGCCCTGGTGGATCCGGTCGAGCAGGCCCATGCGCGGCCAACGGCGCGGGCTCCCTTAACGTTGCGCTTCGAAGGCTGGACGCGGCGCGGCGCCCGGCCCAAGGCGTCGCCGTGGCGCGCACGCGGCAGCACCGCCCGCACCGGCCGACGCCCGAATGGCCGGTCGGGCAGGCGTCGAACACTCCTTCACCAGCGGCCATTGCTTCGACCCGGCATCCAAAAAGGGTTTTATAGGACGGCGCGACGGTGCTTCGGTGAGCAGATGCGCAAGCCTTGGCTCCTGCTGATCGCCGCGTTCGCCCTCGCCGCCCCGCCGGCGCAAGCCGCGGAGGGCGCGGGCCAGCTGCAAGCCTCGGCGACCGCCGGGCTGTGGGGCACCGTCACCGCCGGCCCCCTCGACGGCGGCGTGCTCGGCGTCGCCGACGACGGCGCGAGCCTCGTCGCGCGCGCGCCCGCGCTCACGGTCACGGTCATCACCTACCGCAACGGTGCCGAGGACAGCCGCGAGACCTTCCCCTTCAACGACGCCGTCATCACCCTCGCGCCGGGCGCGCGGGCCTTCCTCACCTCGCCCGACCCCGACGCGGGCCAGGCGTGGACGTTCCGCCTCGCGGACGCGCGCACGCTGCCCGACGATCCTGCGGCGGCCTCGATGGTGCCCGCGGCCGTGCTCAGCTCGGGGGCGCTGCCGACCTTCGACAGCCCGGACCTCCGGGGCGCGGCGCCGGCGGGGCCCGGGCCGACGGGGCCCGCGATGGTGGCGCTCCACCCCATGCTGCCCAGCGTCGTCGAGGGCGCGCTCGCGCTGCGGCTCCTTCCGGACAGCACGCTCCGCGTGGCGAGCTCGGACGGCGCGCGCGACTTCGCCACCGAGACGCACCAGGAGACCCGCACCGAGGGCGCGGTCGATGTGCCCGTCGTGGGGCCCACGGGAGGCCAACAGGTCACCGACACGATCTACAACCTCACGCTGCTCGACGCCGCCTCGGCCGTGGTCGAGCTGCCCGCGAACGAGCCCGGACGCGAAGACCGCGCCACGCTGCTCGCGCGCGACCCGACGGTCCACGTCGCGGGCGCCGCGATGCTCCGCGACGCGGTGGGCCAGATCGTGGTCGGGAGCCAGTCCCACCGGGCCCAGCGGCAGCCCGTGGTCGTCGCGGGCGACTTCGACCTCGGCATCGTCGGCGGCTCCGGCCCCCTGGACAGCGCGTGGAGCGCGCGCGCCCCGCTGCTCGCGCCCCCCGGCGAGGGGCCGCGGTCGGACTTCGCCATCGCGGGCGACCTCACGAGCGTGCGCATCGGCGGCCAGGCGACTGTTGACTATGCGCCGATGGCCGTCGCGGCCGGCGCTGGCGCCGTGGGCCTCGCGGGCCTCCTGCTCCTCGTCCCAGCCGCCAAGTTCGGCGCCACGAAGCTCCTCGTCGCGCCGCTGTACACGCGCCTCAAGAAGCCCGAGGTGCTCGAGCAGAAGCGCCGCGAGGCGTTGCTGGACGCGATCCGCGCCGACCCGGGCGTCAACGCCACCGAGCTCGGCCAGAAGCTCAGCATGGGCTGGGGCAACTTGGTCTATCACTTGGGCGTGCTGGAGCGCGAGCGGCTCGTCAGCAGCACGCGCGAGGGCCGGCACCGCCGGTTCTTCCCCGTGGGCCTCGTGGACCACCGGTTCCAGGAGCCCCTGGCGCTGCTGCGCAACCCGAGCGCGGCGCGCGTCATGGAGGTGATCCGCGCGCAGCCAGGCTTGCCGCAGAAGCTGCTGAGCCGGCAGACAGGTCTGAGCCCGAGCACGATCAACTGGCACGTCGAGCGACTCAGCGACGCGGGCCTGGTCTGGAGAAGGCAGGAGGGCCGCGAGGTGCAGTACTTCCCCTCCGACCTGCTGCTCGAACTCGCACCGCCCGACCGCGCCATGGCAGGCTGACCGTCACGCCCCGGCGGCGGGCTCCGACCAACCCCGCTTCCCTCCACCCACCGCCGGGCCCAGCTCTTTCCCCCGAACGTGGCCGCACGCGCCGGGACGGTTCCCACGCAGCGCGCGCAGCGATACGGGGCGCGGGCAAGGTTCTTGACCCCACCCCCGACAAGGCGGGCGGGGAATCGGATGAAGTTCACCCTCGTCGTCGGGATCAGCGTGGCCGCGGCCTTGCTCGCCGCCGGCAGCAGCGTCGCCGTGATCGAAGCCGTGGAAGCCGCCGCTGGCGTCGCGTCGTCGGGCGCCGAGGAGGCCATCGCGTACGGGATCGCCACCAAGTCGGAGGCCGAGGCGCGCGCCACCACCGCGGCCTACGAGCTGCAGCAGGGCAACGTGAGCAGCGCGGTCGCACAGGTTGTCCTGCTCGCGGCGCCGGCCGGCGAGGCCGCGTCCTACGCCGAAGACGCCGCGGGCGACGCGTTCCTCGCCGCGTACGACGCGTTCATGGCCTACTACGGCGCCACCGACGGCACCGGCAGCTGCGCCTTCGGATACGACCTCGGCGCGCCCGGTGTGTTCGTGAGCTGCGAAGCGGACCCCGGCAGCCTCGTCGCCCTCTGATCGCTCCCCGGGCCGCCCGCGCGCGGTCCTCCTTTCCGTTCACGCCGAAGCAGCTTTCGCGCCGCGCCGCCATGGCGCCGCGTGGTCGTGCGCATCCCCGCTTCGGAGCTGGTGGCCATGGCGGCCCACGGCGCGCGCGCCTTCCCCGAGGAGGCGTGCGGCTTCCTGCTGGGGCCGGCAAGCTCCGACCAGGGCGATACGCGCGTGGCCGAAGCGCAGCCGGCTCAGAACCAGAAGCAGGACGAGCGCACGCGCCGCTACCTCATTGAGCCCCAGCAGCTGATGGAAGCGGACGCGGCCGCGGCGGCGCGCGGGCTCGACATCGTGGGCTTCTACCACAGCCACCCCACCGGCGACGCGTGGCCCAGCGCCTTCGACCGCGCCCACGCGTGGCCGCGCTACGCGTACGTGATCGTGGCCGTCACCGCGGGGCAACCGGGCGAGGTGCGCGCGTGGCGCCTCGCGCCCGACCGCGCCACGTTCGTGCCCGAGGCCATGGTTCAAATAGCCTGATGGGCCATCGCGCACCATGGCCTCGGACGGGCCGGCACCCCTGCCCGACGTCGCGCGCCGCGCGGCCCTGCAGGGCTTCTCGCCGGGGGAGGTGAAGCGCTACGCGCGTCATGTGATCATGCCTGAGGTGGGCCTCGAAGGGCAGCGCCGCCTCAAGGCCTCCAAGGTGCTCGTGATCGGCAGCGGCGGCCTCGGCGCGCCCCTCATCCAGTACTTGGCCGCGGCCGGGGTCGGCACGCTGGGCATCGTGGACTTCGACGTCGTGGACGAGAGCAACCTGCAGCGCCAGGTGCTGTTCACCACGCAGGGCATCGGCAAGCCCAAGGCGGAAGCCGCGGCCGCCTTCGTGCGGGCGCTGAACCCCCACGTGAAGGTCGAGGTCCACGCCACCAAGCTCACCAGCGCGAACGCGCTCGAGATCCTCCGCCCCTACGATGTCGTCGCGGACGGCAGCGACAACTTCGCGACGCGCTACCTGGTCAATGATGCGTGCGTGCTGCTGGGCAAGCCCAACGTGTACGGCAGCATCTTCCGCTTCGAGGGCCAGCTCTCGGTGTTCTGGGCCGAGCGCGGCCCGTGCTACCGCTGCCTGTACCCCAAGCCCCCTCCGCCGGGCATGGTGCCGAGCTGTGCCGAGGGCGGCGTGCTGGGCGTGCTGCCGGGCGTGGTGGGGGCCATGCAGGCGACCGAGGTGGTCAAGCTGCTCACCGGCGCCGGCGATCCCATCGTGGGCAAGCTGCTCCTCTACGACGCGCTCAGCATGGAGTTCACCGAGCTCAAGCTGCGCCGGGACCCCGCATGCCCGGCGTGCGGCACGAAGGTGATCACAAAGCTCATCGACTACGAGGAGTTCTGCGGCGAGCGAGGTCAGGAGGTGCAGCGCGTGGGCAGCTTCGAGATCGCGCCCTTCGAGGCGCAGGCGCGCATCGCGCAGGGGGCGATGCTGGTGGACGTGCGCGAGCCCGGCGAGTGGGACATCGCGCACATCGAGGGCGCGACGCTCATCCCGCTCCGCACGCTGCCCGACCGGGCGAAGGACCTGCCGCAGAACCGCGACATCATCGTGCACTGCCACAGCGGCGCGCGCAGCGCGCAGGCGGTGCAATTCCTGCGCAGGATGGGGTTCCAGCGCGTGTGGAACATGACCGGTGGCATCGACGCGTGGAGCCAGCTCATCGATCCCAGCGTGCCGCAGTACTGATTTCGCAGCCTTGCGGAGATCCAACCAGGAAGGCATTTGACCGCCGCTGTCGCTGACGGGCGGGGCGGGTCCGGAGGCTTGGCGGTCTTGCACGGCCGAGTCCGACCGCCCAGGCTGGAGGTTGCAACATGCGCTGGATCCTCGCGACGTTCGTGGTCGGCAGCGTGATGGTGTCGATGTCCGCAGCGGGGCACGTGGGCTCCACGGTCGGCTCCCTCATGCCTTGGGAAACCCTCGAGTGTCCCGACACGCCGACGGCCGAGAGCCTCACCTACGTGTTCCCCGACCCCACCGACCCCCTCGGTGTCGTGACGGTCCACTTGCTGTGCTACGCGCCCGCCGCGCCCGGCGCCGACGCGTGCACGAGCTCCGCGTACGCGCTGACCGGCTGGTCGTGGCCGAACAAGGTCAGCATGAAGGTCGATCCCACCAACTCGGGCCTCAGCGCGACCGGCGTGGTGAGCGCGTTCGGCTCCTCGGGCAGCGCGTGGGACCAGGCGACGGGCGCGAGCATCTGGGGGGGCGTGACGCAGAACACCGGCGGCGCCAGCGCGGGCAAGAAGGACGGCACCAACCAGATCGGCTTCAAGATGGGCGGGGGCAACACCATCGCGGTCACCTACACGTGGAGCAGCGGCGGCACCGCGGTGGAGTCGGACGGGAAGTACAACACCCAGTTCCCCTGGTCCCTCACCGGGGAAGCCAACAAGATGGACGTGCAGAACATCGGCACCCACGAGATCGGCCACACCTTCGGGCTCGGCCACCCGGCCAACACGCCGGCCAACAGCTGCCTCACCATGTACGCCTACGCGGACTACGGCGAGACGCAGAAGCGCTCCCTGGAGACCGGGGACAAGAACGGCATCGGCGCCATCTACGGTTGAGGGCCGCGGTTTGGTCGCGGGCGGCTTCGCCGGGCCGCCAAGACTCCTCAAGTAGTCCGCCGCGGTAGGGGGCATGGAAGGCATGCAAAGCCTCCCGGGGTCCCCCGGCAGGGCGGGGGACCCCAGCCCCCCCTTCACGGTGGCCCGCCCGGGCTCCACCCGGCCCGGGCGGTCACCTCCCCATGATCGCTGCCCGGCACGTTGATGGCCGCCGGGCAGCATGCGTTCCCGTGGGGCTGCGCCGCGAGCTCGGGCTGCTCGACGCCACGGCCGTCACGCTGGGCAGCGTCATCGGCTCGGGCATCTTCTTCGTGCCATCCCAAGTGGCGCGGGAGTTCCCGGACGCGGGCGCGATCCTGCTGCTCTGGACCCTCGGCGGCCTCGTGAGCCTCGCCGGCGCGCTCAGCGTGGCGGAGCTCGCGGCGATGCACCCGCGCTCCGGCGGGCCCTACGTGTTCGTGCGCGAGGCCTTCGGGCCGACCGCGGGCTTCGTCGCGGGCTGGAGCTACTTCGTGCTCGGCAAGGCCGCCATCGCGGCCGCGGTGCTCTTCGTGTTCGCGGATTACGTCAGCTTCTTCGTGCCCTTGACCGCCCTGGGCAAGCAGCTGCTCGCGGTCTGGGCCTTGGGATCGCTCACGTTCATCAACCTCCTCGGCGTCAAGCAGGGCGCGCGGGTCCAGAACCTCTTCACGTTCCTGAAGGTCGGGGCGCTCGCGGTGCTCGTGGGGGGCGCGCTGCTCCTCGCGGCGCCCGGCGCGCTCGGCGCGCCGCCTCCGTCCGCGCGCCCGGGGAGCGTGAGCACCGCGCTGCTGCTCGTGCTGTTCGCCTACAACGCGTGGATCAACGCCACCATGCTCGGCGACGAGGTGCGCGACCCCGAGCGCACCCTGCCGCGGGCCATCGTGGCGGGCCTCGCGGGCGCCATGGCGCTCTACCTGCTCGCGAACGTGGCGTTCCTGCGTGTGCTCGGGCCTGCCGGCATGGCCGCCCAGCCGCTCGTCGCGGCCGCGACGATGGACCGCGTCGTCGCCTTCGGCGGCGCCTTCACGGCGGGCGCGGTGCTCGTGAGCGCCTACGGCAACAGCAACGGCGGCACGCTGACCGCGGCGCGCATCCCCTACGCCATGGCGCGCCGCGGCGAGCTTCCTGCCTGGTTGGGGAAGCTGAACCGCAAGGACGTGCCCGGGCCTGCGCTCGTGGCGCACTTCCTCATCGCCGCTGCGATCATGCTCACCGGCACCTTCGCCGACGCCGCGACGTTGGGCATCTTCGCCATCTGGAGCGTGCTCGTGCTCGTGGGCCTGGCCGTGTTCGTGCTCCGCCGCCGCGCGCCGAGGGCGGCGCGGCCGTACCGCGTGCCGCTCTACCCGGCGCTGCCGGCGGCCTTCGTCGCGGGCGCGCTCTTCGTGGTGGGCGCGCGCGTGGTGGAGCAGCCCTTGCAGGCCCTCTTGGCCGCGGCCATCATGGTGGGCGGCCTGCCGCTGCTGTGGTGGGCGCAGCGGCGAGGGCCGGCAGCGCCGGCGCCCGCCGGGGCGGATTCCTAGGCCTTCACCATCTCGACGCTCCGCGCCTCCACGACCGCGATGCGGCCGTTGGGCACCTCGCGCCAGTCCGCGTCGACGATCCGCTCCTG
>DASYRW010000266.1:0-11359 GCA_036003985.1 Thermoplasmatota archaeon
GGTCCACGAGGGTGTCGCCGTCCGCGTCATCCACGCCGTTGCTGCACTCGCTCTCCTCGGTGCTGTCCGAGGGTCCCGTGCATTCTGTATCGGCGGGGTAGTCCACCAAACCATCGGCATCGTTGTCGAGACCGTCATCGCAAGCCGTGGATCCCTTTTCGCTATCGTCAGCGGGATCGATGCACCCAGGGTCCGCTAGGTCAGTGGAGTTGTCTCCATCGTTATCTTCGCCATCCGAACACGCTGCGGCGACGCTGGGGGTTTCCTCGAGCTGAATCTGCCTCCACATGAAAGTGTCGGGCGCGACTCTGAGGCACGCAACGACTTGGTCGGCTTCGTCCTCGCTTGCCAACACGACGCGCAGTTGGCCCCTTGCGCTTGCGTCGCAAGGTCCGAGTTCTGAGTCGAGGACGGCGAGAACTCCTGGTGGGCCTTCGGGCCCCTGCTGTCCCGGCGGTCCGGTCGGCCCTAGCTCTCCCTGCGGACCGGCAGGCCCAGTTTCCCCCACCTCGGCAAGCGTATTCCAGAAGGGGCTTGGCGGGGAAGAATCCTTGTTGCGTTGCAAAGCAATGTATGAGCTTCCTTCATGGCTCACGCCATCGTGCGGGCTGTAGATCGTTTCGGGATTCCATTCGCCGCGCCAGTTCAGCCCGAGGCAGAGGAAGGCGCCCTCTGTGCAAATTCGGTTACCATCGAGCGCAACACCGCCCTGTCCGATCGCTTGCAACTTGATGCCCCGGAATAACAGAGCATGATCCCCCACATCGATATCGCCAGCCAGCACGTCGCCCCGCGCATCGAGCCACGGATCTAGTTCCCCAGCCCCGGGTGGCGGGACCAAGCTCGGCTGCTCCAACTGGTCTGCGGTTCCGAGGGCCACCGGAACGACAAGCGCGGCGGCAATCAGGATCCCCACGAGCTTGTGTCCCAGTCAATCGCCCCTGAGCGAGTACCAATGAAGACCTGATAAGGCTTGGCGGGGCAGCTTCTCCCTCTACGTTGCCTAGGAAGTTGGCAGCCCCAGCGCCGCCGCGAGCCGGCGCGTCGCGTCGTGGGCCTGCTCCTCGTCGGTGGTCTTGAGCAGCAGCTTGCCCGTGGGGAACACCGTCACGTCGCAGCCCGCGCGCGCGAGCAGCACGACGCCCGCGTTGCGCACGACCTCGACCTCCGCGCGGCGCAGGCGCGCCTCCGCCTCGGCCAGCGTGATGTCGAGGGGCCTGCGCGGCCGCGCCTCGTAGCCCGCGCTCGTGGCGCACGGCTTGACCATGTAGAACCCCTCGGGCGGCGCCACGCCCTCCTCCTCGGACTTGGGAGCCATAAAGGTTGCCTACGGAGACGCAAACGCGGCCCCGTCCACCGCCTTCCGGACGAGGCTCTCCAGATCGAGCCGCGCCTCGCCGCGCGCGACCTCGTCGTGGGTGGCGCGCGTCGCGGGGTAGCGCGGCCCCAGCACGTCGCAGAGCTCTGGGCCCTGACTCGTCGCGAGCGTGCCGTCGCGCTGGGCGAGGGCCACGATCTCCACCTTGTCGAGCCCCAGGAGGGGCCGCAACACCGGCAGCCGCACCGCGTCGTCGATGGCCGCGAGGTTGGCGAGGGTCTGCGAGCTGACCTGGCCGAGGTTCTCGCCCGTCGCGAGGAAGCCCGCGCCGCGCGCCGGCGCGAGGGCCTCGGCGCAGCGCAGCATGAAGCGCTTGCTCAGCACGAAGTAGCGCTTGTGGTCGGCCTGCGCCATCGCCGCGTTGGCGTCGCCGCCCGCCACGACCGCGAACGCTTCGAGGCCCAGCGCGCGCGCCAGCTGCCGCGCCTTGCGCTCGGGGCTGTCGTCCGTGTAGGGCTCGAGGCTCACGTGGACCGCCTCCAGCTCCGCGCCCTGGCGCTGGAGCAGGCGGCCAGCCACGGGGCTGTCGATGCCCCCGCTGAGCAGCAGCAAGCCCTTCGCGCGCACGCGGCGCCATCCGCGGCGCGGGGCTATGAAGGTTTGTCCTCCGGAGGCTCCGCTGGGCGGCTGGGGAGAGCGGGAGATCCTCCCGCTCCTTCGGGGTGCGGAGCCGCGAAGCCGCGGCCCCGACAGCGGGGCAGCCGTGCGTTTCGCCATCAAGCTTGCCTGGCCGACGTGGCACGACCACTCCTGTGCCTTGTCTGGGATGCGCCCAACCTTCTCGAACCTGTCTCGCACGCCGGCCGGCAGCCTGACGGCACAGCGCGAGGATCTCTGGAAAGTCCATCCCTGCTGGGGGGCCATGGGCGTCCGAAGGCGCGCGTTTTCGGAAGCTATCTGCGACGCGACGCGGCTTGCCGCGCGGATGGGATGATGCAGCGCACCGCTCCGCTATTCGTTGCGCTCGCCCTCGGCGGCAGCGCGGTCGCGTACGTCACCGTGGGCGAGCTCGGCGCCCTCGCCGTGGGCCTCGCCGCCATCGGCGGCGCGTTCGGCGGCCTCCTCGCGGCGCCGCGGCCTGCCGTCGCAGCGCGCGCCACCGTGCGCAGCGCGCCCCCGCGGCGCGCGGCCCCGTTGACCCGCGTGCCCGCCGCGCGCGCGAGCCTCGCCATGGAGCCCGGCCAAGCGGTGCTGGTGGACCCGCACACGCGCAACTTGCGCCTCACCGGCGACATCCTGCGCGGCATGCAGACCCACGGCAAGGTCACGCGCGGCAAGTGCTCCCAGTGCAGCTCCACCCTCTGGCTCAGCGCGCAGCGGCCGGTCAAGGCCCGCTGCCCGGTCTGCGGCTTCACACGCGTCCTCACCAGGTGATTCCATGGCCCCCATCGACCTGCTCAGCGCCGGCCTCGGCCTCGGCGTCGGCGTCCTCGCCACGCTGTTCGTCCGGGAGCTGGCGTACCGCAAGATCCAGAACGTCGAGCACAGCAAGCTCACCCACCACTGGAGCCTCAGCGAGACGGGCCACGGCGCGGTCAGGCTGTGCACGGAGCGCCTCGACTTCGCCGACGTGCCGCCGGGGTCCCAGGTGCTGGTGGGCCGCGGCACGCAAGTGCCTGCGGAGGTGGCCAAGCGCTGCGAGGTGCGGGTCAGCGACCGCATCCAGAGCAACTTCGCCCTCGCGCAGGACAAGGCGCTGGTGTTCGCGTCCACGGTCCGGCCCGGCGCCCTCGCGATCTGGACCTACGAGGTCCAGGTGCTGCAGAGCCTCGATGCGGAGTGGGAGCGCGCCTGGCGCGCCAGCGAGCCGTCCGTGCCGCGCGCGAGCGTCACGAGCCTGCCCCACATGACCGGCCGCACCGTCGAGGTCGTCGGGAGCGTGAGCGACGTCGCCGAGAAGGGCGGCGTGCACTACGTGCGCCTCATGGAGAACGGCTTCACGGCCACGGTGGCCACGTCGAGCCCTGTCGCTGCGCAGAAGGGCAGCGTGGTGCGCGCCATCGGCACCGTCGAGAAGGCCCTGGTGGGGCGCGAGCCGGTGATCCGCGCGGTCAAGGTCGAGGCCGTCGCGCGCGCCTAGGGATCCACGTCGCCGACGTCGAGGACGGCGCGGCCCGTGGCCAGCGAGCGCGCCTCCTCCTCGCCCAGCTCCTCGACCACGGCGCGGTCGCTGGCGATCTGGCTGTTGCCGTAGGGATCGTCGAGCACCAGCGTCGCGGGCTCCCGGCCCTCCTGGATGCGCTGCAGCTTGTCGAGCAGCTCCTCGGCCTTCGCCCTCGCCTCGGGCCGGTCCACGATGAGCCGCGTCCGCACGAGGACGTCGCGCACGCGCTCGAGGATGCCCTCGAGGTTGGTGACGAAGGCCTCGCTGGCCGTGCTCGGCTCGGCCTTGAAGCCGAGCTCGGGGATGGTGTAGGAGCACGAGTCGGAGCGCACGACGCGCACGCTCAAGTCCTCAGGCGCGCGGAAGCGCAGCGTCGCGCGGCGCGGGGCGTGCTGCTCCAGCACCATGGTGGTCGTGTGGCGGAGCCCGCACTGCGCGCAAGCGAGGGTGGTGATGAGGGACTGGCCGAAATAGGGCAGGTCCTCGGCCATGCTGCGCATGGTGAGCTGGCTCGCCCCGCAGGCGGGGCACCGCGCGTCCAGCGTGAACTCGCGCTGCACGCGCGGGCCAAGGGCCCGAGAACCTTAGCTTTTGCCCGGGTCTCAGGCGGTGATCCGGATCTTCTGCCGGTCCACCCGGATGCCGCGCGGCGTCACGCACAGCAGGCCGTCGGCGATGCCGGCCACGTCGCCGCCCACGTCGGCGGTGACCTTCTTCAGCTCGGCCGTGATGCGGCGCAGCTGGAACTCGTCCTTGACGAGGTTCCGGATGTCGATGACCAGGATGTGGCCGCCGTAGACCTCCTCGGCCAAGTCGCCGATGTCCTCGAACCGCGTGACCTCCGCCACCTTGACCAGGCACGTGGCAGGCTCGTCCTTGACCTCGACGTTGTAATCGGCCAGGTCAACGAAATCGCCCTTCGAGCCCTTCGACTCCTCGCCCACCAAGCGCTTGAACAGGCCCATCCGTGCATCCCTTCCTAGCGAAGCCCGCATGGCTGCGCACCGATAATAACGGTGCCGCTTTGATTCGCTACGCCTCCCATTCCCAGAGCTCGTCGCCGACGCGCTGGAGGTTGCGGACCTTCTTCCCGGGCTGCTTGGGCATGGCCGCACCCGTCACGAGGGCCTGGCCGATCGCCAGCGGCCGCTTGTTCCGCTCGTCCCGGACCCAGCACACGCCGCCCTCCACGAGCGCGGGGTCGGCCTCGACGATGCCCGGGCCCATGATGTCGGCGCCGTTGTTGACGAACTTCACCGCGCCCATGTCCACGGTGACGTAGCTCAGGGTCGGCTTGCACTCCAGCAGCAGGCGCACGGTCGGCGCGACCTTGCCGCCCTGCTCGGCGGGCAGGAAGAACGCCAGCACGCGGCCCTTGCTCACCAGCACCTCGCCGAGCTGCGACTCGGCCTTGTCGAGGTGCGTGCCCGGCGGCCACGGCGCGACGCCGAGCATGGCCTCGAGCTCCTGCGCGAGGCGCTCGGCGTCCTTCTCCCGGAGGCGCGCGCGGTTGCGGACCTTGAGGGGCTCGGGCACGCGCGGCCATGCCTGGCGGGCGCCAAAAAGGCTGCGGCGGCGAAGCTTGAAGGCCCGCGGCCCCTTGCCAGGCCGTGCTCGAGCTCGACGGCGCGCGCGGCGAAGGCGGCGGCCAAGTGCTGCGCACGGCCTTGGCGTGCAGCGCCATCACGCGCCAGCCCTTCCGCATCACCAACCTGCGCGCGAACCGCCCCGAGCCAGGGCTGCGGCCGCAGCACGTCGCGGTGGCGCAGGCCTTCGCGTCGCTCACCGGCGGCCGCGTCGCGGGCGCGGAGGTGGGGGCGATGACCCTGGCCTTCGAGCCCGGCCCCATGGCGGGCGGCGAGCTGCGCGCCGACATCGGCACCGCGGGCAGCATCCCGCTCTTCGTGCAAGCCCTCCTCCCCGCCCTCGCGCGAAGCGGCAGCTTCTGGCGCATCTCGGTGACGGGTGGCACCGACGGCAAGTGGGCGCCTCCCTTCGACTACCTCGCGCGCGTGCACGTCGACACGCTCGAGCGCCTCGGATGGCGCCCGCGCGTCAAGCTGGTCCGCCGCGGCTGGTACCCGCGCGGGGGCGGCGCGGCGGTGCTCGAAGCCGGCCCATGGGACCCGAAGCCGTTCGCCCTCGAGCGCACGGGCGAGCCCTTCCGGCTGCAAGGCAGGGTCGCCATGAGCAACCTGCCCGATCATGTCGGGGCCCGCGTGCGCACGAGCGCCCTCGAGCGCTTGGCCGAGGACGGCTTCACGAAGGCGGAGATCGACGTCACGGGCATGCCGGCCCTGGACGCGGGCGTCGCCGTCACGTTGTGGGCCGACGATGGCCGGTGCCGGCTCGGCGCGAGCGCGCTGGGGGAGCGCGGTGTGCCGAGCGAGCAGGTCGGGCGCGCCGCCGCCGACGACCTCCTGGCCGAGCTGCGGGGCGGGGGCAGCGTGGACGCGCGCGCCGCGGACCAGCTCATGATCTACGCCGCCCTCGCGGCCGCCCAAGGGCCGTGCACGTACACCACGCGCGAGGCCACGCCCCACGCGCGCACGAACGCGGAGGTCCTCGCGTCCTTCCTGCCGGTGAGCATCGCGTTCGCGCCCGCCGCGGGCGCGGTGCGGGTCACGGCGCGGCCGCGTTGATCAGGCGCGCTCAAGGTCGGCGCGGGTCACGACCTCGACGTTGCCCGGGCGCTTCGTGATGTTGCCCGTCTTGACCCCTACCAGGGTGGTGATGCCCTTCTCGCTGGCGATGTCGAGCAGGCGCTGCGTGATGACGCCGTCGAACACGACCGCGCTGAGCTTGGTGTCGTTCTTGCGCAGCGTGTCGGCGAGGTCGCGCACCGGGATGGCGTCGCCGGCCCGCTGGCCACCCTCGTCGAGGAACACGGCCTGGAGCTTCCCGCCCAGCTCGTTGAGCAGGCCGAGGTAGCGCGCCTCGCGGCCCTCGCCACCGGCGCTCACGACCTCGACCGGCTCGTCCGCGCCGCCGCCGCTGGCCGGCGCGGGGCCGTCGTCGAAGTCCATGGTCTCGCGGGGCTGCTCCATGTGCTCCCGGGGCTCGCGCATCGGGGGCCTCGGCGCGCCCTCGCGGGGGCCGCCCTCGCGCCGCTCCCACGGCCGGCCGCCGCGCTCGCCCCGCTCGCCCCGCTCGCCGCGGGGGGGGCCGCGCTCGCGGTCGTCGCGGCGTCCGCCGCGCTCCTCGCGCTCCCGCATGGGCCTGGGAGCCTCGCGCGGCCCGCGGTCCTCCCGGGGCCCGCGCTCGCGGTCGTCGCGGCGCCCGCCGCGCTCCTCGCGCGGCCCGCGGCGCTCGTCGCGCTCCTCGCGGCGCTGAGGGGGCCGCTCCTCGCGGCGCTGCGCGGGCTGGAGCTCGGGCTCCTCGATGTAGGTCCCAGCGGCGCGCGCCTCGAGGCGGTCGAGGGTGGCGCGCTCCTGGGCCAGCGCGGCCGCGGCGCGCTCGGCGCGCTCCGGCCGGCCCTCTCGCTCCAGCTTGAGGCCCTCGATGCCGCCGATCTCCGCGAACTGCTCTGCTGGGACCTTGTTGCGCAGGCACTTCATGATGTTCTTCTGCTGCAGCTCCTCGACTTCCCGGCCCTTGGGCGCGCGCGCGACGAAGTCGATCTCGCAGGTCTGGAACAGCTCCTTGAGGATCAGCTCGCCGCCGCGGTCGCCGTCCACGAAGACGGTGGTGACCTTGTCCTTGGTGAGCTCCTGGACCGACTTGGGCACGCTCGTGCCCTCCACGGCCACGGCGTTCTTGATGCCGTGCTTGAGGAGGTTGATGACGTCGTTGCGGCCTTCGACGACGATGATGGCGTCGCTCTTGAGGATGTGCGGCCCAGCAGGAAGGCGCTCGGGGCCGAAGCTGATCAGCTCCTCGGCGCGCACCGTCGCGCGCACCTCCTCGGTGATGTCGGTGCTGTCGTCCTTGCTGCTGTCGACGAGGCCCACCAGCAGCTGCTTGGCGCGGTTGATCACTTGGGAGCGCTTGACGACGCGCACGTCTTCGATGCTCTGCACCTTGATCTCCGCGCGGCAGGGGCCGACGCGGTCGATGCTCTCCACCGCCGCCGCGAGGATGGCGGTCTCGACCTTGTCCAGGCTCGAGGGGAGCGTGATGCTGCCGGTGGTCTTGCCCTTCTTGCTCTCGACGTCGACCTCGATGCGGCCGATGCGGCCGCTCTTCTGGAGATCGCGGAGGTCGAGCTCGTTGCCGAGCAGGCCTTCGGTCTGCCCGAAGATCGCGCCCACCACGTCGGGCTTCTCCACCACGCCGTCGGCGCTGAGCTGGGCGCGGATGAGGTACTTCGTCGTGCTCGGGTCGAGGTTGATGTCCACGTCGGCCATGGAGGTCACCGCCTGCTCCGCAGGCTGGGAGGTGCGCTTGGCGACGACGGGCTCGCCAGGAGTGCCTAGCCGGCCCTGGGTGTCCGTGCCGCAGGGGGGCTCCGAAGGGTCTCGATGGGGTGAGCGTGAATCGGTGGACCGTGGCGGAGCACGATCGTCACCAGCGCGACGGAGGCCCAACGGGCCAAGGGATATTTAAAGGTTGGGCGGGGTGGGCAAGGCCCGGCTGAACCGCTCCGGCTTCGTCAGGAAGGCGGCGGCCCGGCCGAGGGCTCGTGCTCGCGCCGGGCCGCGCGGCGCAGGTTGTCCATGTACGTGGCCAGGCCCTCGACGTGCACGATCTCCTTCTTGCTGGCGCGCGCGAGGGCGCGGCGGTAGTCGGGGTCGCAGCGCACGCCGTTGGCCTCCAGCGCATCGAGGACCAGGCGCGCGAGGTGGCCGCCGCCGCGGTCCCAGTCCACCATCAGGATCACCTTGCGGTGGCGGCGCGCGATCGCCTCGCAGGCCACCCACACCGTGGTCGCGCCTTTGATGCGCAGGATCTCGCCCTCCAAGCCGAGCGCGCGCAAGGATGCGACGTCCTTCTCGCCCTCGACGAGCACGGGCCACTCGGCGTTGTCGGCGATGAGGTCGTCGAGCAGCGCTTCGATCTCGTCGAGGCGGTCCTGCGCGGTGGTGGAGGTCATTGCTGGGCCTGCAGCCCCTCGCGCAGCCTCGCCAGGGCCGTGCGCCACTCCACGCCCTGCACCACCACGGTCTTCTGCCGGTTCGTCGCGCCCTGGGCGAGTTGGACCTGCGCGTTCGGGACCTGGAAGAACTCCGACACGAGCGCGCGGAGGGCCTCGTTCGCCTGGCCGTCCTCGGCCGGCGCCTGCACCCTGGCCTGGATGCGGCCGCGCCAGGGGTTGAAGCCCGCGGGGAAGTTCTCGCTCCGGGCGCCGGGTTGCACCTCGAGGTTCAGCGCGATGCCATCCCCGGACTCGCGCACCGCGTCCTCGAGGCTCGCCATGCGGGGCTTCATGCTCTCCCGAGGGGGAAAGCGTTTGCGGCCCGGGTTATGAACGTTTCGGGCCGTCCGGTGTGCGGGTCGGCGGGGTGCCGGGCGCCGTCCCGGGCGGCAAGCCCTCCCCGCCGCCGTCGGTGGGACCGGGCATGACGCGCATCACCGTCTGCGGGAAGGGGATCTCGATGCCCTCCGCAGCGAAGTCCTTCAGGATGCGCTCGCGCACGTCGCTGGCGATGCGGATGCGGCGCTTCACGTCCTTGATGTAGAACAGGAGCACGAAGTCGAGCTGCGAGTCGCCGAAGCCGTCCAGGGACGCGAAGGGCTCGAAGCCGGGCGAGCTGTCCACGTCGGGGTGGGCCCGCGCGGCCGCCTCCAGGACCTTCTGGACGAGGTCCACGTCCGCCTCGTAGGCGACACCGACGGGAACGTGCACGCGGTAGCGGTGGTCGGGGTACATCATGTTGACCACCGGGTTCTTCGCGAGGTCGTTGTTCGGCATCACCACGATCTGGTGGTTCTTGTAGTGGTACAGCCGCGTCGAGCGCAACCCGACTTGGTCGACGCGGAAGATGTCGCCCGCGAGGGGCCCGCCGGTGACGAGCACGATGTCGTCGCCGCGCACGAAGGGCCGGTCGAGCATCAGGAACAGGCCCGCGAAGAAGTTGCTCAGCGTGTCCTGCGCCGCGAACGCGAGGACCATCGACACCACGACGCCGCCCGCGACGAAGGCGGTCAGGTCGATGCCGAGGGTGCTGATGAAGTACAGGATCCCCGCGAGCACGATCACCACCGCGCCCACCTTCTCCAGCACGGGCACGAGGATGTCGTCGAGCTGGCTCTCGGTGCGGATGGCGATGTTCTCGATGTAGTACAGGATGACCGCGCGGAACACCTTGTACACGAGGTACATCGTCACCAGGATGTAGAGCGACCCGAAGACGCGCTGGCCCAGGTCGACGGCCTCGCTCGGCGGCAGCGCGCGCCAGCTCTGGGTGAGCCCGAAGAACACGAGGAAGGCGAACATCGGCACGCGCAGCAGCACCACGATCCGCAGGCTCACGCGGCGCTCGGCGCGGCGCGTCAGGAACTTCACGATGGGGTCCTGCAGCACGATGATGCTCCCGGCGATGAACGCCCACACGGCCAGGTCGAGCAGGAACACGCCGTAGGCGTTGTCGAGCGGAGCGGGGAGCGGGTTCTGGAAGAGCCCCAGCACGAGGGCCGTGTGCGTGACCTCCACCGGCACGTCGAGGGCGCGCGTGAGCAGCGCGCCGGTCGTGCTGTTGATGGCCGTGACCTCGAGCGCGACGTGCTCGACGCGCGGGCGGGCGCGCTCCGGCACCACGAAGCCCAGCGTGACGATGCGCTGCTCGCCGGCCGCGCGCGGCGGCAGGTCGAAGCTGGCCGGCAGCGCGGTGGCGTTCCAGCCCTCGGGCCCGCGCGCGACGACGCTCACGAGGAGGCCGTCGTCCGTGGGGTTGGTGAGCGTGAGGTTCAGCCGCACGACCTCGCCGGGCGCGACGGGCAGCGCGGCGTCCAGCGCTCGCTCGAGGCTCAGGCCGAGCTCGGGCGCCTGCGCGGACGCGAGGGGGGCGAGCAGCACGAGCAGGGCCAGGCTGGCCGCGCCCGGGGAGCGCATGGGCGGGCATCCTTTGGGTGCCTTAAAACCCGTCGGCCCGAAACCTTCTTGGCGTCGAAGCGCGAAGCAGCCCCGCTCTGGGCCTCACACCCCCGCGACATCATGAACGGGGGACGGTGCTTGGGGCGACATGGCGACGCGATCCATTGGGCTCCTGGCCGAGTGCGCCTCACCGGCGCTCTGGGACGCCAGGCCAACGCGGCGCCGCACAGCGCGCCCGCCAAGTACGCGCCGGCGCAGGGTCAGGAACGGGAGCGGGCCGCGAGGCCTGCGAGGATCGGCACTGTTACGCGCCGGCGACAGCGGGCCGCCAGGTCCCAGCTTTGATGCTTCCCCAGCGCGTGCAGCGCGCATGGTGCAGGTGCGCTGGGCCCTGCGCGGCGAGGCGCCGCGGGTGTACAGCTTGTTCCGCGCGCTGGTCGAGGCCGAGCAGGCGAAGCCGCCCGATCCGAGCATGTTCGCGCGCTCGTGGGGGCGCAGCTTCCGCGGCGGAGGCTTCCGCTTCGCGGTCGCGGAGGGCGCGGAGGGGGCCATCGTGGGCTGCATGACCCTGCACGCGCACTACAGCACGTGGAAGGGCGCGCCGGTGGTGAGCCTGGAGGACTTCTACGTCCTGCCGGCGCAGCGCAGCCGCGGCATCGGGAGCATGATGCTGGGCTTCGCGGAGGGCTACGCCCAAAGCTTGGGAGCCGCGCGCGTCGAGCTGCACGTGCGGCGCGACAACGCGCGCGCGCAGGCCTTGTACCTCAAGCGCGGCTTCGAGGACACGCCCTACCTGTGGTACCACAAGGGCTTGCCGTTGCTAGAGGGAGGCCCCGGCGCCGTGCATCCCGAAGCGCCGGGGATGATCGAGAAAGGAGGGGGCGCCCGCCGCAGGGGCGGGCGC